>JACOSC010000073.1 GCA_016179055.1 Acidobacteriota bacterium
CGTCTGCTTACGATAACGCGGACCTGTCAGATGCAACAGCGAAATGCCTTAGCGTATCTGACCGATGCTATCCGTTGCCACCGACGTGGTCAAGCCGTCGCCTCCTTGCTGCCAAAGGCATAACCCCCCTGAACTGTTACTAATAATCACAGTAGCTGCTAAAAACGTAGTAGTGCTAGGCGCCAGTCCACCGCAAGACCGGCTTGCGCGCGGCGGTCACTTCATCAAAGCGCAAACTCCGCGTAATGTGGGGGGCCTCGCGTACAAGGTTGGGATTGGTCTTGGCTTCTTCGGCAATCGCCAGCATGGCTTCCACAAACGCGTCCAGTTCTTCGCGATCGGGACTTTCGGTGGGCTCGATCATCAAGGCGCCGCTGACGATGAGTGGAAAATAGGTTGTCGGCGGGTGAAAGCCGTAATCCATCAGCCGCTTGGCAATATCGATCGTATGCACATCATTCTTCGCCTGTTGTTTATCGGAAAATATGACTTCATGCAGCGTTGGTTGCCGATAAGGAAGATCGTAAGCCTCCTGCAAGCGATAACGAATGTAGTTGGCGTTGAGCACGGCGTGTTCGCTGAGTTTCTTCAGCCCGTCTCGTCCGCAGGTGAGAATATAACATAGGGCGCGTACCGATACGCCAAAGTTGCCATGGAAGGCCCGCACACGGCCAATCGCTTGCGGGCAATCATAATTAAGCCTCAACTTCCCGGCATCCGCTCGCTCCAATCGCGGTACCGGCAGGTAGGGCTCCAGGATCTTCTTGACCCCGACCGGCCCACCGCCGGGCCCGCCACCGCCGTGCGGCGTCGACATCGTTTTATGCAGGTTCATATGAACGATATCAATACCGAAATCGCCCGGCCTTGCCACACCGAGGAGAGCATTCATGTTGGCGCCATCCATGTATAGTAGACCGTCTTTGCTATGCACGACTTCGGCGATCTCTATTATGTTTTCTTCGAAGATGCCTAGGGTATTCGGATTGGTCAGCATCAGACAAGCCACGTCCTCAGTCATGGCCGCCTGCAACGCCTTCAGATCAATACACCCCTTGTCGTTGGACTTCAGCGTCTGCGTTGTGTAGCCTGCGATTACCGCAGTGGCTGGGTTAGTGCCATGCGCGGAATCAGGGATCAAAATGAATTTGCGGGCCCGACCGTGCGCCGAGTGGTACGCCCGCGCCAGTAGAATGCCGGTCAGCTCGCCGTGGGCGCCCGCCGCCGGCTGTAGGGTGATGGCATCCATTCCCAAAATTTCCAAGAGACAACGCTCGAGCATCTTAAGGACTTCCAGACACCCTTGCGACACGGAGTCCGGCTGCAAGGGATGCGAGCGCGATAGCCCATCGTAGCGGGCCACGGCCTCGTTCAGCTTGGGGTTGTATTTCATCGTGCAGGATCCCAGCGGAAACAAGCCCAGGTCGATATGGTAATTATACGTGGAAAGCCGCGTGAAATGTTGAACCACATCAAACTCGCTAACTTCGGGGAACTCTGCAATCTCCAGCCGCAAATTTTTTGATCCGACGAGGGAACTTATCTCCTGCGCCGGCACATCGAGAGGCGGCAATGTACAGCCGACGCGACCCGGCGCGGATTTCTCAAAGATTAACGGCTCTGATATTGTGATGGTCGGAACGGGATGGCGTTTACGGCTCATATTACCTCATGATTAATGGCCAGTGACATAGACCGACGAGCGGTTTACCGCCCATGTTACAGCGCAGCATTTAACTCCGCAACTAGACGATCAATTTCCGCTTTTATGTTTTGCTCCGTCACACAAAGGAGTGAACTATTTGGCCATGCCGGATAGTAGCGGCCCAGCGGCAATCCGCCCACGATCTTTTTTTTGAGGAGGGATTCGGCCAGGCGTGTGGCGTCGGTAGGTCCGGTGACAACAAACTCGTTAAAGAACGGCGCGGAGAACGCCTGTCGATAACTACCGGCGCGCGCTATAGCCGCTGCGGCGTAATGGGCCTTCTGCACGTTTTGCTCGGCCATCGCGCGTAGGCCCTGCTTGCCTAGCGTGCAAAGGAATATGGTGGCCATCAGCGCGCACAAGCCCTCATTGGTGCAAATATTAGAAGTGGCTTTCTCGCGGCGGATAAATTGCTCGCGCGTGGCCAGTGTCAGGACAAAGCCTGGGTTGCCGTTGGCGTCTAGCGCGCGACCGGCGAGACGCCCAGGCATGCTGCGTTTGTACTTATCACGCGTGGCAAAGAAGCCCAGGTAGGGCCCGCCAAACCCGATCGGCACACCAAACGACTGCGCCTCACCGGCGACAATATCGGCGCCCAACTCGCTAGGTGGCTTGAGCAATGCTAGGGCGAGCGCTTCGGTTACCATCACAATCAGCAGCGCGCCGTGCCGATGCGCCAGTGCCGCCACATCGACTACGTCCTCGATGCAGCCAAAGAAGTTCGGATTTTGTATGACTACTGCCGCGCAATCTGAGCCGAGTGATTCGCCGAGACGGTCTAAATCCATGAGACCGGTCTGGCGATCAAAATCCAGCGTGATTACCTTTAAGTCCAGATTTTTTGTGTAGGTGTGTAATACTTCGCGGTAGTGCGGGTGTACCGTCGATGAGACCAGGATTTTTTTCCGGTCATTGACGCGATTCGCCATCAAGACAGCTTCCGCCATGGCCGTGCTGCCGTCGTACAGTGAGGCGTTGGCGACTTCCATGCCGGTCAGTTGGCAGATCAGGGTCTGGAACTCAAAGATCACTTGCAACGTTCCCTGGCTGATCTCCGGCTGGTACGGCGTGTAGGCGGTCAAGAACTCAGACCGCTGTATGATAGGATCGATGACCACCGGAATAAAGTGATTATAGGCGCCGGCGCCCAAGAAATACGTAGAGTCGTTAGTATGGGCGGTGTCGGCGGAGAACTTTCGGAAGAGTTTTACGGTTTCAGATTCGGACAGGCCCAGGGGCAAGTCTAAGTCACGATTGAGACGTATGGCCTCGGGAATGCCGCCGAAAAGCTGCTCGATGGCGGTAAGACCCATGCTTTGCAGCATGGCCTGCGCTTCAACATTGGAGCTTGAAATATAACGCATTACGCACCTGCTTCTTCTTCAATAAAAGTCGTATACTCTTCGGCCGTTAACAAATCCTCAAGCTCCTTCTTATTAGAAAGCTTGATGCGCACTAACCAAGCCTGGCCATAGGGATCCTCGTTGACCGCTTCCGGTTTGGTTACCAGGGTCTCATTGGCCTCGGTGACGGTTCCGGAGACCGGTGAGAATAATTCCGATACGGCCTTGACCGATTCGATGGAGCCGAACGGCGTGCCGGCTTCAACCAGTGTACCCGACTCCGGCAATTCGATAAATACGACGTCGCCGAGCTCCTTCTGAGCATGGTCCGTGATACCTACTGCGCCAACGTCCCCCTCCACGGAGATCCACTCGTGTTCCCTGGTGTAAAGAAGATTCTTAGGATTCATACCCTACCTCCTTGTTCTTGATAATACTTTGGCATATCATAAATTCCTCTTGGCCATAGGCAAAGCATTGCGAACATTAATAACCGGTTCCTTGAAAAAAGGGAGTGGTTAAACCGCGTGCGACCGGCGCCACAGAAGGCTAGCGCGCGCGCTTGAAAAACGGGGTGGGAACTACCACCGCTTTCACCGGGGCCTCGCGGACCATCACGTCGAAATTGGCGCCGATATAAGAATGCTCCATAGGGAGGTACGCCAAGCCCACGTTTTTCTTCAAGAACGGCGCCGGACTGCCACTGGTTACACGGCTTACCTGCGCCCCATTTATTCGTATCGGATAGTTGTCGCGCGCGATACCACGACCGACCATCTCAAACCCGACCAGCTTGCGCGCGAGGCCTTCGCCTTTCTGCTTTTCCAGAAGTGGCCGGCCGATAAAGTCGCCCTTTTCCAGCTTGACTATCCAACCGAGGTCGGCTTCGTAGGCGGTCGTGGTTTCGTCTATATCATGTCCATAGAGCGCCATCTTCGCTTCCAAGCGTAAGGTGTTACGCGCGCCCAGGCCGACGGGAATAAGGCCAAATTCCTCGCCCGCCTCCAACAAGCGGTTCCATAATTCGCAGGCTCGATCCGGAGCCACGTACAACTCGAAGCCGTCCTCGCCGGTATAGCCGGTGCGCGAGATGATGCATTCGGCGCCGGACACCATGCCGGTGGTAAACCAATAGTTCTTAATCGCTGGCAAGGAAACCGTCGTCAGCTTTTGCACCACGAGCATCGCCTTAGGCCCTTGTATCGCCAATTGCGCGTATTCCTGGCTGACGTTACTCACTGAAACGCGTCCCGATTTATGGGCAAGTGCCCACTCATAATCTTTTTTGGTGTTGGCCGCGTTAACGCAAAGCAGAAAGTGGTCATGGCGGAATCGATATACCAAAATGTCGTCAACAAACGTGCCGGCGGGTGTCAGGAGCGCGGAATAGTGCACCTGATAATCCGCCAGCCGTGTGACATCGTTCGGGGTCAAGCGCTGCAGGAAATTCAGCGCGTCATCGCCCTTGATCTCCAGTTCTCCCATGTGGCTGACATCAAAAAGGCCGGCCGCATTGCGCACGGCCAAGTGTTCCGTCTTAATTCCTGTGGGATATTCAATGGGCATTTCCCAACCGGCAAAATCCACGAGCTTGCCGCCGGCTCGCTGGTGCACGGGATTCAAAGGCGTCTGCCTCAAATCATTGATTGGCATTTCATCCTTTATGCGTAATGTGTTTAACTTCTTGAACCGAGATTAGTGTAAGTACCATACGGCCTCGCATGATGTCAAGGTCATTTACGAGCAACCCGCGCCAACGCTTCGCGAAATGTCCATGTACATGGAACAGGCAGCGAAGGCGGGTTAATATTTCGCCGAGGCTGATATTACACTCGCGCGTTAGGGCACCCAGCCGATACAGAACCGGGAGCGGTAGCGACCGGGTAAGCGCCGTATGGCCCATAGACCCGGTCGCTACCGCTCCCGGTTCTGTAACAGTGCAGACCCCCTAAACAGTTAAGAATTGTCGACCTGAAGCGGCGACCTTTCGCCATCCCATTTCATTGCCGAAAGGCCGGCACGGTGGTACGATTAGACCGTGCGACAATTACAGGGCTCCCTCAGAATTTGTGCGGGGATATTATCATGATTCATCGACACACTTGGAGGCGCGCGCTGTTGCTCCTCCCGCTTTGCTTTATGCTGACGGACATTAATGAGGCGATTATGGCACAACAAAGACGTTCACCGCGGGCGCGTGAACGCGAAGCCGCCGCTCGCCCGGAATATTATAAGATGATACGGTCGCGCACCGATACACAGGACATTACGCATGTGGTGCTGCGAAATGGCCTAACCCTCTTGGTGCGCGAGCTACACTCCCACCCAATCGCCGCCATCGTCACCTATGTCAAAGTTGGATACTTCAATGAAAGCAACGACGTCGCCGGAATCTCGCACGTCCTGGAGCATATGTTTTTCAAAGGCACCAAGAAACGGGGAATGGGTAAGATTGCGGCGGATACTCGTAAACTCGGCGGCGCGTTAAACGCCAGCACCGCCTATGACCATACGTCGTATTACACCGTCGTCCCTGCCGAGCACGTGGTGTCCGCCTTGGAAATCCAAGCCGACGCTCTGCAGAATAGCGCGCTCGATGCCGAAGAACTGCGCAAGGAGTTGTTGGTTATCATCCAAGAGGCCAAACGTAAGCGGGATAATCCGCCTTTCTATGCGCTGGAGAAAATGTACGAGCTGGCGTTTGAGAAGCACCGCATGAGGCGCTGGCGCATCGGCGCCGAAGCCGCCCTGAAAGCGATGACCCGAGAGCAACTGGTCAAGTTCTACAATGACTTTTACAAGCCCGCCAATATAATTCTTTCGGTATGCGGAGATGTCTCGGTGGAACAGATCGTCGCGGAGGTGGCGCGCCGTTACGGGGCGATGTCCGGGGGGAAACTCTCCGAGAGCCTGAGTCCGGTCGAGCCGGAACAGTCCCAGCTCAAATATGTGGAGTTGCGCGGCGATATAACGCAAAGCTACGTCTTTGTCGGCTTTCACGCGCCCGGGGTTACTCATTCGGACTTTTATCCGCTTACCGTGCTCGCTTATATGCTGGGGCAAGGCCAGGGCGCGCGGCTTAACCAACGGCTCAAAGAAAAACAAAAGCTGGTAACATCCATCGCGGCCCACATGACCGATTTTAAATCAACTGGAATGTTTACCATCGACTTTCGCGCCAATGCGGAGCAACTCGATAAAGCCGAGCTGAGCCTATTCACCGAGCTGGAAGTGTTGAAGGAAGACGAGATCACGGATGAGGATCTGGCACGCGCCTTGGCTATGATCGAGCGAGACTATTACCAGCAGGTCGAGACCGCGCAAGAGATCGCGGAAAAGATGGCGCGCTTTGAAGATCTCGGCGGGATAAAGACGCAGGGGACCCACTTAGAGAAATTCCGCAAGGTCACGCTGGCCGATGTGGAGCGCGTGCTGACAAAATATGTCAAGACGGCCAATGCCACGGTCCTAGAGTACCAGCCGAAATCTGCCGAGCCCCGCGGTTTTACGATGGAGAGTTTTTCCACTACGCTGGCGCAGGTATTGCCCACGTCCGTCCAGCAACGTTTGACGGAGAAATCACCGCTGCCCGAAATGGCCGGCGCTCTGCTGCCGGCCAATGATAACTATGCCTTCGAAGCCAAACAGACGGCCGGCGCGATCATTCGCCCGTCCATACTGCGCGGGCCGGAGATTTTTATTCGCGAGGAGCATACGACGCCTACGCTCACCATTGGATTCTTTTTTCCCGGCGGCCGCAGTCTGGAGAATGAAAAAAACAGCGGCATAAGCGAATTACTGTTGCGCGCCGCGCTCAAGGGGACCGTGGAGCCGCCGCCATCGAAGCTGGAGCATTCGGCCTCTTTCCTCGCTACTCAGATGGAGATGTGGGGCGGCCGTATTACGCCCGTGGTTGACGATGACTACTATGGGTACCTACTGACCGTGCTTTCCAAAAATGTCGAGGCCGGCTTGAAACTGCTGCTGGAAGTGATCCGCCAGCCCAAGCTGGACGTGAACGAGGTCGAGAAAGAAAAAGCGGCGATGGTGTCGAGAATTCGATCGGCAAAGGATGATAACTTTTCCCACACCCTCGACCTCTTTAGAAAGGCTTTGTTCAAGGAGCATCCGTATGCGCAACCGCGTCGTGGCCGCGAGGCTTCGGTAAAATCTATAACCGTTGACGACCTCAAGGCCTGGCATAAGTTGCATATGGCGCGCACCAAACCGCTGATCGCCATCATTGGCGACACGCAAGGAACCGCGCTGGCCACGTTTTTCGCCAAGAACCTGCAACGTATGGAGTATGTATCGGCCAAGCTACCCAAGCCCCAAGAGATTGTGGTGGCGGCGCCGGTCGCGGAAATTGAGCCCCGGGAAAAGCAGCAGACCGCCATCGTAGTGGGGTTTCCGATCAGCGGCGTCTCGGCCGAAGATGCCTATGCTTTGGATATACTGCAGCACCTAGCCGCCGGATTGGGCGGGCGCTTTTTCACAGAGCTGCGGGATCGGCAGAGCTTGGCCTACACCGTGACGGCGAGGGTTCAGGACAGCGCCCTCGGCGGCTCGCTGTATGGTTATATGGCTGCCTCTCCTGAAAATGAGGTGAAAGCGCTGGAAGGGCTGAAAAATGAATTCAGGAAATTAAAAACCGATGCCTTAACTCCTACGGAGTTCTCCGAGGCCGCCAGCAGCGCCACGGGATCGCATCTGATCGGTATTCAGAACCGTCCCATGTTGATCCAGCGCTTGATAAAAACGACCGTGCTCGGCCGCAACTATGAAGACGTGCAGGGGTACGTATCCAAGCTTAAATCGGTAAGCAAGGAGGATGTGAAGACCGTTGCCGAGCGTTTTATCGACTTGGAGCACTGTGTCGTGGCGATCTTGCGCAGCACAGACGACGCCCCCCGCTAGAGGTCTTCTTAATGGCGACTCTGAAACCGGATCAATTTTTCCGCGGGTCGGCAAGAAGGGGGGATAAACAAGAATTCTTCTTGATACCATCGGCTTGGTCAATGGCATAAAACAATGGATCAACCCAACGATGGCTAGGGGCCGAGAAGCCAATCGGCGGCGACCAATTAAATGCGTTGGCTCTTAGTTGACCACGGCTTCCTACGGATTCATGTTGACAGCCAATATGAATTGATGCTAGTCTTTTAACGATTATTAACGTTGTGTGTCAGCAACTCAACCCACGTTTGGGGAGATTGAAGTAAGAAAAAGATGCGGGGGGATACAGGCAACGCGGCGCCCTTACATGGGAATGCAATATCCCAGTTGATAGGCCCACCTCGATCGCAGAAAACCACTCACTGCGACGCCCGTTCACAGCCTCAGTATCCTAAAGAATCCCTCGCAATAAATTAACCGATGGGGTTAACCTATGTTGCAAAACAAAGACCTTACCTGCGCCGATTGTGGATCCACATTCGCGTTCACTGTAGAAGATCAGCAGTTTTACCAAGACAAGGGCTTTACTAACGAGCCTAAACGTTGTAAGGACTGCCGCGCCAAACGGCGGCGGGGCGGCGGGGGCGGGTCCCGCTCGGGACGGCCCAAAAGAATGTTTCCCGCGACATGCGCTGTTTGCGGCCAGCCGACGGAAGTGCCTTTCAAGCCAACGGCCGGTCGCCCAATTAAGTGCCGGCCGTGCATGAATAGCAGCTCTTCCGCCGACCAAGTGTCGCCATCGAGTGAGGTCTGAGTTGGCGCTCCGTTTGAGAGGTAATATGAAATCCGACGCCTCCACCTACGCCAAACTATATCGAGTGTTTATGGGTTGATCATATTCTTGTTAAAAAGTGCTAGCAATCTTTGATCACGGCATGGGCTTTAGCGTCAAACGAAGTCGCTCTTTATTTTTTAAGCAGACTGTGATTTTCCATGGGCAGCGGACCCTTGGCAGGATCATTTCTTAATAGCTTATGGAGCCGGTCGACCATGGAAGCTGGCTGCAACTAAACTGCCGGGAACCCCGCGTCCAAATACTTCAGACCTGATCCTGTGTTGAATAAAACCACGCGCTCGTGCGATTTTAACCACCCCTCACGGGTCAGACGACGAGCCGCCGTTACACAGGCTCCGCCTTCCGGTGCGGCAAATATTCCTTCCTGATGGGCCAGCCACTTCACATCCTCGAGGAGTTCTTTATCAGGAACCGCGACCGCATGTCCACTACTCTCCCGCAATATCCGCAGCATAATAAAGTCGCCAATGGCGCGAGGCACGCGCAACCCGGCGGCCACCGTAGCGGCTCCGGACCACTCGGCCGCGTGCTCTTCGCCGGAGTGAAAGGCTCGGACAATCGGCGCGCAGCCCTCGGATTGCACGCAAACCATACGTGGACGATGAGGCCCAATCCAACCCATCTGCTCCATCTCGGCAAAGGCTTTCCACATACCGATGAGGCCAGTTCCGCCGCCGGTCGGATAAACAATCACGTCCGGCAATTCCCATTGGAATTGCTCGGCCAGCTCGTAGCCCATCGTTTTTTTCCCTTCGACACGGTAGGGCTCCTTTAGCGTTGACAGGTCAAACCATCCCTCCGCTTCTTTTCGTTGCGCCATCACTCTCGCGGCGTCGGTAATGACCCCCTTCACCAGAGTAATCTGCGCGCCATATAGCGTCGCCTCAATCTTGTTGGCCAACGGCGCGTCATCGGGCATGAAAATATAGGCCTGCAACCCGGCGCGGGCCGCATAAGCGGCCATGGCCCCCGCCGCATTGCCGGCGGACGGGACGGCGACTTTTCTCAATCCCAACTCTTTCGCCATGCTAATGGCCACGCTCATTCCGCGGGCTTTAAACGATCCGGTGGGATTAAAGGATTCATCCTTGATATAAAGCTCCGATAAGCCCAACGCCTGCCCTAAGCGGTTCGCCTTGAGCAGCGGGGTAAATCCTTCTCCTAAACACACAATATGGCGATCATGCTCCACCGGTAATACTTCACGATAACGCCAAAGGTTGGCCGACCGGCTCTGCAATTGCTGCGGCGACCACATGCCGCCAATGCGGCCCAAATCGTAGCGTACCAGCAGCGGCATCCCACAATTCATACAGAGACCATGAGGCTCGCCGGCCGTATGAATCTTTTGACACTTGGCGCATTCCAGATGCGTTACGTTGGACATGAAACCCCCCTGGAAATACTTAGGAGCGCCCCGACTACCGTCGGGGCGAGTCCCGTCGCAGATCGAGTCCACCTTTAATCGACAACCATCAAAAGAAGGAGTAATTTTATAGGAGAGACTTAAGGATGACAAGTCTCGGCTACGAGAAAGCTTAAATTCGATAATGAGTATGTTCTTTTGCAATCACCGTCTTGCGCTTCTTGTGCCTCTTTGCGGCAAGAAAAAATGAGCCGCAAAAAAACGCACAAGGCACAAGCGAGAAGGTAGAAGCGGCATCCTGCCGCTTGTCTTAAATAATGGGCCGCAAAAAAAAGCACAAGGCGCAAGCCGTCGCGGCACCGGATACCGCGGCTGGATTCTTTGGATCGAATTTCAGCAGGACCGAAAATGCCTCTTGCGACGGGTGTCCGGCATCGGCTATAATGATCAGCCTAAAAAGATAGGTGGGCCGTTAGCTCAATTGGTAGAGCAGCAGACTCTTAATCTGTTGGTTGAAGGTTCGATTCCTTCACGGCTCACCAAAAACTCCTCCGCGCCGATCGATGGGTACCAAGATGGGTCTCTCCATCGGACCTGGCCGAATTTGGCAAAGTCGCTGGACTGTGGACTTAATCAACAGGTTGACCTCTATTTCCTACTTATCCATAATGTGCGATAGCCATAGGCAAAGTAGGCCAGCGCCAACCTTGCCGCCCCTCTCCCCTCTTGGTATACTTCCCTTCTGAATTACACGTAATTCAATGGCTAGAAAAAAAGCCAAATCTCTCAAGGAGGAACCGCTTATGGCTGAATACAGCTATACGGTGCTTTATGAACCGGCTGAAGAAGGCGGCTATATTGTCACCGTGCCGGCTCTCCCCGGACTGGTTACTGAAGGCGACACTTTGGACGAAGCCCGCGAAATGGCCAAAGACGCAATTAAAGGCTACATCGAAAGCCTGGTTGAAGACGGTCAGCCAATCCCCAGCGATGTAAAGCTGAAGCTTGAACCGAAAAAAGAAGAAGTTAAGATTGCTATTCCGAAATCAGCATGAGTCAAAAACTGCCTGCTCTCAAACCCAAAGAGGTTTTACCTGCTTTGCGGAAAGCAGGCTTTTTAATTGCCCGCATAACCGGCAGCCACTACATTTTAAAACATCCGCAGCAGCCCGCCCTTCGGGTTACAATTCCAATGCACAACAAAGATCTGAAACGCGGGACACTTAGATCAATCATTGACCAAGCCGGAATGACAGTTGATGAATTTATCAAACTAATCTGAAGCGCCTATGGGATACGAAGCGAAAAAAACCGAGCATTCTGGAGCCAAGCATGGCAACGGAGCCTACTGGGGTCCGAAGTACGACGCTAAAAAAGAAAGCAGAAAGATCAGGCGACGTAACTGGAAGCGGGAAATACTGGAAGCCTTAAGGCAGCGTAACTGATTTCAAATGTATATCTCTTTAACATCATAATCCCGCCCTGTTTTAAAGGATGGTGCTTCTTCTGCTCGCTTGACCTTTTCCTCGCTCATCCTACGTTGGCCTTGTTACCATAAGCACGCTTTCCATGCCACCGCTCCCCATCGGCTAATCCCCCCACCCGCGGCGCCACCCTTGCCATCGGACCCGTAGCAACGCCGGCACCTGTCCTTCGCCAACAACACACAATCCTGAAACACCAGCCCCATTCTCTATTGACTAACCCTGGTACATGTAATATATTGGACCGTCAGCGAAGACATTATTGCTTAGGGCGTTGGTGTAGGAAGCGTGACCTGCCCTAGAAAAAGAGGATGTGCATGCTGGAAAGCTTATCCGTCAAATTGCAAAAAGTGATGCGGGACTTGCGAGGTGAAAGCCGAGTATCGGCGAAGCATTTGGAGGCCGCGTTGCGCGAAGTTCGTCTGGCGCTTCTGGAAGCGGACGTAAACTTCAAAGTGGTTAAGGAATTCATAGAAAAGATTCGGGCTCAGGCTCTGGGTCAAGAGGTGATGCAAGCGCTCACACCGGCGTACCAAGTGATTAAAATCGTCATGTCGGAACTCGTTGCGCTCTTGGGCGGAGACAGCGCCGATCTCCATTTTGCCAATCAGCCACCTACCGTCATCCTTCTAGTGGGATTGCAGGGATCCGGTAAGACGACAACCTCCGGTAAGCTGGCCTTAATGCTCAATAAGCAAAAGCAATCGCCGCTTCTCCTGCCTGTCGATGTTTACAGGCCCGCCGCCATTGAGCAGTTGCAGGTCATCGGCAAGGAAATCGGAGTGCCGGTGTACACCAATCCGGCGGTGGAGTCGCCGGTGGAGCTTTGCCGGTTAGGCATCACTCAAGCCAAGAATATGGGCTACCAAGTAGTGCTGGTCGACACGGCCGGCCGGCTGCACGTGGACGAAGCTCTGATGAACGAGCTGCGTGTAATCAAAGCTAATATTAAGCCCGATGAAGTGCTATTGGTGTGCGATGCCATGACCGGCCAAGACGCGGTTAAGAGCGCGCAAGCCTTCCACGAAAATGTTGGATTGACTGGGGTGATTTTGACCAAGCTGGATGGGGATGCGCGCGGGGGTGCCGCGCTTTCCATTAAGTCCGTAATCGGTCAGCCGATCAAGTTCATTGGAATTGGGGAAAAATATAGTGCCCTCGAGAAATTTTATCCCGACCGGTTAGCCAATCGTATTTTAGGAATGGGCGACATGCTCTCCTTCATCGAGAAGGCGGAAGACACGATTCGCGAAGAAGACGTCCAGCGGCTTGCCGAGAAAATTGAAAAGGACGCTTTTACGTTGGAAGACCTGCGCGAGCAGATCAAGCAGTTGCGAAAGATGGGCTCATTGCGGGATATAATAGGCATGTTGCCTAACGTGGGTCCCTTGAAGGGCATGAACAATATCAACGTCGACGATAAGCAAATGGACCATATGGAGGCCATTATCAATTCCATGACGCGGCAGGAGCGTAGGAATTATAAGCTGATTGACGGCAGCCGTCGCAAGCGAATTGCTCGCGGCTGCGGCCGCCCAGTACAGGAAATCAATCAACTGTTGAAGAATTACGACCAAATGCGGCGAATGATGAAGGGATTTAAGGGCAAGTTCGGACGAAAGCTAATGGGGAAACTCCCTTTTTGAGCTACGGAATGCCCAGAGTTTCCCATTATTCTTAAGTCTTTTCTAAACAAAGCGCCACATGAGCTATTGAAAAAGCAAGAATTATATGCGAACATAAGGGTTTTTGATCAAGCACAGGCTACAAGGAGGATAAACTAGTTGCTTAGAATCAGATTATCACGCAAAGGGGCTAAGAAGAAACCGTTTTACCGGATAGTAGTTGCGGAAAGGCGCAGCGCCCGTGACGGTAGTTTCGTACAGTCGCTGGGTTACTATAATCCCCGCACCGATCCTATTCAGTTGGAGGTAGACCTTACCGAGGCGGAAAATTGGATTAAGAAAGGGGCGCAACCCAGCGATACCGTGGGAAGCCTTTTAAAGATTGCCAGACGAAGAAAGGCCCTTGAGCCTCCCGCTGCTTCCAGCATAACCACGTCTGCTCCGGTTGCCACCCCGGAAGCCCGCCATGTTGAGCCAGATAGCTAATCGTTTCATGTGCAAAGGGGATCCCGACGATCCCCTGACCCAAGCAAACAGTATCATCAGCAGAATGCGGAGGGGATATGAAACAACTCATCGAAATGATCGCGAAGGCATTGGTGGATAATCCAGACCAGGTTGCTGTTACGGAAGTTGAGGGCGAACAGACTACCGTTCTGGAACTTCGTGTATCGCAAGTGGACCTTGGCAAAGTAATAGGCAAGCAGGGACGAACGGCACGCGCCATACGGACTTTGTTGGGAGCGGCGGGAATGAAGCTGCGTAAGCGATTTGTGCTTGAGATCCTGGAATGAACGAAGGTCAGGAACACACCAACGCCGAATCATTAGTATCCATAGGCCGAGTGCTTCGCCCGCGCGGTATCCGCGGTGATGTGCTGGTGGCGCTCCTGACGGATTTCCCAGAGCACTTTGAAGCGCTCGACCAAGTCTACGTCAAATACTCCACCGGACACCTGGAAGCGAAGCGGCTGGAAAATGTCTGGTTCCATAAGGGCCGCGCCGTGGTTCACTTCGAGCATGTCGATAGCTACGAAGCCGCCGAAAAACTGGCCAGGGCTGAGCTGAGCATTTCCGAAGCTGATTTGGCGGAGTTGCCGGAAGGAACCTATTTTGATTTTGAGTTAATCGGGTGCCAAGTGATCACCGTAACGGGCGAGAGCGTCGGATGCGTGGAATCGATACTCAAAGTACCGGGAAATGATCTTCTGGTTGTTAAAGCGGGAGGGCAAGAGCGGCTAATTCCGGCGCACGAGCCAATCTGCCGGGAGGTTAATCTGGACAGGCGGCAGATTGTCGTAAATCTTCCGGAAGGCTTGCTGGAAGTAAATGAATGATTTTCGAAGTTATTACGATTTTCCCAGAGCTGTTTAGCAGCGTTTTTAATTTCGGGATCGTTAAGCGGGCGTTGGTGAGGGGCCTGCTGCAAATCCGCTATCACGATTTGCGCGCCTTTGCGGATGACCCTCATAAAAAAGTGGATGACCGGCCATACGGTGGCGGCGACGGCATGGTTCTAAAGCCGGAACCGATTTTTCGGGCCGTGGCGGCGGTTAAGGCGGGCGGTCCGGTAGAAGAGGCCCAACAGAAGGTCCTATTACTTTCGCCCCAAGGGACGCCGCTAACGCAAGCCCTGGCTGCGGAATTAACCAGCCTGGCGCGAATTATTTTGATTTGTGGCCGTTACGAAGGCGTGGATGAGCGAGTCAAAGAGGCGTTGGTGGATCTGGAAATCTCCGTGGGTGATTATATTCTAACGGGCGGAGAAATCCCGGCGATGGTCGTTATCGACTCGGTGGCACGGCTGTTGCCCGGTGCGCTCGGCGGAGAGTTTTCCGCGACCGATGAATCTTTTGCGAGGGGGATGTTGGATTTTCCACAATACACTCGCCCTGCCGAATTTCGTGGTTTGAAAGTTCCGGAAGTCTTGCTCTCTGGTGATCATCGCAAGATTCAAATATGGCGAGAGCAGCAAGCTCGGGAACGTACGATAAAAAATCGTCCGGATCTGCTGGGAATACCCTACCCGCCGCGGCAGTCCTGACCGATCAATAGAGCTTCAGCCTTTACGCTGAAGTAGTCATATGGAGACGGTTATGAACTTATTGAGTGTCGTAGAACAAGGTCAGATTAAACCCAATATTCCCAGATTTAAGCCCGGCGACACCGTTCGGGTCCATGTTAAAATTCAGGAAGGTGATAAGTTCCGCATACAGGTTTACGAAGGTTTGGTCATCGCGCTACATCGGAATGGAGCAGGCTCGACCTTCACGGTTCGCAAGATCTCCTTCGGCTACGGCGTTGAGAGAATTTTCCCGTGGTATTCCCCGGTCATTGATAAAATCGAAATTGTTAAAAGTGGCAAAGTCCGGCACGCTAAGTTATACTATCTGCGTGGCAGAAAAGGTAAGGCGGCGAGATTGAAAGAAGTGCGCGCCGTAGCCAAGCCGGCTACGGAGCCCAAGGTAGATAAACCTGATCTGCAGGGCTAATGTGGGATAATTTTAGTCTTGAGCGATTGCTGTGGGCAGAGGGTTTCCTGTTACTTGCAGGAATTGATGAAGTCGGTCGCGGGGCCCTGGCCGGGCCGGTTTTTTCCGCGGCCGTGATTCTTCGACCCAAAGCCCAAATCCCAGGCATTACCGACTCCAAAGCGCTTACCCCCCTCCAAAGATCCCTCCTCGCTAAACAAATCAAGGAAAAGGCGCGGGCCTTTGCCTTGGGTATTTCCGACCACGCAGAGGTGGATAGGGTGAACGTACTGCAAGCCACAATCGGTTCGATGACTCGGGCTGTGCAAGCTTTGAGCCTGTCGCCCGATGTTTTGCTCATTGATGCCTTATATCTTCCTCAGGTAGCCCTACCCCAGATAAAAATTACAAAAGGTGACTACCTCTCGGCCTCGGTGGGCGCCGCTTCGATAGTGGCGAAGGTAGCCCGCGATGAGTGGATGGTCCGCTGCAGCCCTTCATATCCCCAGTACGGCTTTCATTCCAACAAAGGGTACGGGTCGCGACAGCACCTTGAGGCGCTTGATCGCTATGGCCCGTGCGAACTCCATCGTAAGACGTTTCATGGTGTCAAAGAAACGCTGAAGAAAGGAGTTTAAGAGTGGCAGTTAAGGAAAAGGAAAAACGACAACAACAAGCGGAGAAGTACGTCCTGCAAGGGAAAATTACCAGCGCAATTTCCGAGTACAAAAAAATTGCGGAGGATTCGCCGTCGGACATCGCTCTCCTCAACACGATCGGCGACCTCCATGTTTTGGCCGGCCAGCCAACACAGGCCATTACGTACTTCGCCAGAGTTTCGGCCGCATACCTCAAAGGCGGATTTCATTCGAAGGCCATTGCCATGCAGAAAAAGGTCGTTAGCCTTGATCCGCAAAATCTGGAGTCGCTGAGCAAGCTGGCCGATTTGTACATGAAGCAGGGCCTAAGCGCCGAGGCCAAAAACGGCTTCTTGGCCGTGGCCGCCGGACAGGAAAAGCGGGGGATGTCCCGCGAGGCTATCGAGAGTTATTTGAAATGTCTCAGCATCACCCCCGATGATTGCGATATTGAACTGCGACTGGCTGAATTGTACATAAAGACCACTGACAAGCCGAAGGCCACGGTTTATTATAGCCGTGCCGGAGCGCATTTGGCCGAGCTCAAACGCGGTGATGAGAGTCGTCTGGCGCTCGACCGCGCTTTGCAAATAGATTCGACGTTTGCGCCGGCCTTGAAAGGGTGCCTGGCGCTTTGCCGACTTACGGGCCAATATGCCGATCTCATCAAACGCTTGGAGGAAGCCAACCGCGCGCGGCCGGAGGATTTGGACCTGATGGAGATCCTAGGCGAAGCCTACCTTGCCGAAGATTGCGCAGATGTCGCCGAGCCCTATCTAAGAAAGGTATTGGCGCTGGATTCGAATCGTTACGAAAGCCTCTTGAGTCTGGCAACCTATTATTTCAATAAGGTCGCCTTCGACAAAGCCGTCGAGCAGATTCAGGCCGTCTCCGCCATTCTACTATCCCGACGGGAAGTCGATCGCGTCATTTCTTTTCTCATGGACATATTAGCCGTGAGTCCAAACCAAGTTTCTGCGCTGACTCATTTGGCGGAGGTTTATGAAAAGACCAACAACTGGAAAGACGCCCTCAGCGCCTTGGGAAAAGTTGTGGACATTTACGTGGGTGGAGAAAATTATGCGGACGCGATTAAGATCATTCAACATATTGTTGAAGTAGATCCGGGAAATACCAAGTACTTGCAACTGCACCGCGAGCTCTTTGCCGAGGCCTTTCCCGGAGAAACCTATCGTCCGCTGCTGCCGGAATCTCCGGCCGATGAACCGGAAAAATCGCCGGCGGAAGTGTTCAGCGACAGCGTAACCAAGCCACGTTCGCCCGCGGCTATCGCTGAGAGTGGCGACCTAGACGTTGCCGTGGAGATCGACCTCTCTGAGGATCTCAAAGATATTTTTGCACCGGACCCTATCCCTAAAACGCCGGTGGCGGCCGTCCTTCCCGACGAGCCGCAGTTGCCACCAATGGCGCTGACGATCAAGCCGGCCGAGCCGAAGTCACCAGTGCCTGCCACTGTGCTCCATTCCGCCGAGGCGGACTTGCAGGAGATAGATTTCTATATACGACTTGGCTTTCTGCAGGAAGCGCATAAACGTCTCTTGGAACTGGCCCAGCGGTCACCGGATAATTCCGATCTTCAGCGACAGTATGAATTGCTGCAGGTTGAGGCCGAGAAGTCCGGTGTGAAGCTGGCGGAAGTCGAATGGCCGGCGCCACCGCCGCCCAAGGCCGCCAGGGAATCCGATGCCGCCCTCGACGGCCCCGCCATTGACAAGAGCCGGTCTATTAATGTAAATAATCAGACTTTGGAATTTACTCTGGATAGCGAGGCGGAAGCGAAGGCGCCGGCGGCCCCGCCTAAGCACTCCATACGGTGGCTCGAGGGGATTCGGCCGGAAGGCAATGGCGATGAAGCCGTCAAGCCTAAGCCCTTTTCCGAGATAGTCGAAGATGTACAGAATTACATCGGCGGCGACAAGGACGCGGATTTCCAAACACAGTTCGATTTAGGCGTTGCTTATAAAGAAATGGGATTGCTGGATGAAGCGATCGGCCAGTTCCAAGCGGCCTACCGTTTGGCAAAAGCAGCCGGCAACCCCAACCAGACGGCTCGATGCTGTATTATTCTGAGCGGCTGTTTCCTGGCTAAGGAGATGCCGGCGGCGGCGATCCGCTGGTCGAGGCTGGCGCTGGCCGCCCCAGGACTCTCTGAAGATGAAACGTTCGCCATCAAGTATGAATTGGCGAGCGCCTATGAGAAGTGCCATGACACTAGCCAGGCGCTTGAGTATTTCCATGAGATTTATGAAATGAACATTCATTATCGGGACGTCGCGCAGCGAATAACTCAGCTTAGCGGCGCCGTCAATTCTAAATAGGAAGCCACGCGCCTCAGCTTTTAGCGCCGGCGCTCGGCATGGTTGGCGACGGCACGATTGGGCGGCGCAATTCCATTACGTATACGACATTCATCGGACCTATATATACTGCGAGCGGGCATAAACTATCATTTTAGGGGGCCCACTCTTACAGAACCGGAAGCGGTAGCGACCGGGTTGACCCGTTGTGAAAGGGTTCACCACCCGGTCGCTACCGCTCCCGGTTCTGTTACTTTGTGACCGTTCAAAGTATAACGGCTAAAGTCGACCGCCCTAAGCGGAACGCGCGAGTTACTCAATGCCTGGACCACACTATACGGCGCTCGATAAAGTCCTTGAGTGGATCTATATTGTCTTCTGCTTCGAAATCGGGGTTTTCCTCATGGTGGCGCCGTGGATGACCGTGTGGGAAACTAACGACCTATGGCGAGAGGTTCCCTGGCTCCGCTTGATCTTGCTGAATGGTTTTGTGCGCGGCGGCATTAGCGGTCTCGGCATTGCCGACCTACTCATCGGGGGAAAGGAGGCGATCGATTATTTTAAGCGAGCTTAAGGTATACTGTAATTCGATCATAAGCCAATCAGACGGTAGCGGTGCCGACCCCGCAGGGGGCTCAGGAGTTTGGACGGGTGTGACTTCCATACGATGTACTAGTGTAGTGTCCCTTAAATAGCTAGACATATTCTGAGAATGGTGCTATGATTGTGGGCATGGCAAGAACCAGTCCATTGTTGGAATTATCGGCGGGGGATCAAACGCGGCTGCAGCAGTGGGAGTCGGCCTACGGCAC
>JACOSC010000053.1 GCA_016179055.1 Acidobacteriota bacterium
AGATTCGCGCCATGGCGGGGTGCCCGCTCGAAGTGGTGGGGACAAGAGGATCACGAGGGACTATGGCCAATGTCCAAACTCCGGAGCCCCCGTGCGGGGTCGGCACCGCTACCGCATGATTGGCTTATGATCGAATCTCAGTTATGGTCTGCGTCAAGTGTTTACGATTTTTAAATGTTTCTGGAAACGTGTCACGTACGACGGTAAGAAAAAGAACAGGTTTAAGGAGAGGCTTGGTTTATGATACTGGACAGTCATATACATGTGGGCGATTGGAATTATGAATATTATCCGGTTCATTGTGACATCGCGAGTGTAAATCGATTGTTGGACGAATGCGGCATTGATGGCGCGATCATCATGCCTACCGACAAAAAGCAGAACGAGGCTACCCTTTGGGACATTGAGAAAAATGGCCGGAAGCGTTATTGGTTTTTTGCTTGGGCCGATCCAAAGGATTCGCTGGGACTTGGCTTCATGAACAACAATCGCGCCAGAATTAACGGCCTTAAGTTTCATTCCGGTCTTGATCGCGTGGAAGGCGGGATTGGTAATAAAGTATATGAGCCCTATCTGCATTTCGCCGCCTCTCAGCGCTTGCCGGTAATGGTTCATTGTGGACGTTGGCAGGAAATGTCCAGCTATAAATTTGCCTTGCAAGCGGCCAAGCAATATACGGAGACGCGGTTTATTCTGGCGCATTTAGGCGGCGACTTTGAGAAGCTAAAGCTGGAGGCGCCGCGGGAACTGAAGGCCATGGGGCTAACGAACGTAGTCTTCGACATTTCCGCCACTCGTGAATTTTGGACCATTGAGATGGCCATACGGACGGCTGGGGCCGACAAGTTTGTCTTCGGCAGCGATTATCCGGTTATGCATCCGAAGATGAGTCTGGCTTCGGTGGAGGTTTTGTCATTGACGGCGGAAGAAAGGCGAAAACTGTATTCGGAAAACTTGTTATCAACTCTGGCAGAAGAAAAATAGTGTAACGACCGAGCTTTAATCCATTGGTCTCCTGATGCAGTGCGCGATGCGTTGCCTTCCGTCTCGCAGGGGCGCCATCAAATAGCTACAGGCAGCTAGGGCAACCAGGACTTCACCTGTGGCTGCGATTAATGAGGTTAGTAATCTATGGCATCACGATCTGATTTGGCAAAGCGGAAAAAAACTAAAGTCGGATTGGAAAACCGTAGTGGCGCCAAAGCGAAGAGAAAAAAGATGCCGGCCCGCAAGCCACGCTTGCAGCGGCCGGCCGTGAAAATATCTAAGACCGTGAAGTTTCTCGGAGTGCGCTTTGTCGGGCGCTCCATAACGGTTGGCAAGGGAGTTCGCATCGGCGAACATTCGGTAATATATGACCACGTCGTACTGGGCGATGACGTCGTGCTGGGACGCAACGTTCGCATCAACCCCAATGTGATTATCGGCCGCGGCTCGGTGATTGAAGATAACGCCATCATCGGCTATCAGACGCTGACCAGGATATGGAAGGCCGGCGATGGCATGGATCGAACCGAACTCGGCGAAGAGGTATTAATACGGCCGAACACGGTCATCTATACGGGCTGCAAGATTGGCAGTCGCACCAAGATTAGTCACAATGTCGTCATACGCGAGATGACGACGATCGGCGAAAATACCTCGGTGGGGTGTTTAAGCAAGTGCGAGGGGTACACGACGATTGGCAGCTTTTGCTCTATCCATGCGCTCACGATGATTTCCTCTTTCATGACCATCGAAGATTATGTTTTTATTGGACCGTGCTGCACAACCATTAACGATTATCGTATCGATTATCGCCGGGAGTTCAGCTATGCGGCCAAAGGGCCGACGATTAAATTCGGCGCGCGCATTGGCAGTAACGCCACCATCATGCCCGGCGTCGTTATCGGACGCGAAGCGCTCATCGGCGCCGGATCGTTGGTTACTAAGGATGTTCCTGAACTTAAGGTGGCCTATGGTGTGCCGGCGCGATTGGTGGCGGATGTGAAAGAGGAAGAGCGTGTGGCGTTTCCCAAACAAGTCATCGCGGAAAAGTTGTGAGCCTGGAGCCGGACCCTAAACGTTAGATTCCGGACTCCAGACTCTGATTGGTTGGCGCCGAGACCCTCTCGACAGCAACCGACCCAGATTACCTAAATCCCGCTGAGCCGCAGACGAAACTTACATCGTTAGCGCCGTACGACGATCGGCATACTCGGCATCGATGTGTGGCCATCGACATCGCCGCTTCGTCAAGATTTTGTTGCAACCTAAGGCGCTAAAAAAATCATCAACGACCCAATTCACACTACGCAGAAATCATGCCAGGGCTGGCACCGGCGACTCGCCGCCGGCGCGACGGCAAACTTCAATGCCCGCTTTGGGTTTTTAGGCATCGCTACGCGGTCTCGAATGAACCGCCGTTTCTCGTTTCGCGATAGTACCGGATTACGGAATTTTATCCTTCGCAATTTGTCATGGCTGATGCGCTAAACGTGGCCGGCGCACGCGTTACGTTGGCATCGTCGGGTAGCCACTCGCGGTGCGAGTGATTGAGCGGAAGGAGTGACATTAAGATAGCCAGGGGCAGAACGCCGCGGGCGCCCCCCTTGCTACTATAGCTTGCTTTTTTTTCAAATGAAAACAGAACCGCCTGCGGAAGTGGACGAGTAGGCCGAGGCGGATAGGCCGAGACTCACCCGGCCGCTACCGCAACCGGTACTGTTGTGCGTGGGGTTATTTTCAGAGACCTCGGAGGTTTGCTCCTAGCGGCCGCTGCTCAGAATTTGAAAACGACGGAGTGAATACCAAAGTCCACCGCTCGACGGATCCGGTATATCCGGTGATTCGTTGTTGTCGCCATCCACGATTTTTAACCACAAGGCATAAGGAGTACCTTCCACCAGAGGATCACCGTCGACATCGCCGTACCAGGCTATGCTGCGGGAACCCTCCCAGGGAAGCCGATTAAGATCACCGCCCGGCGTGACGCTCAAGTTGACGCGCAGCCCATCCCAAAACCCATCATCGGTATAGATAGCCCGCTCCGTGCCGGAAATCGGAAAGCCGCTGCCATCCAATTGAACGGCGAAAATGCTGACCAAGACGCTCTGTGTGCGATTCTCCATCATATCGAATGAAATAGTGGTTCCCTGTCCAAAGGTAAACTGTTCGGCGGACAGCCGAAAGTTTCTGAGCAACGGCGGCAATGATTTTGAAACGTGGTCCAGCCATTGCCGAACTTGCTGGCGCGCCTGGAACAATTGACCTCTCGCTACCTCCGGATATTTCGGGGCGGTTCCGCTGAACCAGTCTCCCAACGGCGAACACGGACTGTCAAACCGTCCAAAACAAGGGGCGCCGCCATGGTAGGGGTCTACACAACGTTGGCCGCTCTGCTGACAGCCTCGTCCCCACCCACCGTAGGTGCGCGCCGATCCAACACCCTCTTGCCATCCTTGCGTAGTGCCGCGCCGCTCTTCCGCCGCGCTTAACCAGAATTTCCAATCACACGGGTCGTCCGAACAAAGGAGACTCGACGTGTGATGACGATAACGACGATCCCAGCACCGCGGATTCGTGTCGGGACAATTGCGAGGATCCTCGCGATTGAACGCGGTGTATAACTCCAGATCGTCGCTCAGCGGCGCCCCACTGTGCTCGGTGGTCATCGCCGAAGTTGAATCGGGGTCATAGTAGTATGGCGAGATAAGTCCATGGAACACGACTTTGTCGTGAGCGGGCACGGTACTATCGGCATTGAGGTGCACCACCCGTCCAATGTAGTCATAGGCGTCGCGAAAGTTGAATCGGTAGTATTCATCCAACAAGCGATCGGCCCATAGTATTTCGTTCTTGAACCAGAATTGCTTGCCGAGACCTCCCGGTATTTCGTAATGCGCATGTTCATTAGACCCCGCTCTCATGATGATCCCACCGTTGGCCGGCGGTATGTCGGTGCAGGTTACCGGGGTGGCATATTTCCAAATATCTGGGTAGGTGTTCCGGTCCATATCATTGACGGCTCTTTGCGTAATGACGCAATGCGTGTCACGAGTCAGGATTCCACCGGCCCAGTAACCGTAGACGGGGCTACCCAAAGCCACCGACGCTATCAGTAGAGCGGCCAATGCCGTCTTTGTCTTATTGCTCATTTTAAGAATATTTGCGCGCATAATTTCCCCTTGTATGACGTCATCGGGATGTTTATCTACAACTCCCGACTATTTTGCGTTGGAACTACCCAGCCTCTCGAAGAGCGCGACCATTTTCGTGCGCTTGTACGGATAGGCTCTACCGGTCAGCTTCCCGAGCGCTTTGGCGGCTCTGTAGCGGACCACGTCATGCGAATTTTGCAAGAGCTTTTCCAGCGGTTCTATGGCTTCCACGCGGTTCAGTCGCCCCAAGAGATCGATAGTCTGGCTGCGAATTACCGGACTGGGATCCTGCAGGAAAAGGATGGCCGTTGAAACGTAAGTCTCCGGTTGAATGGCTACCAGCGCCATGAGGGCGGTCAGCCTGGTGTCCGGATCCGGGTCCGCCAATTGTGCTTCGAAAAGGGGAACCGCTTCCGCGACCTGCAAGCCGCGCAAGGCGGAAAGGGCGCTCTTGCGGATCTCCGCCTCGGCGCCGTTGGCGGCCTCCATGAGCATGGGAATCGCTTGTACGTCTCTAATATTCGCTATCAAACTCAACACCGATACGCGGCGCTCGTCCTGCGGGTCGCGGGCAATTTTGAGCAAGGCCGGCAGCGCGCTTACGCCGAAAGCCACGATCGGTTTGACGCCCATATGCGTGGTATACAGCTCCGGGTACATGAGCAGTGGCTCAATGGTGCGCTCGTCCCGTATGGCCGCTAAGGCGGCAACCAGGGCTTCGGCCACAACGGCGCCTTGATTCCATTTTTCAACCTCGGCCTCGGTTTGGGCGTTGGGTGTTTGGTTCGACAACAATTCCAGCTTCTCGAGCAAACGGGGCGCCGCGTCGGTCACACGACCGTTGCCCAGCGCCAGTATAGCCGCCCGTTGCACTTCCCATTTGACATGGCTGAGCGCTTCGATTAAGAGCGTCTCCTCCAGCGAAGTCAGCGGCGCGCTACGTTCGATATTTTTCAGTATTGTCTCAAGTGTTGCCGGATCGTTGGGTTGACTGACCATTTCCAGTAGCTCTTGGAGGTTGGATCCTGGGGAGGATTGGCTCCATCCCACGAAGCCCAGCATCCCGGAGCCAATCAATAGGCCAAGGGCAAGTCGTGAAACTACGCCCAAGCATTTTTCGAGTCTCATGTTTTTATCCTCGTCAATGTGGATTACCGTTCGATCGGCCTGATGAAGGCCGTGATTAGGCCACTAGTATTTTACGGAGTCCCGGACCCTTCTCAAGCCATTGAATCTAACCCGGCACGAACGAAACCCTACTGTTGTATGCAGTACGTCCTTGAATGGCGCAGCCTAGTGAGAGGCGGCGCCTTATAACCAGTTCTTGCTGGGAGTGTGCCGGAGACTTCAAGAAGCAGTCTTCGAGGCGGCTAGGTTAGCCATATTTTCCCCCAGCTTTTTGTAGAAACAGAGGGTCACCAAACGCTCCGATTTGTTATCGCCGACAGTCTCCTAAGCCAGGGAATTTATTTGGGCTATAGTATATCAAACCCATCGACAGACTGTCTATGAGAAAATTAGTATTAAAAGTATCCTTTCAGTTACTGGGGTGGCCCTTGGCCGCGCGGCCCATCCGGATTCATGCCGCACTTATTCCTGTGAATTCTTTCGATCGCATGAGCCTGATCTCGCAGCCCCATCGATCGTAGTCGCTAAAAACTTGACCACTCATTGCCGTCAAAAGATAATTAAGCGGACTTCATTTATTGCTGAACTTCCCGGCGCGGTTTCTGCATTAAGGATAGTGGATGGAAACGCTGCTGATCATTTGCGGACGATCTGTATCTACGGCTTCGGCTCGGGGGTGAAAACGCGCGTGGCCTTCGTGTCGCTTCCGCCACTGCCATCTCGGCTACTGAGAAGATACAGCGACGGATAATGCGTCCGTAAAAGCGGAGCATGCCATTGTCCGGCAGGAGCCTCTGAAAGCGCGCCATTCCCGAGCACGCGCAGGTCAACATTAAGTATGGACTTTATCGTACTAACTCGCCGGACTGTAAAAAATATTGTGGTGTCGTGCATTTTATGCTTGATAATTGATTTTTTAATATACTATAATGGATGTCGTTAAGAGAAAGGCCGGGCATACTAATCACGAAGGCTCTTTACAGAAATTAAAAAAAACAATCAGTGGTAACGGTAGATCGGAGCCGGCAGTTTTATTAGGGTTGTGGGGACAATCGTATTTAGTCTCACTATTCTACGATCTTTTGTGGCTTTAAGGTAGAGGGGGCGTGTGGCCTCTAGGAAAATTTTTAGAAAAAGTATATTGTTCGGATGGCTGTAGCAACTGTTGAGGAGGAATCGTCGCCTTCATCGCTTTGACATCATGGTTGTGAAGGGTTAGACGAGCTATTAAGAGAAAATAATTAGGATACAGCATATTATGACTTTTTCTTCATTTGGCTTCAATAGTTCACATAAACCAACATCCTCTCAAGACACCTTGCAGTACAACAGCTACCCACAATATCGATTTTCCCACCTTTTTTTCTTTCTCTTGCTGCTTCGGCGGATTAGGGAAAGTCTCGCATTAGACTGACAACGATGTGCCGCCCCCTTAGCAAGGGGGCGGTATTTTTTCTTTTTCTCCTCAGAAGATCCTCCCCTGAAAATAACTCAGCCAAACAGAACCGGGAGCGGTAGCAACCGGGTATGTATCACCCAGACCTACACGGCTGGCCACCCGCCCGCTACCGCAGGCTGTTCTGTTTCGGTACCCCCCCCGTGCACAAGTACTTTTTTT
Source organism: Acidobacteriota bacterium (assembly GCA_016179055.1). Taxonomy (GTDB): domain Bacteria; phylum Acidobacteriota; class UBA6911; order JACOSC01; family JACOSC01; genus JACOSC01. The sequence goes on from JACOSC010000053.1 coordinate 6,886, forward strand.
TAAGGCCTGCCAAATTCTCCCTTGCGTTGCGACGAAGACCGAACGGGAAACTACCGTTGCTGAAAATTAAGTGAGAAAGGTCCACCACACATATCTTGGTCGTTGAATCTCACAAGATCCCGTCAAGGCCTGTGATATAATTTTAAGCGGCAATGGATGGGTATCTGCTCACGACGTTTAGTAAACGATTCATCGCTCATTAAAACTAGGTAAGATTGTGGTAACTACGCCGCGACTTTCTCATTATTTTAATGGCGTGAAACTTAGCCGGTCTCTAATGGGATGACTAAATTGCGCGACTGCACGGGCCGTTCGATTGGCTATGCCATTACGGCTGTAAGATCCTCTGCCCACCTACAGACCGCCACGCCGCGGCGACTGACAAAACGGCCGGGAACTAAGGTCCTTACCACAATCGCTTTTGGAGGATTTATCATATGCACGAAGATCTGAAAAGCCTACAACCAAAGACGCCGGTTAATCGACGAGAATTCATGGTGACTACCTTGGCCGCCGGCTTTGCGCTGGCGGTCCAGCCCATATCGGCGCAAACCATTACGACGGATGTCACGGGATTGGTAGCCGGAGAGGTTACCATTCCAAAGTTGAAAGCCGGCGTAGCCTGGTACGGTCGTCTGGTGGGTGAGGGCAACGCCTTGCAGCCCAAGTACCCGATTGACGTCATCGCGTCGCTCAAGGCGCTGGTGCTCGGCCTTTATGGAGGAGACGATCAAGGCATCCCTATGGACACCGTCGAGAAGATGCGAGCCGCGCTTAAGGCGGCCGGTAGCGCTTCCGAAATTATCGTTTACCCGAAGACGCCCCATGGCTTTCATGCCGATTACCGTCCGAGCTACCGCAAAGAGCAAGCAGGGGACGGCTGGAATCGCCTGCAGCAGTGGTTCAAGAAGTATGTCAAGGCTTAACTCGATGACTGCGCTGGGCTCGTTGCCGGCGTACGAGTAGGTTGAGACCCAACGTCTGTCTACGCACGGTGTGGGACTCTTGCTTTGCTGATGGTACTTGACTACAATTTCACGTTTAATCCTACAGCCAAGGGGGGTGTCATAATGAAAAAGCCCTTTCCATTTTATTTGTCATGGGCTATGGCTTTTGTGCTGGGACTTAACGCGGGCTGCGGCCATTACACCTTAAGCGAAAAAGCTAGACAACGCAACCTCATATTGACAGAAATAATTCAGCGCGAAGATCGGCGGGAGTTTGGCGATGCCTTCTATTGGCAACGACTGTTGGATACCGGCGATGACCCCCAACTTTGGGACCGGGCCCTGGCCGCGCTGGCTCGCATTGGGGATCCCAAGGCTTTGCCGCTGCTACAGCGCCATGCGTTGCAACAGAGTTCCGGTGAGGCCGAGCATCCGGGCGCGTCTTCAAGCGTGCGCGAGCGTATCGCGTTTGCCATAGGAGAAATTGAAGACTACGACACCCGTTGGGGAAGGGCCGCAGATATCTCGGCGGTAGATCTGCTCGTCTCTATGACGCAAGATTCCTCGCTTTTGGTAAGGGCACGTGCGGCCGAGGCTTTGGGCAAGATCAGAGATGCGCGCGGCGGGCCCGCCGTCCTGGCGCTGCTTCCAGATCGCCAGGCGGTATTAACTTCTAGCGAGCAAGCCGCGACCGGCCTCGTGCTGACGGCTATCTTCCGATTACAAGACCGGCGGGCGCTTCCCAAAGTGCTGGCGCTGGCGGATTATCCCGATGCGGATATAAAGTGGCAAGTAGGCAACTGTGTTTATCGTTTATTGTTGAATGTGCCGGGAGAATCGGCGCCGCTCGTTCTGGCGGCCCTGCGACCTCGTCTGGCCGACAACTCCCCTATGGTTCGCGGGTACGCCGCACGCGCGCTGAGTCTCACAAAAGACCCCTCTCTCGTCAGTGACCTCGTACCGCTCTTGGATGATTCCGATTATTTCGCGCAAGTGGAAGCCGTTAATGCTCTCGGCCGCTTGCAAACGCCGGCCGCCGTAGACTTCCTGATGGAAAAGCTCGGCCTTTGGTTGGATGACTTGCGCAAACCGGCCGCCGCTCCGCCCAAGATACGTAATCTGGCCGTATTGATGTTCGAGGCCTTAGGGGCTATAGGCGACCCAAAAGCCGGACATCTGATCAACCGCTTCCGCTACCGGCAAGATCCGGTGTCCAATGCGGCCGAGGTCGCCGCCGCCAAGATTTTCAAAGGCCAAGATGACTTCTTCGGTCGCCATGTCGAACACCTCTTAGAGATGCGCGGATACTGGACCCGATTTACCTCGCCTGAAAGCCTGCGTGCCGCCGTCACCGCCCTGGGAGAGCACGGGTCAGAAACGGCTATAGCGATTTTGCGCGATTTGATGGCCCAGGAGAAAGGAGAGGATCGCTTGTTCGAGAAAGTACGGCCGGCCATGCTGGAAGCCATGTTCAAGCTGAATCCCCCTGAGATTGAGTCCATTTTGCGTCAGCACCTCGGACATGAAGATGACGTCACGCGCCGTGTGGCGGCCGCGCTGATTGGAAAACTGAAAGACCGCACGTCGGTTTCAAACGATACCGTGGCAGACTTACTCGCCGCTTATGACCGTCCTTTCCCCAATGCCACGTCGGAAAGCCGGTGTGCGCTGATCGCCACCCTGGCAAAATTCGACGACCATCCGGCGGTCACTGATATCATGAAGGTGGTAGCCGTGCGCGACCCGCACCGATTAGTACGCGCCGCGGCGGTGCAATATTTGAATCGCAAAACCGGCCAGGACTTTAGCCAGGCCAGGCGCCTATCTGAAACTCACATTGACGAATTCGTTTACATGCTGGCCGCCTCCGGTCGCAAGAATACGACATTGGCCGGCCTGGAAACTTCGCGTGGCAATATTGAGCTTGAGTTATTTCCCGAGGAAGCCCCCTTAACGGTTCACAACTTCGTACAACTAGCACGGAAGGGTTATTTCAATAGTCTCAGGTTCATGCGCGTCGTGCCGAATTTTGTCGTACAGACCGGCGATCCCCGCAATGATATGGAGGGGGGTCCAGGATACACCCTTCGTTGCGAGATAAACCTGCGCCCATTCCTGCGGGGCAGCGTCGGTATGGCGCTGGCCGGCAAGGATACCGGCGGCAGCCAGTTCTTCATTAGTCTTTCGCCGCAGCCTCATCTGGATGGCGGATATACGGTGTTCGGCCGTGTGCTCGCCGGCATGGATATTGTGGAAAACCTAGTCCCTACCGATACGATTATAAATGTGGCTATACGAGAGATACCGGCGCTGCCTGACGCGCCGTAGCGCGGGCGGTCTGCTAAGTCGAGAGTTCGTACAATTGGAGGGGCACGTATCCAAAGTGTACGAACTTATTTGATATAGTGGAGACCTATGCAAGACGAGTTGGAGTCACAAGGTCCGCTCATCGAATGCCTGGAAGTGACGAAGTTGTATCGCATGGGCAACGAGACCATACATGCGCTCGATCGTGTGAGCTTTGCTGTCAATCAAGGGGAATTCATTGCCATACTAGGAACGTCCGGCTCGGGCAAGTCCACACTGCTGAATCTACTTGGCGGCCTGGATCGTCCGACCGGCGGCGAAGTCCGCTTCCGCCAAGCTTCGTTGGCCCCCCTGCGTTCCAAAGCGCTGGCTCATCACCGTCGCAAGAACGTCGGGATGATATTTCAATCCTTTCACCTTATTCCGACGATGACGGCGCTCGACAACGTGGCGCTGCCCATGGCCTTCGATGGCCTTCCGCTGGACGCGCGCCGGGCGCGAGCGGAAGCGCTGCTGGCGCGCCTGGGCCTCGGCGGCCGCCTACACCATCGCCCGCCGGAGTTATCCGGCGGCGAACAGCAGCGCGTGGCTATGGCGCGGGCGCTGGCCAACAATCCCGCCGTGCTGTTGGCGGATGAGCCCACCGGCAACCTGGATAGCGCCCGCTCGCATGAGATTTTGCAGATCTTCAAAGAGATGAATGAGCAGTCGGGCCAAACCCTACTGCTGGTGACGCATGATCTGGAATATGCCCGGCGCTATGCTCGAAGATTTATTCACTTGGTGGATGGGAAAATCGCCGTATGAGCACTCGGCTTGATTTCATCCTTCTCCCTCAATCTTTATCAGTAACTGTTCATGGGGGTCCGCTGATGAGCCTATTGACAAAAGGTGACCCTACGGCGCCCCGGTCCCCGAAGGGGACGCTGTTAATAGCCGGGGGTGGCGTTTCGCCACCCCCGGACCGGAACCCCCGAGCGGGCCGACCCTGAAAGGGTCGTGGTAGTCCACTCACACCGGACCCTACGTGGACCCTTTCAGGGTCCGGCCGGGGGTGCTGGCCTTCCGTGGGTGGCGCAGGGCGCCACCCACGGCTATTAACAAGGTCCCCTTCGAGGACCGGCCGGCGACAGCCCTGGACAGTTACCCTTATCCTTTCAAGGCCATGAACTTTCGCGATATTCTTCGACTGGGTCTGCAAAATATGCAACGCCGCGCCCTGCGTTTTTTTCTAACCACGTTCGGCGTCACCATCGGCGTGGGCATGCTGGTAATCATGATGTCGGTCGGCGTCGGTATTCAAAGAAACACGGTGGGCCGCTTGGAATCGACCGATTTGTTCACTTCGCTGACCGTATTCTCGGATGTGTTCTCTCGGCGGGGCGGCCCGATTTTTGGGCCAAGCCGTCGATCGCCCATGCCGCCGGCCGGCGACGCGCAAAAGGAGCGTCCCGCGCTGGATGACGCCGTTCTGGCGCAGATGTCGGCGCTCGCCGGCGTGCGGTACGTTTATCCGCAACGAAATTTCACGGCGCAGTTAAAGCGAGACAAGACCAGTTTTGAAACTATGATAACCATACTGCCGGCGCCGATCGTGCGAGAACCGGTCTACGCGCAAAGCCTGGAGGCCGGCGCGTTTTTTGCTTCCGATGCGGAGGACAGCATCGTCCTTTCGGAATTCGTGGCGCAGCGCCTGGGCCTCCCGGCCGGCGCCGCCGCGGTAGGTCAAACCGTCTCTCTTCTTACATTGGCCAGTATGCCGGGGCTCAGCCCTGAGGGTCTTAGTTTTCAGCAAAAAGAGACAATCGTGCGGGTGGCCGGTTTGTTCAGTCCCCGGCGCAGCGGCGTCAGCGCCGGTCTCAGTGGCTTGGGTTTCTCCGGCGTGATCGTGTCCAGCGGGCTCGCCGACCGGGTGGGCGGCTTCCAACTGTCCCTGAATTCGCTCTTCGGGATGTTGTCCGGCAAGAAGAATTACGGATTGGCGACCGTGCGCGTCCACACGCCCAGAGACCTCTCAGCGGTCCGCAAAGAAATTGAAAAACTCGGTTTTACCACTTTCGCCATTTCGGACGCCCTGGGTCGATTGAAAATCGTTCTGGTGATTCTCGACTCCATTCTGGGGATCATCGGCAGCATCGCCTTGGTAGTTTCTTTACTCGGCATTGTCAACACGATGCTGATGTCGATCCTGGAGCGCACGCGTGAGATCGGCATTATGAAAGCCATCGGCGCCGAAGACTGGGACATTCAAAAAATATTTTTCCTGGAAGCCGGACTGATAGGTTTCATCGGCGGCTGGGCCGGCGTGGGGCTGGGCTGGACCGGCTCCCGCCTGGTAAACTGGATCGTCAATCGGCTGATCGTGCAGCAAGGCGGAGACCCGACGCAAGTGCTGGCGACGCCCTGGTGGTTGGTCTTGGGCGCCATGGTTTTTTCCATAGTGGTTAGCCTGCTGGCAGGAATCTATCCAGCGCGCCGAGCGGCGCGCATCGATCCCGTAATAGCGCTCCGCCATGATTAGCGTCATTTTCGTTTGATCTCTTGCCATTGCGATACCCCATCCGTTATAGAAAAAGAGACTCCTTGACCTCACACACTGCGTATCCGCCTGTGCTTCACGGACATGGAGAATACGCTTTCACAATTTAATTCGTACGGAAAGATGATCCTGCGATAAAATATTCAAGTCGGTAAATTTTGGGTTTGGGCTTCATTGATTTGCCTGGCAATGGAGTCCTTGTTGGAAATATGAAACGAGTCTAAGAGAGCGTGAGCAGGAACCGGCCCTGTTCGTGAGTACAGCGTTTTATGTTCGTGTGCGCGTACAGGTAAGCGCCCGCTTTTAAAGCCTTCCAATAACCTGTATGGGCTGATACAGGATTAGAACAAACTGCTGGTTGTATTTTCTCTCAAGCTTCTTCTTTAGATTTTTGAAATCTTGCAAGGCCTTATCCTGCTTGGATTGCTCTACGAGTACAATGAACACAGTAAGGTGATCGATATAAATTTCTTTGGCTTCTTCATAGAATCCTTTGTAAAGTGGAGGCGCCACTGGGTTGGCTTCAGTATACCCCTTATACTTTTTTCTGATTCGCGTGAAGAAATTTTTTAACTCACGGTGATTTATAGATTGTTTCTTGTTTCTCTTGTCAATGTATTCAGTTGGGATGAAGATTTCGTATTTAATGTAATGTGTTGCCTCTTCAGAAAGGTCGGTCATCGTTTCTCTAATCCTATCTTCTTGAAGGGGATGTTTTTTCCGGTCAGTTCTTCTAATGTGCTTTTTGGAACGAGGAAAGTGTCTTCATCCTCTGTGAAGGTGACGTTGCCAGCTCTAATGATAATCTTGAATCCTTTTACTGAGTCGAGCTTTTGAAAAGTAATTTTCTCCAAACTGTCTGTCCGTAATCTTTGCCGGACTTCCAAGTAGTAATCCTCAACGCCGAACTCATTGCCGTTTACCTTTTTCTGTTGTAAGTGGCATTCCAGGGCTATTCGGCAAGCCCTTTCCAAATCGGTTTCAAGTCCTTTTAGGGTTTGAGCTGTCGCTGTTACCTTGTACTCTTTGCTACCTGAAACGTTAAAAACGCGAAATGATACGTCCCTGTGTGGATGTCTGATTTTTTTAATTCTTTCGGGGATGACGAGTTCTAGCTTAGCGTAATCTTTCCTGTCGAATTGAAACCTTATTCCTTTAAATTCGATCCAGCAAAATCTCTCATTGTCTGACTCACTGACTATCTTACTTACTACGATTCCTATTTGTCCGGGTTTAATTTTGAAGTCGCCTCTCTTCAAATCAACCTTTCCGATGTATTGCACTATATCATTTTCCTTTGGTCTTTGAATCATAGTTTTTCCTCTCGTTTACTTGTCTTTTTTCAGTTCCTCCTTGTCGATAGAAGTATAACATAGTGGGGCGTTGCTAATGCTTTATTTGGTAAAGCTCGACCCGTAAACAGAGTCTGTTGCTGCTGAGTAGTTAAGAACATCGACCATATTATTTCGATGTTAATCGACTCCCGCCCTTAAAGTCGATTCAAGTTCCTGAAATCAAGGTATGGCGCTGGAGAAAGCCCCGCCCTGGCATCTATGGCCGTTAGAATCGGCTGTAGAATTGGATCGCCGGGCATGATTCTGTCTGACGGATTTTCCTTCAGCAGAAATTCTTATAGCAAGCTGAGAGTCAGCCAGAATTTTCATCTTAGCTATTGTGGACTACCTCTAGCCTTCTCATGGTTGGTTGGAAATGTGGTATTCGGTGGGGAAGAGAGACACCTTGAAAAAGGGGTACGGATGCTAAAGCATTGGCTTGCTGGGGAGGGAACCCTTAGCTTCTCTTTGACTCACAATAGGGAGGATGGATTGGTGTCTGGTTCGACTTCAGCATCCGTTGTTACCCCCTTACTGCCTGGCTACGTTCGTGGCTAATGCAGCTTGCATGCCGCAGTTTGGCTGCCGGTCGTCAAGATTGCTCATGTGGTGAAAAACCCCTGATAGGTTCAGGGTTTCTGATACGCTACGTTTTTGTTCTAGGCTCGAAGCGGGTTGCGCTGGCGGCTAGGGCGGCCGGTGTCGATAACAATCTTTGTCCGCCATCGTTACAAATAATGCCAAGGGGAAACTATGCACCGCTGGCCAGTCCAAATCTACTCTCGACCCACTGCGAGTCCAAAATGGGGACGGATGCGCGCAGGCGCGTTGCGATGGGGCGCCTCGTGGTTCGAAGATAGCGGTACATAGTTTGCCATCCAGTTAAGCTGCCGAAAATCACTACTGAGATTCGATCATAAACTATCGGAGGGAACCAGACCCAGCCCCGAAAGGGGCGACAGCGTGTAGCCCAGGGTGAAGCGTCAGCGAAACCCTGGGTACGATGGACTCCTTTCCACGCCCAGCCCCGCCTTGCGGGGCGACAGATCTTCGACGACCAGAGCCGGATGCTGCCGCCCACTTCGTGGGCTGGAAGATTTTTATTCGTCGGTCTACCCAGGGTTACGCTGCGCTCCACCCTGGGCTATATTCTTGCCGCCCCATACGGGGCTGGATTTTGGCCTCCTTGCGTTTCTTATGATCGAACTTCAGGATAATCACTCCAAGAAAACTCGACTCATTCACCTCAACTTTTGAACGGCGAGCCCCATGACGAAGAATCAGTAAGTGTAAATGTAACCGGGCCGCCAATCCTGTGATGGCCTGCTTAGCTGCGCCTCGCGGTCCGTCACCACGGCCAGGTTGGATGGGGTCGAGGGCGGGCTTTGTCCATCCGTGTAGTTGGCTATAATCATGAAGCTGTAAGTACCCGGAGATAACTCTTCGAAAATCGTGCGGGTCGATTCAAAACCGACGGCACGCGAGCTGCCGCCGGGAGTTGCCGTGATGGTGTATCCCGTAACAATCTTTCCCGGCGGTGCGGCCGCGGCCGTCCAGGCCACCCACACCGCGGCGCCGGCAGACTCGGCGATCACTCCTGTCGGCGCGCCCGGCGCTACGTAAAGGCGGCAGGGCTGGCTGCGCAAGGACGTGGGGCACGGTGGCCACTCATCAGGCACTTCGACGTTGGGGATCAATGGCAAGACAACCCGTGAAGGCCGTCCCGGGGAATGGGCAATCCAATTGGTGATCGGATCTGTGCTTTTGAGTACATCGAAAGTCCACAAGGGACGGTTGCCTCCGGGGGCCTCGACACTGATTCGTATGCGTGACCCCGGCCGAAACACGTGGGCAAACGGCAGGAGCTCGATACGCACCAGAGCAAATTGACCTTCAAGCGGTGCAGCGTCTCTTTCCAGGTGAGTATGGCGGGGGCGCAATTCCGTGGAGCGCGCTTCATCCAATCGGCGGTGACTGGCCCGCAACCAGCCGCTTTGCACGTAGCGCTCGTTTCCGTCGGGACGAACTTCGGTCAACGTAACTTCCAGGTCGATATCCGCCGCCGTCGACTTCAGCCATAGATCAACACTGCCCGATCCGAGCATGGTCGTTTGAGTGGGCAGTGGCTCAGAGAGAAACGATAGCGCCTTTCCGTCTGGAATCGTCCGCCAATCATAAACGGCGCCGGCTTTCCATAGAGCTTCCGGGCACTGCGTGGGGTCCATCTCACTACCTGGGCAATGGAAATTGCTGCGCGGTTTGGCCGCAGGATCGTACTGGAACGCGTCGATAGCCCGTGGCTCATCATCCCGCACTTGCGGGACCTCTCGCTTGAGTTGGCTATCCGGTTGAAAATACCAGTAGTCGACAACCGTTTCCGCCGGAGGCCATCGCGTATACGTGGATTTGGCTGCCGGCTCCGGCGATCCCCAGGTCCGTGTGCCAGGCTTGGCTCCGGTCTCCCACAAAATCGTAACCGGCTTTTCCGCGCCATACACGCTGCGGGCCTGGTTGTAGTTATAGCCACGGAAACGATTCGGCGGCAGTTTAATATCGGGCGAGTCAAAGACCTTCGAATAGAGTAACGAGGCCACGACCCGAGCAATTTCCGGGATCGCCGGAACTCGTCGCGCCACGTGGAAATCGAGGAATTCCATTAGAGACGACAGGATGCTGGGTCCCAGGGGTTCTGTGTGTGTGCCATTGGTGGCCACGATGCGCATCGGGGTTTCCGGCGCGAACTGCTCGAGCAGCACCGGCCAATGTCCGCCCGTCTGCTCATCTTGCCACGCGCCGGCTATAAACGTCGGCACGACGATTCTATTGACAAAGGCGTACGGTGTCAGAATTTCTCCCCCGTCCGGATAGTCCGGGTTGCCCGGAACTGGGAAGTACGGATTTCTTTCAATTTTTTTCAGCAGGTCCGGATTCTGTTGGCGCAAGAGTTGGTTGGCCTCGCACTGAACATCACCGGCGCGTATCCGTTTAATGACCCAGGCTGCGCCCACCGGGTCAGGCCAACGGTTTTGGTTCTGTCGTTCCAAGGCCCAGTTCCGCGCAAAGCCATCATTAAATATTCCGCCCGGGTAAAGCGTGCTGCGGAAGGTATCGTCGATGACCGACAGCGGGCTGATCGCGGCGAGGTGAGGCGGCCGAGTCTGCGCCACAAAGAGTTGGCTGATGCCGGGATACGATATACCGACCATGCCGATTTGACCATTCTTCACCCAGGGCTGGGCAGCGATGGTTTCAATGACGTCGTAGCCATCGACGGACTGCAACCATTCGAAGTAATCAAAATCGCCGCCTGAACAGCCGGTGCCGCGTATGTTCACACCGACATAGGCGTAATCAAGCAGGAGCGATATAAGTCGAAACGGTTGTACGTCGCCTGCCGCCAAATTATCCGGCGTAGGGTCGGAGGGTGAATATCCCGAGTACTCGACCAGCACCGGGAACGGGCCGCTTCCGACCGGCAACTGAACCTGTGCGCTGAGTTTTGTCCCGTCCCGAGTTGTGATGTAACCATAACCGGCGTGGCCGACTAATCCGGTAGGCAACCTTTGGGCGTCGTAGAACGATTGGGCCGGAACGTAATTCTCGTCAAACACCGCCGTGCGTCCCGAATGAGTCGTCGTACCGTTGTAGGTCAGGGAGGCAACATAGCCATCACCCGGAGGAATATTGCGAAAAACCAACCCGCCCAGCCCGTCCACGACACCTGTCTTCACTACGTCGCCCCTGGCGTCACGGAGCGCTACGCTGGCGCCGGCCGGTGCGCCAATGATAAAAATTTGCTTGAGGCTGCCGAGTACTTGAAACGACGGGTCAGCCCGTACTACGGATGCCAAGAAGACAACGGCGACGAGCGTCAGCACGGACGCAAGGATAATACGAATAGCCGGTCGGACTCTGAAGACAAGCGGAGGAACGCAGGCTTTGGACATTGTCATTTTACAATCCCTTTCAGAAAATGTGGGTCGCGGAATGTAGAACCCGTAGCCGCTATTTTCAAACGTCGTGACACTCCCAAGGAGCATGAACAACGCCTCGGGGTCTATGTAGCCCACCAAGAAAATGCGGAGAAAAGATACGCCTATGGCCCGCCATGCAATTTACCATAATCTATTTCGAAACACCACATAATTTCGTAATCCCAGTTCTATGGCGGGAGAGTTGTTTATGCCCCTTGGGGCACCCCGATGAATGAAAATAGCAGCGACACTCCTGGGAGCACTGGCATCCTTGCCGGCGGGCGTGGACTCGATCCGCTACGGGAGTCGCCGGCAGGGATGCCGGCGCTCCCAGGGATTTTCGGGGGAGAATGGATACGTTCCTACAGCATAACCATCGACGCGCACTATCAAAGTTTCCCAAGCAGTTTCTTCTTGCTTTCCTGGAATTCTTCTTCGCTGATCACCTGATCAGCGCGCAGCTTGCCGAGCTTTTCCAGCATGGCCGGAATATCTTCTTTGAGGGCAATGGGCTGATTCCGTCGCCGCAAGTATTCTTCGCGCGCTTCCAGAATAATATTCTTGAAGCGGATCGGATTGGGAATGTACGAAAAGTAAGTCGTTCCGTCTTCACTGGCCGTTTCCAATCCGACGCTCCCATATTTCAATAGGCGTCCGGCCACGGTCTGGGAGTAGAAAATGTTGTTGATTTTGTCCAGTGAGGCGTCGAACGATGACTTGGTAAAGATGCCTTCATGTTTAATGACGCGATGCGTGGTGATTATGTATTGCTCGCTGGTGCGTACTTTGATCTTCCATAAAAGGTAGAGCAAGAAGGGTAGCCAAGCTAATAGAAACCACCATGGCCCATTCGGCAGCGATGGCTTTGACAGAACCGCGCCGACAATGCAAAGAACCAGTCCCGCCAATACGGTAACGATCGGCCCACTCAGCGTAATCATGTGGGGATTAGCGGCGGCAATTATCTCCTCGCCGGTTTGTAAATGTTCGCTTGTAAAGGCCATGGTTTCATCCCTCACGAAAAGATTAGTACAAATATTACAAATATAATGTAACTGTGCAACGACTCACACCTCAAGGCACCCATAATAGCCGGGGGCAGAACGAAGCGGCGCCCCCGGAAGCCAAATCGCAGAAGACCGGACCCTGAAGGGGTCTCATTATTGAAGGGTTCATGGACCGATCCGACCCCTTCAGGGTCGAGCATTTCGGGGGGTCTTGGTCCGGGGGTTTCGCTGCGCTCCACCCCCGGCTATTATATTTGGCCCTTTCAGGGCCAACGCGGAACCTTTGATAGGCTACTTTATCCATAAGACCCCGTGAACAGTTACAAATTATCTTAACTATTCACCACCTTTTTCAATGGGTGCAAGGTCACATCGCCTAATAGCCTAAGGCCAAACCGTTGCGCCTTGGATCGGCGGCGCCCAGCCGTACCGCGGTCTCCGCTTCAATCATAATACTATGCGCATCGCCCATGGCATCCACCCACTCGATAGTGTGCCCGCGTCCTTTGAGCGCGTCAACTACATCGATGGGAAATCCGCCGCGCTCCAGGCTGAGACGGTCCGGCAGCCATTGATGATGTATGCGCGGCGCATCGACCGCCTCCTGTAGGGTCCGCTTAAAATCGATGACATTGATCAGAACTTGCAAGACTGTATTAATGATCGTTGGTCCTCCAGGAGAGCCGGTCACCAGGAAGAGCCGGTTCTCTTTGGTCACAATGGTCGGTGTCATGGCGCTAAGCGGGCGTTTGTTCGGCGCAATGGCATTGGCTTCTCCTTGAACAAGGCCAAACATGTTGGGGTTGCCCGGCTTGGAACTGAAATCATCCATTTCGTTGTTGAGCAGGAAGCCTGCCTGATGCACAGTGGCGCCTCCCCCATAACTCCCGTTGAGCGTATACGTGTTAGCCACGGCATTTCCAGCCGCATCCACAATGGAATAATGCGTGGTCTCCGCGCTTTCATAGGCCGTGGGCCGGCCGGGCGCCATCTTACGGCTTTCGGCCGCCAAGTACGGATCGATACCGAGCCTAAGCTGCGCCGCGTATTTCTTGGCAATTAGCCCGGCCACTGGGACCTTAACAAAATCGGAGTCCCCTAAGAATTCGGCACGGTCGCGAAACGCTAATCGCATGGCTTCCGCCATGAGGTGCAAAGTGCGAGAGGAATTGTGGCCGTAATTGGCGAGCGGATAGGGCTCCAAGATGTTGAGCATCTCCAATAAGGCGATGCCACCGGAGCTTGGCGGCGGCATCGAACATATCTCATAGCCACGATAGAGGCCTTTGATGGCCGGGCGGAGGCGCGGTTGATAGGTTTTTAGATCTTCTCTCGTTACTAGTCCGCCATGCCGCTCCATGTCCGCAACGATAAGCTCGGCGATGGGACCGTCGTAGAATGCCGACGGGCCGGACTGAGCAATGGTCCTCAATGTCCTTGCCAGGTCTTTCTGTACGAGGAGGTTGCCTTCTTCAAAATAGCGGCCTTGGCGCAAGAAGAGGCTATGGCTATCGGGAAACCGAGAGAGCAGGGCAGCGCTTTGACGAAGCGAGCGGGCCAGTGTGTGGCGAACGACAATGCCCTTTTCCGCAAGGTTAATGCTGGGCTGTATGAGCTCTGACAGTTTCATAGTGCCGTACTTTTCCAAGGCCAGTGCCAGACCGGCCACGGTGCCGGGCACACCCGCGGCTTTGTAGCCAACTGTGGACAGCTCAGGGACAACGTTGCCCTGCTTATCCAAGTACATATCGCGCGTCGCCCGGCGCGGCGCCTTTTCGCGATAATCAATAGCCATGGTCTCACCGGTCTTAGCCGGACGGACCAGCATGAACCCGCCACCGCCGATATTGCCGGCAGACGGGTGAGTGACGGCAAGGGCGAAGCCCACGGCGACCGCGGCATCCACGGCATTGCCACCCTTCGCAAGAATCGAAACGCCCACCTGCGTGGCGTATTCGTCCGCGCTGACCACCATGCCGCGCTTACCCCTTACGGGGGAACGCGAGGCCGCAAAAGTTAATTCGGCGTGAAGCAACAGCAAGGCGGCCAGAAAGAGAACGACTGCACGCTTGACCGGCGAATTCCTGTAGGCCGGGTTTTCACAAAGCTGAGGCCAACGATTCAACGGCATATCTACCCTCTTTACGATTTCACTTGACCACCCATGACGGACCGCGGAATCGAGACGCCGTAGTTTAAGGGGCGTTCCCCATCCCGCCACATTTTGAGTTAAGCCGGCGCCGCGCCGATCAGAGGTGGCGCCTCGTTAGTTTTTTTCCGGGGTTGCTGGGCTTGGTTTCCGTGATGGCTTGGTCCGCTCAGTCTGCAGCGCCTTTTGTTCTTTTTCCATTTCTTTGAACATCTTGTTATACGTTTTCCGCATTTCCTTCAGGCGTTTCTTATTATCCTTTTCGATCTGCCGCTGCATCTTGCGGGCGCGTTTATCGACCGGTTGCAACACTTCTTTGTTTTGTTGGCGGACTTCTTTCAGACGCTTATCCATCGGCTTGTCGCGCTCTTTCATAATCCGCTTGATCTCTTTATCGCGGGCCTTTTCTTCAGGGTCTTTTTTCGCGAAAACGCTGGGCGGCCAAAGCGCGCTGCACGCCCATCCTACTATGAATAAACCGATGATGACCTTGTGATGAAAAAGCCGGCGTAGGAACGAAAAGGTCTTCTTCACGCCATACCCCACTCAGTGATAATCCGTCCCCGAGGACCTTGGAAGATTGCCGGTAACGCGCGCCTCACTTGCCATCGTCGAAACCGGCGCCAAGCACTCACCGCTCACAACGTAGTTGAGCGCCTTAACGCTCTTTGATACGGGTTACGCGGTACCACACCAAAAAGTATAGGCAGCCGCTGTGACCTAAATCAAGAAGAAAATGTGGACGCGCCGACCTCAAACCGATAAGGGCAAGGGCGGCGTGTTCCGAAACGTCATTAGGCCGCTTGATTCAGATACCCCAACCCCTCTTCGGCCCAGGTCGCGAAGGCGCTCTGATTCCAACAAGATTGTAGATGCGGCTTCCAGCCGCATAACGCAACTAGGGCTAGGCCGCCAGGGCGCGCTGAGTCCAACGGCGGTAACCCTGAACGCAAAGACTCACCCACATGCCACCCAACAAATAGCTGCCAATAGTGTCGCTGGGCCAGTGCTCGCCGAGATACACTCGTGAAAAACCAATTAGAAGGATGGGCAGGCACGTCAGCGTAAGGACCCATCGGCGACGTAACGAACCGCGTGGCATCAAAGAATAGGCGAGAAAAAAGAGAAAGCCGAAGTAACAGACGTAAAAGGTTACATGGCCCGAGGGAAAGCTCTTGGACCAGTAATAGCGAAATACATGCACAACATCGGGCGCCGGGCGCGGACGCCCAATCAGATACTTAAGCGTGCGGTTAATCAGTTCACCAGAGACAACTGTTAGAAATAGGCCGACTCCGGCGCGCCGCCGCCGGAAGGCAAGAAAAACTATAGCCGTGCTGACCGTCAGAGCATGTGGCGTCCATTCATCACCCAGAAAGGATATCGCGGCCATGAATTCGAACAGGCCTGGCATGTGCACCGATTGTATAAGGCGGGCCGTGTGCAAGTCCCAACTAAAGTAGTCGCTGAAGCTCGCCAGCCAAGCTAAGGGCACAAACGCCGCTAAGCCGAGGATATAGATGGCCGCCAGTCGCCAAAGGCGCGGCATAAGCCACCGGCGCTCCAATTTTTCAGCGGCGCTATGGGTTTCCCTGGCCGAATCCGAGTCAGGTGGTCGTCTCATCTTTTCACCGCGTTAAGATGCATGTCGATGAATTCGCCGCCGTTCCATGAACAATTGCCGGCGGTGTATGCTTGATTCCAGATCTCCACTCACGAGACAGATTGTAGCAAACTCCATTTGGCGAGACAACCTGATCTGCCGATACCTGATTTGGCGCTCGTGCAGGACGAAGGCCGGCAGAATGGATTGCGGCTTACGGCGCTCTCTGAGTTTGATCATAGCCCGTAGGAATAGGTTACGCAAAGGATAAAATTAAATTTATAGTCCATATTTGAATGATTGTTCAAGATAAGAAGCACCGGACACTCGGGAATGGCCAAGAGATTATTCGCCGCAGTATAATACGAGTGCGAGCAGCAATAGAACCAAACCTATGCCAAGCTCCCATGGTATCACCTCCTCGATATCATTGAGGTGATGCTATGGCCTCAGAAGAAAGAGGGCACCCGTTAAACACTTGTAAAAGCAAGAGCGTTTTTTCAGCTCTGTCATTATCCGATGGCTTCAATGACGAGTTAGAAACCGTCCTCTGGAACGAGGTATCTGAATTTCCGAGTGGAGTAGAAGGCGGCGTAGCCGTCGGCTTTTATGCTCTCGGATGGGCCGGTCGCCTGCGCGGAGCGATGCTTCTTTTTTCAAGGGGTTATCGCGATAAAACTCGGATCGGGAGCGAGCGCGATCGTCGTGATCGTCTCCGCAGTGGCGGTGTCGAAGACCGTTAAAGTATTCATCGAATACTGGGCTACATACAGATAAGCGCCATCGCCGGTAATCGCCATACCGCGCGGGCTGTATATCGGCCAGCGGTCCGCCAGCGTGAGCGTGGCGGTGTCGATAACC
>JACOSC010000054.1 GCA_016179055.1 Acidobacteriota bacterium
CTTCCTTTGCCGGTTTGAATTATTCTCCTCTTCATGCGTGACCTCCTTAGGCGAAGTGATTCGTTTATTGAAGTTAAACACAACCACTTCAATGTAAGCGAGGTCATGCATCAATTTCAACTAATTATAGGACATTCTCCCGGGTGCGCACCTGACAATAACGTGCCGACCCGGTCGCTACCGCTCCCGGTTCTGTTATTCGCAAAAACAGCGTTAAGAACCGTTACATGCCTCCATACAAGTCGCGTACCATCGTGTCAGACGCTGTCGACATTCGCCAAGGGGAAAGGAAGTGAGTATGAAAAAATATTTTATGAGGGTTGCCCAATCATTAAACAAGGTAGTCGTTGTTTGGTTGGTTTTGACGGGAGTGGGAGCCTATGGGCCGGTGGGATACGCGGACGCTTGTAACAGCGTAGCCGCTTGGGAGCAATTAAGTACATTTCCGAGCGGTCACACGGATTATGTGCGCTCCGTAGCGTGGTCGCCCGACGGCACGCAACTGGCCAGTGGATCTGGGGATCGCACGGTGCGGGTGTGGGCGGCCGACGACGAACGGCCACAGCGCACGCTCACCGGGCACACGAGTGATGTGACCTCCGTGGCGTGGTCCCCGGACGGCAGACAACTGGCCAGTGGGTCAAATGATCGCACGGTGCGGCTGTGGGCGACCGACGACGGCCGGTGGCTGCGCACACTGACCGGGCACACGAGTAATGTGACCTCCGTGGCGTGGTCCCCGGACGGCAGACTACTAGCCAGTGGGTCTTACGATCGCACGGTGAGGGTTTGGGCGGCCGACGACGGACGGCTGCTGCGTACGCTGCCCTGGCATGGGAGTGCGGTGACCTCCGTGGCGTGGTCCCCGGACGGCACGCAGTTGGCCAGTGCTGGGGATCGCACGGTGCGGGTGTGGGCGGCCGACGACGGACGGCAGTTGCGCACACTGACATGGCACACGAGTTGGGTGTACTCCGTGGCGTGGTCGCCGGACAACATGCAGTTGGCCAGTGGATCTGGGGATCAGACAGTGCGGGTGTGGGTGGCCGACGACGGCATGCTGCTGCGCACGCTGACCGGGCACACAAGTGATGTGACCTCCGTGGCGTGGTCCCCGGACGGCACGCAGTTGGCCAGTGGGTCTTCCGATCGCGGGGTGCGTGTGTGGGCGGCCAAGGATGGTGCACTCCTCTGGCCCGGCACCAGGCATACCGCCTCTGTGCGTTCCGTAGCGTGGGCGTCAGACGGCGCCCAGGCCGTCAGTGGCTCTTACGATCGCACGATTAAAACCTGGAGCGTTGCCAGCGAAGGAGTACGGCGCACTCAAACAGCCCACGTGGGCTGGGTACGATCTGTGGCGTGGTCCCGACCCGGTCGGGACGGCGCGCAAATCGCCAGCGGCGCAGAGGATACCACGATCAAAATCTGGGACGCCGAAACCGGCCTGCTGGTGCGAACGCTGAATGGGCATACAAATTATGTAACCTCCCTGGCCTGGTCGCCGGACGGCACCCAGATGGCCAGCGGCTCACGGGATCGCACGATCAAGCTCTGGGAAACCGATTCGGGCGCGTTGCTTCGGACGCTGACCGGACACTCCGCCCCCGTCACCAGCATCGCCTGGTCGCCGGACGGCGCGCAGATCGTCGGCGGATCGACCAATCAAACCATCAAAACTTGGGACATCAAGACGGGCGAAGTACTGCGGACCTTCACCGGACATACAAACAGTGTCAACTCGGTGGCCTGGTCGCCCGATAGTTCAAAGATCGTCAGCGGCTCCTCCGATCGCCTCCTCAAAATTTGGGAGGCCGCCACCGGCGAGCTGCTTCACACACTGACCGGTCACACGGACGCCGTTAATGCCGTAGTCTGGTCTCCCGATAGTTCAAAGATCGCCAGCGCCTCGGCCGACCGTAGTATTAAACTCTGGGACGCCGGCGCCGGTGAGGTCTTGCGCACGTTGACCGGCCATACCGGCGGGGTGAACGCGGTGGCCTGGTCGCCGGATGGTTGCAAGCTGCTCTCCGGATCGGATGACAGGGATGTAGTCTTGTGGGGGCCGCGGCCGTGAGGGATAAGGCCATAATGAAAGGTAAAAACTCGGAGCGCCCCGAAGGAGAAGATTGGGAAGCCGCGCCATCCAAACTCATGCTCTCGTCTGATCTGTTCGAATAATTCCATCTTGGACATCCTTTCGCCTCCTTATAGACATAGTGCCCATAAGGATAGCTGATTTGCCCAAGGTGGGGCCAAATCAGAATCGCGAAAGGCAGCAATTCAGAGTAACAAACTCAAGAAAGCCATCACTAGAGTCGATATACGAGCGGCCGGTTGGGAGGCTTTGGTCCAAGCCTCGGGAGTAACCAACGCCACGCGGTTTATCCTGCAATACGAACCTGGGGCCGGGGATTACCTACAGATTAAGGAACAGTTGTTTGGTCGCAAAACCGTTGATGGGCTCTATTCCGCCATGGTGTCGAAACGAAGGAAGAATCGAAAGCGGTAAAAACCTTCAACTCCCTTCCTTTGTGGTTATTTTTAAAAGCAACTGACGGTGACAGGAGTCTCAGTTTTCCGTTAACTTTATTCCCTCTCCCCTATTCACCACAGAGGCGCTGAGAACACGGAGAGAAACCTTTGCGTGGCTTCGTGGCTTCCGTGACTCTGTAGGGAATGAAAAAAAGTGAGCAATTACGAATGGCCATTTGCGGTTATGCTCCGACAATGTGGGCGGGCGCGGTTTTTAATACTTTAAGCGGAAAGTTATTTTCTTTCGATACCCGTCCACGGAAGCCAACCATCGGCCATGAGCCGTCTGTTGCAAATCGATGTGGTGCATGCCTTCGGCATTCCAGCCGGAACCGCTGCCTTTTAATAACGGATTGGGGGTTAGACTACGCTCCACGTAGTGGCTTGTGGTCAGCTTGGTTATTTCAAACGCCCGAAGTTGATTGCCATAGGTCGGGTCGTCGTCTTGGGTAAATCGGACTATGCGTCCGTCCCACATTAAAATCCGGCCGCCGGGCCGCGCAATGTGGGCATTGCCTTTAATAACTGGACTACTCGGATGCTCGCGCCACGGCCCCATCAGATCCTCTGCAAAAAACAGGCTTAATGTATCACTTCCCGACTGGTTGGCCGTAAATAGCCACCAGCGGTCTTCGTATCGAAAAATAGAAGTGTCGACATAGGCGCCTTCGAGCAGAACGCCCACCAGAGACCATCGCATGGGGAAATCGACGGCCTTATATAAGCGAATGGAGTTCGACTCGTAACATTCCGGAATCATATAGTACTCGTTCCGACAGTTAAAAACGTACGGGTAAGATAAATGAAAGGGCTCCTCGAGCACAATTCTCTCATACTTCCACTTTAAACCGTCCCGACTTACCGCAACGCCAATCTTCCCCTTATACGAGGCGGTGTCCATGACTTCGAAAAACATATACCAAGCCAAAGGCGCCTTAATCAGAAAAGGGTCGGCCACAAAACTGGCTTTTCCGTCGGTGACATCCCTAGCGGTGAGCACAGGGTTGCGAATCATTGCAGGAGACGAAAGTTGTAAGGGCGATTCACCCATATAAATTCCAATGGACCATTCGTCTTGCACCTCCCACAACGGTAGGCCCCCCCATCGCTCGACATATACCCCGCCGATAAACCCGACCATGAGACAGAGCGCAGCGACAACCGCATATTTCAAGAGCGTGCCGGAGCGATGGCGCGGGCGGCTCTTCCCTTCCCCGGGATCAACAAATTTATTCATAGGGTCTAGCCTCACTTAGTACTCTGATTCATAATTAGGCTAACGTATTATCGTCACTGTGTGACGAAGAGTTTCAAGTCTTCGTCGATGGAACTACTCTGTTAATCGCAAACCTAAAAAATCTGCGCCTGGAGTTTGGACATTTTTTTGGTCCCGCAGGGCGGGAGAGCCAGCTTGTCTCCGAAGCCGGAAGAGCCCCGCTCTGGGGGCGAAAGCATAAAGCCTGGGGTGGAGCACAGCGGAACCCCAGGGTGTGAGAACCTGAAATGACCACCAGTCCCGACAAGGTCGGGGCGACAGTGCTATACCGGAGGAACGCTGACCTGCTGTCGCCCCGCAGAGCGGGGCTTATAGTGTCGGAATGACGCGTTCCTGGGGCTCACGCCCCAGGCTTTATGCTGCCGTCCCGCAAGGCGGGACTCGGCATTTTGGGCTACTAAAATTTTTAAACTCCAGTCGCAGACCCAAAGATCTGCGCCACCAATTTGAAAAAGACGTTAAATAATTTATGAAACGATGTACTTAGGGGGCCGCTTCATAGCCATTGACTTTCAGTCGCCCGTAGGCCGTGTTGCCGGCGGAATCGGACGCCGCTTCAAGCACAATCCCGACAATGTTGCCACGATAGCTGCAATGCGTCGATATCTTGGGATTCTGCAAGGTCGTTTCCAGCGTGCTAGTGGTCGTCTCTATTTTTGAGGTCAACGAAGTACCATCGGCATACGCAATACGGTATCGGTAAAACCCGGTGCTTCGCGGGTTCTGGAGTCGCGCTTCAACTTCCAGTTCGGTTATTGTGAGATAGTGGCCGGTCGTCAATGGGGCGTAGCTGGCCACAGGTGTGAGCGTTGTCGAACTAGTGCTTCCTTCAGAGCTACGACCCAGTATGGGCTTGGCCGGCGTCAGACCGGTTGAATCGGTTTCGTAGCCGGACACGGTTAATCGCGCAAACGCTTGTGCACCCGAAACGCCGGCCGCCGCCTCAACGCCGATGCCGATGAGCGTTCCACGGTAGCTGCAATGCGTTGGCAGGTGCGGGTCCGCCAAGGTGATATCAACGCTGCTGCTGGTAGTATAAATCTGGGAAGTGAATGAAGTGCCGTCCGCAAAATTAAACGTGTAGCGGAAGCTCCCGGCGCCACCGGCAACCCGTCCTTCCAATTCCAGATCGGAGATCGTCAGGTGATGGCCGGAAGTCAGCGGCGTTAACGTAAAGAGGAGCGCAAACGTCGTCGAAGTGGTACTTCCCTCCAGCATCATGCCGGCCACCGATTTACCGGAATTAATCGCAAACCCGCCCGTCGGCCCGATCGGCCCTGGCGGACCTGTAGGACCCGCCGGTCCCTGCGGCCCCGTCAATCCTTGTGGCCCCGCCGGGCCTTGCGGTCCTGCCGACCCTTGTGGTCCCGTAGGTCCTGTTTGACCTTGAGGTCCTGTGGATCCCGGTGGTCCCGCCGGTCCCTGCAAGCCGGTGGGCCCTGGCGGTCCCGCCGGGCCTTGCGGTCCGTCGGGTCCGGCAGGACCAGGGGGACCGGCAGGCCCGTTCAGAGCAAAATGGGCATAACCGGCCGACGCTATCGGCTGACGGCTGATCGTGTCGATGGTGGGATCTGACGCTAAGGCGTAGGCTATCCACAAGGATGCGTTGTCGGAAAAAATTCTCGCCGGAATGCCGCCGCTTGTCGCATTGCCGATAAAGGTAGAGAACAGCTCTCCCGTTACACTGACGGTTTGCGCCTCCTCAAAAACCGCGGCTCCTCCCGAGCTTGTGGCGAAGACCTTGAATTTCAAATCCGCCGGCCCATCCGGACTGGAAACACTTCCACTAAAAGGAAGAATCTTCGAAGTCGGTTGGGCCGGTTGCTGCCCTAGTGAAGTCCAGCCTGCCAGCCAAACCAACGTGACGGCCAGCCCTATGGCTTGCTTTTTCAACATACCTTTTCCTCCTTGCTGAGTAATAGTCTCGGATAATTCCTAGAGACCGTAAGGGTGTGATCTCCGTAGGATGTCAGTCCCGCCGGATCTGTGTGCCATGCGGCGCTTACCCGGTCGCTACCGCTCCTGGTTCTGTAAAAGCAGGCCACTCCTAAAATGATTGTTTATGCCCGCCCGCCGTACCTGTTAAAATCGGTCAGTAGTTGCAGGTAAAGCTTTTCGACCCGCTCAATGTACTTTTCGACACAAAAGTATTTTTCGACCATTTCTCGACCATTCTTACCAAGCCGATCAAGCAGCTCCGTATCGGACAACAGCCGATCGAAGGCTCGTGCGAGAGCGTCTACATCTCCGGGTGGAACCAATAGACCGGTTTGTCCATGGATAACGCCCTCCGGCGCGCCCCCAGTCGAACACGCTACTACGGGTTTTCCACAAGACATGGCCTCAAGGTATACGGTGGCGACGCCATGCTCACTGGGCGCAGGGGAAGCGAACACGTCGCAGCGCGCGTAATGAGTGGCCAATTGGTCATGATCGATGTAACCCAAAAATTCGATCTGCGATTGCGCCTGCCCAGCTTCTATTGTCTCGCGCAGTTTGGTCATATCTTCCTCGTTGCCGGTCCCGATGATCCGTAAGAGAATCGAAGGATACTTACATTTCAGTCGCAAAACCGCGTCGGTTACCGAAAAGACGCCTTTGACTTCATCGACCCGGCCCACAAATAAAATAGTAGGCCGATCGACGACTCTCGCCGAAGATAAAGGAAATGCCACGGCATCGACCGCTATGTGGGTCACCGGTATGCGTTCAATGGGAAGGCCGCATCGCTTGGCCCAGAAGCTCGCAATGTTCCGGCTGCCCGCCAACAGTAAATCTGCTCGTTGGACCACGCTATCTTCCATAAACGATCCGAACCGATAGAAATCGCTGTCCAGCTCCGGCCATCCGGTTCGCTCGGCAAACATCGCTAGGGAGCCGTGCAACATAACGACGATGGGCAGACGATGGTAGCGGTAAGCATCCATCTGGTAAATAAATCCTTCCGCGGCATACTCAGGGAACTCAATCAGATCAAATCGAACTTGCTCGAAAAGCTTGTAAAGTTTCCTCGCGACGCGCTCACTGTAAATCACCCAGTGCACACTGGGTTCTGAGAATAAGCTCTCTCCGGCGGGATGGGGGATCCGGTGTACAACCACTTGTCGATCCATATAAGTACGCCCGGGACCGTCGTAGTCGCTGGAGATGACATGAACGGCGTGCCCGCGCTTGGCCAGTGCATGGGCTTTCAAATGAACTTGCGTGCCAATGCCTCCCCCACCGGTCTCCGGCGGATACTCCTGGGATACCAGGCATATTTGCATAGCGTTATTACTCCTACGTCAAATTCAATTTAGCAACCGGACATTTGTTCGCCGCGATCCGTAATCTGCGGCCATCAGCAGCACGGAATGGCGCCTTCGTGCACACGCCCGTACTCAGCGGAACCACTCACCGAAAGAGGTAAGACATCTTGATAAAAAACCCGCGATCGCCGGACCGTAAGCGCCGCGCCGAGCGAAAAGTCAAGTCCTGTAGTACCGAGTTATAGCCTGCATAAAGCACGGTACCCGGGCGAACCACGTAGCTTAAAACAAAACTGCCGCGCAATTGGCGCGTCCTTTCCGTGACGCGCATTAGTCTGGGATCCTCCACCATCATATTGCGGGTTTTGAGAAAATTGTACTCTGGGATTAGGCGCAGTGAAAACTCTCGGTTGAATTGATAGTTGAGCCGGGTTTGGAAGATATGGGTGTCAAAGCCGCGGCGCAACGGGGGGAGCCGCCGGCTTAACAGCAGCTCTCGATTAATCAAATGACCGGTAAGGTAAATGTTTTCCAGCTTGAAATGTTCGTTGGGCCGCAGAGACATATCGAAGGAGAGTTCACGCGCCCGGCCCAAAAACGGATCATTCTCATTATAGTTGATCTCCCGACCGAAAGTGCCGCTGACTCCACCAGAGATTTTTCGGGCGCGTTCCGTGGTCGCATAAAAGGTGACGGGATGCTTACGGTATTTTTTGCTGACGTAGCGTTCCATGAGGTTGGCCGCCTTCACGCCCATCGATGTATTGCCGGCCAACTCGAACGCCAGGCCGATCTCCACGTCAACGTCATTGAGATTTCCTTTGTGATCATAATTCCGGCCATAAACCAAGCGCGGCCCCCAGTTGATTAAAGCTCGATTTTCCGGCCAGAGATCATAGCGAAGGCTTCCGCCAAATTGCTTGACGTCCGACCGTTCGATAAAGCCTAAATCAGAACGGAACCCCGGCGCGAGATTAACATGATATAAATCCATTGAGAGGTGGCGAGAACTCCGGGCCGCGGTGATCATATAACCCGAACCCCGGGAGCGCTCCAGCAAGACCTCGTCATCATCACTCTCCTCTCGATTGCGCGCCCAGGAGCGAACATACTGCATACTGAGCTCATATTTCTCCCAGAAACGAAATTCCGCATCGACGCCATACAGCCGATTAAACTCTCGCCCAAAGCGACGATCAATAGCAATGAGGCCGAGGGACGACTGCTCCAATAAATCCCGGCTCAGGCGAAAGACATTGGCGTTGGCCGGTTTTTTCCGGCGACGAAAAAGCGAGGCGTCGTCACTGAATTCAAGTTCCGGCGCCGCGTCGCTCGCTGAAAGATAGCCTAGGTTGTATCTCCCAGCCTTCCCCGTGATCTTCGCTCCGTATTTCGGATCGATTATTTTGCGAGTAAAGAAAAGATTGAGGGGTGTACCGAAAATGTCAGCTCGTTCGAGGAAAAAGGGTCGCTTCTCCGGAACGAACGTCTGGTTGGACTCGGCAAATCGGCGATTGACGCGGATCCTGGGTTGATCGGCCTCCAAATCATTAAAGTCCGGATTGATGGTTACGTCGGCCGTTAAACTGGAAGTGAAACCGTACTTGACATCCAGGCCGGCCGCCGCCTGCGACCTTCTCATGAACTTAGCCGGAGCGCTGTCCTGATCCAGCAGGATAGTCTTGGCCCCCAGCACATAGGGTATTAACTCGTAGCCGCGGCGCCATGAGATTTCTGCGAGATCCGTCAGTTTGCCGGCTTGATTTAAGAAACCGCGACGGTCTCGGTAAACCGGCGACCAAAATACTTCTTCGTTCTTTCGCTTTATGCTGCGCACGAGATTGAATCCCCAGGTTTGCGGGAAACTTTTCGCATAGCGCAGACTGCGAAATGGGATGGCCATAGTCGCCAAATACCCGAAGGTGGTTAATTTGGCCTGCGATTGAAAGACGCTGTCGAATTGTGTATCTTCTCCACCTTCTTCGGCGAACAAGCTGTCGGCCTGCACGCCCAACGGGTTGGTTAGAAATTTGTAGGCGCGCCGGCCATCGTTGAATGTGTCCAGAATAACTCCGACATAATCATCCGCCGCTATGTCATCTCTTTTGGAATAATTGGCCCGAATCTGCGAAGGTTCGCTATCATAGCTATAGAAGACCAAATAAAGATTGTCCTTGTCATAGCCCACATAGACCACTGTGTTTTCCGAAGCCGGTGTCCCTTCTTTTGGCGTGGCTTGTGTGAAACCCTCCAAGCGGGTCGCCTGATCCAACCACTTCGATCCGACAAACTCCATTTCCACGATTGGCGGTCCATCCACTCGGCGAATGGCAAAAGAGCGAGGACCTTCCTTATTAATCGGGACTTTTATGGTTTGGGTACCGCTTTGTTGTTTCGTTCGCGGACTATCGTCGCCACAAACATTAGGCGTCGATGAAATCAGCAGGGTAAAGGCCAGAGTGCAGAGCAGCGCCGGTATACGGCTTGCCGTAAAAGGGAGACGGAACCGGTGTCCGGCCGAGCGCGGTACGCCGTGCGTTATGGCCACATTCTTCTTTGGCGTCTTGTTCAAATTCAAATACATCGCTTGCTCGGTTGAAACAGTTGTAACTGTTCCTGTGGGTCCGCTGAGGAGCCTATCGACAAAAAGTGGCCCTACGGCGCCTGGTCCCCGAAGGGGACGCGGTTAATAGCCGGGGGTGGCGTTTCGCCACCCCCGGACCGTAACCCCCACGCCGGCCGACCCTGAAAGGGTCGCGGTCGTCCACCCACAGCGGACCCTACGTGGACCCTTACAGGGTCCGGCTGGGGATGATGGCATTCCGTGGGTGGCGCGGGACGCCACCCACGGCTATTAACAAGGTCCCCTTCAGGGACCGGCCGACGACCGCCCTGAACAGTTACAAACAGTTAAAGGTCACGCCGTTGCATGGGTTGGGCGCCATGTTTGAGAAGGGCATAGTCGGCGTAACTGATCAAGTGGATACGTTCTTCCTGGATAGTCTGACGGATCCGCGGATCGGTCAGCGTCGCCAACTCAATTTCGCGCTCGGCCAGATAAACACAATGGTAATCCTCGGACCGATAGCCGGGATGGCAAGAAAACTCGGTGACCCCTTCCGGCGCCTCGTGGCGTAACATATTCTGTAAAAAGGGAACACTGATATACTTTAGTTCTGTAACTTTCCATTCCCACTGACCGTAAAATCCCCCAACAAAATTCACCTGGCCATCCCCGCGCAAGGGCACTCCCAGGGGCTCTACCCATTCTCGAAAATAAGAGAACAGGCCAGGGTCGTCGAGATGAATATGGCGATGCGAATCAATGTGCGTCGGCATGCGGCCCATGACCGTCACGAAGGCGTCGATCTGTCGAAATAACTCGTCGTGGGTCGCACGCAGATCGCTGAGATCAAATTCCCGCTCGTCTTCTCCATTCACATCAAAATGCAGACCGACAGCTAGATCCGCGTGAGCACGGCTCAGAGCCACAGCCTCCGCTAGGGCTTGTCCGGTAACCATCAAGCTGGCGCTGGTAACAATCCCTCGGCAGTGGGCCTCGATAATTCCGCGGTTCACGCCACGCGAGGCGCCAAAGTCGTCGGCGTTGACGATGAGATAGCGCAGGGGCGGCTGGGAATCTTGAATATTGTCCTTCATATCACTCATACAAGGTCGATTTCATTCAGAAGCTGGGCGCCGATCTTCGGGGCCGAGAAAAATTCTTCTGCAATACGTCGGGCGGCTCGGCAGTGACGAGGGTAATCCTGGTTAATCCGGCTTATGGAATCCATCGCCTCATCCATGGTTTGGAAGGCGAACAAACCCTCTCCAGTAGGCAACCGGCTGCCGAACCCGGTGTCCTGCGCCACCACAGGCTTTCCCGAGGCCAGATAACAGGCGTCGCGCTCACTGAACCACCCGCTGCGCAAGCGTACATTTTGGTCCTTGGCTACCGTCCACTCCGCGCGTGAGCGGCGAATATAATCCGGGTAAGCGCCGAACGCATCTAAAGACATTTCAAACGGAGAGATCACCTTCCAACCGTGCGCTTCCAAGCGGGCCCGGTCCGCGGTATCGGCGTTGAGCGCGACTTCGAAAGGTTGCGTCGTATAGCGCGGCAGCGTCAGAAATTTTTCCCACTCATAATGTTTGCTCCAGCGGTAAACTTTACCTTGATACTCGACGTCGCCATCACTTTGCCGAAAGTTGCCCAGTGTGGTGAAGAAGCGCGCGTGCGGATCAAAGGCCATCGGCCACAACTCCAGATCAATCGGCTGGCGGATCGTGCGATATTTGGACTCTAGGCCATTTAACGGTACGCCACATTCCGACCGGCCATAGTTCTCACCGTACGTGAAAATGACGTGGTGGTTGTCGAAGGCCATCTTCGTATGGGCGTCGTTGTTGGCCAGCCGCAACTCTGCCGTGACCGGATCGCACTCAACGTATACGCGATAGGGCGCGCGTAGTTGTTCGTCCCTTAAATCCGTCGCGCCGACCACATTCAGTAGGACGTCGCATGAGGCATACAGTGCGTTGAGCTGCGTCTCAGACATCCCCCAGCACGCCCCTTTGCGGTCGGCCAGCCGATACGCCCACTGGTTGGGCAGTCCGATCCGTTCCAGGCAGTAATCGATATGTCGTACGGCATACCGGCAATCTTCGGTGATCGTGTTTTGTGCGGGATCGTAGGGCCAGACCATATCATCTTCAACGTAAAAAACTTCGCAGCCCAACCGCGAAAAAGCCCGCAGCCAGTTTAGGTAAAGCCACGTTTGTCCAGCGAAAGGACAACGACCCATCATGCCCAGGATCACTATCTTCGGCTTCTTAGCACATCGTTTCATAAATTCATTAACGTATGTTTCAAACGGGTGGCGCAGACCTTTAGGTCTGCGACTGGAGTTTGGACATTTTGGTGATCCGAAGTGCCGAGCCCCGCCTTGCGGGGCGGCAGCATAAAGCCTGGGGCGTGAGCCCCAGGAACGCGTCACTCCTACCCTATTAAGCCCCGCTCTGCGGGGCGACAGCAGGTTGGCGTTGCTCCGGTATAGTGCTGTCGCCCCGACCTTGTCGGGGCTGAGGATCATGTCACGTTCTCACACCCTGGGGTTCCGCTGCGCTCCACCCCAGGCTTTATGCTTTCGCCCGCTTCGCAGGCTCTCCCGCTCTCCGGGACCCAATAATATGTCCAATCTCCATGCGCAGACCTTTGGGTCTGCGATTGACTGATTAGTTCCGTCGACGAAGATCTGAAGGTCTTCGTCGCCCAGTGACGATAATACGTTATCGTCATTATGAATCAGAGTACTTAGCCATGGGCATCCTCCGCGCTACGGTCACCGCGGCGCAGGGCCGAAGCCAGGTCCGTATCAGGGCCCATAGCCAATCGATCCAGACGAAAGGGGTCGGCAATGGGCACGAGATTGGCTCCGCCTCCGTACAGGCAGGCGGCTCGGTAACCGGCTCGTTGCAGCGCCTGGCGAGTGAGCACGGGTTCCTTGCCGCCATCGCCGTACGGATAGGAAAAGATTTCGACAGTTTGCCCCAATCTTGATTCGAGCGCGGCTTTGGATCGCTGAAGCTCCTCGTCGCGCTGGGCCATCGGCAGATTGGAAAAACTGTGATGCGCCGCGCCATGGGACTGTATGGAAACGCCGCCCCGTGCCAATTCCGTCAGATCATCCCAATCACAAATGTCTTCCACCGGCTCCGAGTCGGCGTCAAACGAGTTTTGCCGTCCAATGAAGTCCGTAGGCACAAAGAGCACGGCGGGATATCCGAAGCGGCGCAGCCAGGGGAGCGCCACCTGTCGCATCGAACGGTAGCCATCATCGAAGGTCAATAACGCGGCCCGT
Organism: Acidobacteriota bacterium; assembly: GCA_016179055.1. Classification (GTDB taxonomy): domain Bacteria; phylum Acidobacteriota; class UBA6911; order JACOSC01; family JACOSC01; genus JACOSC01. Next base: position 12,918 of record JACOSC010000054.1, read on the forward strand.
CGAGGTAAGGCGTTAGGGTCCACGAGTCCATTTAGCAAGGTTGAAACGTCAATGATTTGCCAATCGTTTTCGTCAAGATAGCGCAGGTAGCCCGCAAAGGTTTCCTCCGGCACGTAGAACCAAGTCTCCCATCCATCGACCGGCGGCTCGCCGATCTTGTGAAAAGCCAGTATCGCCAAGACAGGCTCATGAACTCGGTTGTAAGCCACAGACTCGACCATATCTACTTCGTAGCACACTCCGATCTCAAAGGGTGTGATTTCCGCGTGATGTACTCAATCTAGTTAGGAATTATCATCAGTTTAGAATAAGTATCAGCCCCGTAGGGGCGTCATGTTTATAGCCAAGCATACCCAGAAGGAGGCCTCAAGCTCCGTAGGAGCGACATGTGGTCGGTCGTGATGGTTCACATGTCGCCCCGACGGGGCTTGTATTTTAAAGCTAGTAGCCCCTGCTATAAACATGTCGCTCCTTAGAAACTTCGTAACCGTTCACGGGTGGTGGATACCCCGGCGGAAGCCGGGGGAGCTTCAAGATCCAGCCTACCTCACGAGCCCCTCACCCCTGGCCCCCTCTCCCCGCCCGGCGGGGAGAGGGGGTGGGGGGAGTGGGGCGTCGCCGGAGTAGGCTGGGCCTGAGTCTCCCCCAGCTTCCGCTGGGGGTCTCTTGTGTGGTCTCATTCCTTAGTTTCATCTTGGTATCTGCTTGCCGTCTTCGCAAGCTGGGGGACTCCTACGGAGCTTACATCGTACCGAAATCACTCCCGATCTCAGACCGATATGGCTAAGGGCGCCGCTTAGCTCTCACTATCGATGCAGAATATGTTTAATGGCCAAGGCTCTGCCCATGGGCCTAGTGCAGAGCTCGCTCCAAAAGCTTCCCTACCACTCGCTCGGCATTGAAGTGCTCCGTCGCCAAGAGACGCGCCAGCCCACATTGCCGCTCGTAATCCGCGTTGGCCTTTTCGAGGCCGGAAACCGCTTCCGCCATCGTGCGGAAACGAAACAGGCCGGCCGCGTCGGGCAGGAACCGACTCGGACCGGTATGTTGAACGACGGCAGGCTTACCGCTGGCCAAATAGCAAAGCGTACGGTCGCTGATCCAGGCGTTCTGCAAACTCAGACAGTGCGGCTTCGCACAGCTAAACTCGCCGCGCGACGATTGAATGTAACTCTGATAATCCCACGGGGTGGAGGCCACCTCACGGGCTTCCCGCACACGCCATCCCCGCGCTTGCAAGTCGGACCGCTCGACGGCGTCACCGTCGAGAAAGAGCGCCAATTCTAAGGGCTGACGAGTGCGCCGGGGTAAATCCAAGAAGGGCAGAAAGCCGCTGCGTTTGTCGTTGGGACGCACTTGCCCGTCAGCATCCGTTAGCCACTCGTCCATGTACCAATGCGAAACGGTAGTGAAGGGCGCGTCTGCGGTTACGCGCGCCGGTTTCCAATAGTCCAGAGCTACGCACGGCGGTGTATAAAGCCACGTCAAGCCTCCGTCTGGAAATAGCGCGCCGGGCGTACCCACGGTTTCGCCGATGGTAAAGTACGCATCGTGCCGAGCCAGTCTTAACTCGCCTTTGTGTAGGCCCGCCTGCAACAATCCGGGATCTATATCGAGCAATGCCGAGCGCCGGAAGCGCCCGATCAGCTCCGGGCGCAGGTCATATCTCATATTCAGCATCAAGTCCGCTTCGGCGGCGGCGTCGAGCTCCAAGCAACCGTCCGTTAAGCTCCGAGGCAACCGTTGGCCGGTAAGGGACATCAATGCCACGCTGTCTGAAAAACCATAGCGCTCCAGATGAAATTTCAACACGGAGATTAGCCCCTTCACATGGCTTTCCGGCATCTCCGCATCAATGGGCTCGATCCAGATCACCCGACAACCGAGGCTTCGCAGGCCCAACGCCCAATTCAAATAAACCCACAGATGTCCGCCCCCCTCAGGGTAGTCTAGGGCGCCTACACAAAGACTTACTGTGATACTCATAGGCTGTCCTTCGGGAGAGGCGGCGCCTCGTATGGAATAGGTATCTGACGGTCTCGTGTAGAGAACGGTGAAATGATCCCGCAGGAAGAATGGGCCGCTTCCCCTTCACCGCCTTCCGTTCCCAGCGTCCGCACATAGAGCCTGTGCAGTTGCGCATAGGAGCCGTCCTGCGCCAACAACTGGCGATGAGTCCCATGCTCGACGATACGGCCATCCTCTAAGAACAGGATTTTGTCCGCACGGCGGATGGTCGAGAGCCGGTGAGCAATAATCAGCGAGGTGCGCCCGCGCATAAGGCGATCCAGACTCTCGAGGATTTTGGCCTCCGTACTGGAATCCAGCGCCGACGTCGGCTCATCGAGGATGAGGATCGGCGCGTCCTTGAGGAATGCGCGCGCCAGAGCAATCCGCTGCCGCTCGCCGCCGGAAAGCGAGGCGCCGCCTTCGGCGATCAGTGTGTCGTATCCCGCGGGAAGCGTGCGGATAAACTCATCGATATGCGCGGCGGCGGCGGCGGCGCGGATCTCTTCGTCCGTGGCGTCTGGTCTCCCATAGCGTATATTGTCGGCCAATGAGATCGGAAATAAGATGGGTTCTTGTAAGACTACGCTGATTTGCCGCCGCAAAGAGGCCACCGAAACGGTACGTAGATCAACGCCGTCGATGAAGACACGTCCCAATTGCGGATCGTAAAAACGGAGTAATAAGCTGGCGATCGTGGTCTTGCCGGCGCCGGTAGGTCCAACCAGGGCTATCGCCGATCCCGTGGGCGCTTCAAACGAAACGCCGTTTAGAACCAAGGTCTCTGGAGTGTACCCGAAGGTCACTTGTTCGAAGACAATGTGACCGCGCACGCGCGGCAGCGCGTTTATGTCGCGGCGTTCGAGAGCTTCCGTTGGTGTGTGCAAGACCTCCAGCACGCGTCGAGCGCCGGCGATGGCCGATTGCAGGTGTCCCAGGGTGGAGCTGATCGCGTGCAGTGGGTCATAGACGGAAGCCAAATAGGCAATCACTACCAACAATTGACCTACGGTCAGTGTGCCCCGCAAAACATGCCTGCCGCCGACGGCCAAAATCATCGCCGTTCCGGCCGCCGTGATCCCCCCGACGACAAAGTCGAACCAGAGTTCCTGATTCGTCAGCCGCAGGCGTGCGCCGAGGGCGCGGCCGCTTTGCTCCCGGAAGCGTCTCGATTCATCGTCTTCCCGCACAAAGGCCTTGACGATCGGCAAGGCCGACAATACGCGATCGGCCAGGCCCAACACCTCGGACTCGCGCTGACAAACCCTATCGGACTCCAATTCCAGCGGACCCATATAGTAACGCGCGCAAGCCACCAGAAAGGGCGCCACGGCCAGAGCCAGCAGGGCGAGCCAATGATCCAGCCGCCACAGAACAAAAAACATGGCCGACAAGGTCAACGCAGATCCTACCATGGGGAGCACGCCGGCGAAGATCAAATTGTTTATGCAGTAGGTGTCATTATTAATCCGGTAAAGCTGATCACCCAGAGGTTGGCGATAATGATCGCGCAGCGACAGGTGCTGATAGTGATCGAAGAGACGAGCGCGCAGAGCATTGGCGCTGCGTTGCCCAGCCGCCACTTCGAGCCGCGCTTTCATTCCGTGCAGGGCGCCGTTCAGGAGATGGAGCAGGAGGCTGCCGCCCGCCAGCATCAGGACCAGCCACTCACGCGAGAGCGGCCCCAAAGCGCCCAGCATTCTACCGGCCGCCGGCGCCGTTGGTTTATTGCCCAATACATGGTCTACTAGAAACTGAAGCGGCCAGGGCAGCGCTACGGTAACCAGTGCGCCCAGCAGGGTCATGGCAAGGATCGCCGATATCTCGCCGGTCGTCGGCCTCGCTTGGTGCAGAAGGCGTAGGTATACCTTCCTCGCGGATGGACGAGTGGGGGTCTTACTCGACGGCATCGGTGCCTCCCCACATTCGCGCCATTACCCATAATTTCTTGGCGGGCTTGCGCGAGGGTTCACAACGGATGAAACGCATGCCGCGCGCGATCGCGTCAAACGCGGCTACCGCCCGCGCCGCCAAACCCGCCCCGCGCCACCAAAAACCGCCGATCAAGGTGATCAGGGCTAAGACCGCAACGGCGGCAGGCAACTTGTGAAAGTAAGTCAATACTGCGGACGCTATGGCGCCCAGCACCGCGAGGGTCTTAGTGGCCTTGGTCAGGCGTAACCGATACTGAACTCGTATGAGACGCTTCCCGCCCCCATGATCCTCCTGAACCGTGCGAATTTGCAGGGCGGTCCACAAGTGGCAGTACATTTCAATGTCCCAATCCGACCAGCCAGGATCAACGTTCTTAGCCCAGCGCCGCTCAGACAGGTAGGCCACCATACTATCTAATAATTGCGTTCGGTGCTGCCACGCCTCGGTCCAATAGCTCTCCGTGAGAACTCCGCGCAGCGGTAACCTAGGAGAACGGTTTTCCAACAACGCGGGGTCCGGGGAGTGGCGGTAAGAGACCACGCGTCCGGCGTAGCGTTTCCAGGAGCGCACCAATGGCTGAATATAGAAAAGCAGGGCAATGATCAAACGGGACTTGAAGCCCTTATGTTTTGCCGGAAGCTGGGCCTGAGCCGCTTGTAGAGCCGCCACCGTGAGCGAAAGGCCGAGCATGGCTACCATGAGGATCCAGACGGGGGGATAAAGATAGGAGCCTAACCCGATCAGAAGGGATAAGCCGTGCCACTCCAACGTGCTCGGCAACAAACTCCAAGCAGCGGGGCCCGGTTGATAGAGGCATTGAAAGAGCCCGGTACCGAAGGTTCCGCGGTAGATCACCGACTTCCCCAGTCGTAGACCAGGCAACGACTGGCCATAAACCACGCCGCGCCACTTACTGCTGCCCAGAATTGTAAATCTTTCCGGATGCTTGAACTGTAGTAGCGCTTCCGCCTCGCCATAGCCGACCTGCTGCTTGAGATATCCGCGCAGGGAATGGCGACGGTGATGCCAAACAAACGCGCCGGGCGCGAAAGTAATCCATGAATCGGCCTGTTGGAGACGCCAACAGATGTCCACGTCGTCGCCGGCTCTCTGATAGACCGGATCGAATCCGTTCACCGCTTCCAACGCTTCCCGACGAAATGCCATATTGCAGCCGGGAATATGCTCGGCGACTTGGTCGCTCTCCAAAACATGCGTAGGTTGTCCGGGTGAAACGGCCACACACGAGGCGATCCAGCCGTCTTCCGGCGTCAGGTTGGGTCCACCCACGGCGGCCGCATCCGTCCGCTGTAGCTGATAGACCAGATGAGTAAGCCAGTGGGGATCGACAAAACAATCGGAGTCCGTGTACGCAATGATGGAGCCCGTGGCCGCCCGCAGACCCACGTTACGAGCCGCACTCAAGCCGCCATTTTCTTGATGGATGGCGCGTACGGTCGGAAATTGTTCGGCGATGGCCCGTGTATCATCCGTTGAGCCATCGTCGACGAGGATGATCTCGTAATCGGGATATTCCAGCGCCAGCAACGAATGCAAGCATTGTTCGAGGGTTTGCCCGCCATTGTAAGAACACACGACCACGGATACTCGCAGGGTTTCCCTGAGCAGGGCGGCGGGCGAGGATTCCAAAACATCGCCAAGAACATGATAGGACATCTTAGGAGAGCGGTCGGCGCGTGTGATGCCAAAAGCCCAGTTGTCAATCCGGCAGCCGCCGGTGTACCAGTCGTCGGTCCACGAAAAAATAAATGAACCGGCCAATCCGATCAATGTGGCTTCACGCAGATGGCCGGCCAGGAATTGGGCTTGTTCCAGCTCGCCGTGTCGCAGAGTATCCATGCCTAGCTCGCCCAAGACCAGCGGCTTGTCTCCCACTAGATTTTGCAGCCGAAAGAGGTAACGCGAGAAGGTTTCGCGGTCATGCAGGTAAACATTAAACATGACAAAATCGAGGAAGGTAAGATCCAAATACTCTGTCGGCGGATAATTGGCGTAAGTCACCAGTCCATTCGGATTAACTTGCTTCGACACATCCATGAGTTCCGCGACAAATCGCTCGATGCGCGCCGCGCCGTACCAACGAACAATGTCAAAAGGGATTTCATTACCGATGCTGTATGCCAGAACAGAGGCGTGGTTGCGCCCTCGTCGCGCCGCCTCCCGCACTTGAGAACGGATATCCACCCGCAGTGAAGGGGTATCGAGGAAGCACAAGTGCTTTGGCCACGGGATGTCTATGAGGACGGACAAATCATACTTTTCCGCTAAGTCGAGGAACCATTCCGGCGGCAAGTGATAAGTCCGTAGGGCGTTGAAGCCAATCTGCCGCATGAGCGCAAAGTCATCGTTTACGCGATTCGGGGACGGAAACGGGTGGCCCTCCGCATTGGGAACAAATGGGCCATAAATCACGCCATGGAAGCGCACGCGATGCGTGGCCCGAGAGAAGTACTTACCATCCACACTTAGGCGTGCTTGCGCGCCTGCGGATCTGTTGGTCTCCGTGGTTGTGTCCTGAATCATTGGGTCCATTCGTTTCCGCCGTAGGCTTGCCGTGCCGCCCGATCAGCTCTTGTTCATGGAAAGTTGAGCACCTTCGCGTCGAAGGCTAGTGTCCTCTCGCCAACTCGTCTTTACAATGGGCAATCTCCAAGGCCTATAGGGCCGAGAGGAAATGTCGAATTAGTTATAGGGCACGGAACTAATTCCCTATGCGGTCGCGAGCTAGCGGCCGCAAAGGTGACTTTTCCGAGTGACCGCCTGTGGGCTATGGTGTAGCGTTTATCATAATGGACATGCTATTCGAAGCTTCATTGGCAACGGCCAAATCCTGTTTACCATCAAAATTGAAATCCGCCACCGCCACCGCGCGCGCAAAGATTCCGACGTCAAAGTTTTGTGCCGGCTGGAACGATCCATCACCATTACCCAATAATAGGGACACGTTGTTCGAAAAGCTGTTGGCTACGGCTAAGTCGATTTTGCCGTCGTTGTTGAAGTCCCCTACGGCGACGGCCCGCGGCGCTAATCCCGCGTCAAACGACTGTGCCGGCAGAAAGGAACCATCGCCATTGCCCAACAAGACCGAAACGTCGTTCGAGTCCCGATTAGCTACGACCAAATCTTGTATCCCATCTCCGTTGAAATCACTGATAGCAATCGCTCTTGGTGCTCGTCCGGCCCCGAAATTGGTGGCGGCCTGGAACGTCCCATCCCCATTGCCCAACAAGATCGATACATTGTTGGTAAAGCTATTGCTCACGGCCAAGTCCGGTTTACCGTCGAAGTTGAAATCTCCGCTGACCACGCCCGTGGGCACCCCGCCGGCCCCCGGACTTGACGCCCATTGAAAGGTGCCGTCTCCGTTACCCAAGAGGATAGTAACGTCGTCGGAATCATCGTTGGATATCGCTAGATCCAACTTCCCATCGTTATTGAAGTCGCCTACGGCGACGGCGCCCGGTCCTCGCCCGACGCCAAAGAGGAACGGCGCTTGAAACGAACCATCGCCATTGCCCAGCAATATCGAAACGTTGTTGGAACCGCCATTGGCTACCACCAAATCCAGCCGGTTATCCATGTTGAAATCGCCGACCGCGAGCGCCGTAGGATTGACTCCCGCTCCGACCATCGACCCGGCTTGAAACGATCCATCGCCATTGCCGAGTAGTATGGAAATATTATGGGAGGCTTCGTTGGCCACCGCTAAATCGAGTTTGTTATCTAGGTTGAAATCGCCCACAGCCACCGACTCGGGCCCGCTGCCGACGTTGTAATCAGTGCGTGTGAACAATAAGCCCTGCGCCGAGAGCGGGCCGCTAACAAGCAGTCCGTAAACCCCGACAATTATCAGGAACGCCATCCGTTCATTTCTCTCAAACATACGTCGTCCTCCACTCGCGCGAACAAGTCAAGATATGGGTAAGTTGCCCAGATCCCCACCAGTCTTCGGAAATATAGAGATTCAAGTTGATTATTTACTATGTAAAATACGGATCCTAACGAACGCCAAGACCGCTCACCACCAGGATTGACCTGCACCTCATATAGAGGCGCCGGATCAGCAGAGTTGGACATCTAACGGGCGGGCGTAGCGTTTATAAGAACCGAGACGTTATCCGAGGCTTCATTGGCCACGGCCAGATCGGGTTTCCCGTCGTTATCGAAATCTTCTACGGCAACCGCGCGCGCGTAAATTCCAACCGCAAAATACACGGGCGGCTGAAAGGACCCATCCCCCATACCCGCCAAGATGGACACATTATCGGAATCAGCATTCGCTACGGCCAAGTCCAGTATGCTGTCCATATCGAAATCACCAACCGCAATGGCAAAGGGACTCATGCCCACGCCAAAAGCGATCGCCGGCTGGAATGATCCATCGGGGTTGCCCAACAAGATGGAGACGTTGTCGGAATCCGCGTTGGCCACGGCCAAGTCTTGGACGCCATCGCCATTGAAATCGCCGATGGCGAGCGCCTGGGGGGCCAGCCCTACGGCCAAGTGTGTGGCCGGCTGAAACGTGCCGTTCCCATTGCCCAGCAAGATCGATACATTGTTTGTAAAACTATTGCAGACGGCCAAGTCCGGCTTGCCGTCCCCGTTGAAATCGCCGACGACTACGCCCATCGGCACGCCGCCGACGTGCAGTCTTCCCACCCCTTGAAAAGAGCCATCGCCGTTGCCCAATAGTATGGAGACGTCGTCGGAATCATCATTGGCTACTGCCAAATCCAGCTTACCATCGTTATTGAAGTCGCCCACCGTGATGGCGCTCGGACCCACGCCGGCAGGAAATGGAAGGGGGGCTTGAAAAGAACCGTCGCCATTGCCGAGTAGTATGGAGAGGCTGTTGGATCCGCCGTTGGCCACGGCCAGATCCAGCTTTTCATCCATATTGAAATCTCCCACGGCAAGCGCCGTGGGTTCGATGCCGGCCCCGACCGTCGGCCCAGGTTGAAACGTTCCATCCCCATTGCCGAGTAATATGGAGACGTTGTTGGAGGCTTGGTTAGCCACGGCCAAATCGAGTTTGTTATCCATATTGAAATCGCCCGTCGCCAGCGATTCCGGTCCGCTACCCACGCTGTAATCGGTGCGAGTAAACGATACGCCTTGCGCCCAAAGCCGAGCGCCTCCCACTAAGCCACCCAGCCCTACAAGCCCTACAAACAGTAGAGATGCCGCTATTGCCTTCCTAAGAACCACGGGTGTTCCTCCTTTAAATAGATCAGTTTGATCTGGATGATTGGCCTCGGCGGATCGACCATAACTTCTCGATCCTACATCGTGTGGCACTGGCCAAACTCTAGTCCGAGGCGAGCCAGGGTGGCCCCAGGCCGTCTGAGTCCGCCTTATTATAGAGGGCGAAGGGAGATAGAGTTGGACAGAAATATTTTAGTGTGGGATTTGATTCATATCATTTTAATTTTGGCGTAACGCACATTTTTCTTGAAAACAGATAGCTCCGCTAGTACAATGTGAGCATCAGGGCATTCAGCCAGTAATTTATAAAATTCTTCCTTGGCATCTATCCAACATGGTTTAAGTTGATTTAACAAGAGTGAATTTCACCGTTGCTTATTTTTTTTGGTGTCTTGTTGGCAGAACAGAACGGTTTTCACACTCGTGAGCAGATTGTTTATTTTTTTAGTGTTGATAAATCGGAGAGGAAAAATGCGAACTCATTCACTGACGAATAGCGTTGTTTTCTTAGTAGTATTTATTCTGATTTTATCCTTGGCAGGGTTTGGCGTCCCTCGTGGAGGGTGGCACTACGGACAGGCGCGCCGTCCCCATCGGCCGGCGGAAATCCTCGTAAAGCCAATGCCCGGTACTACTATTCAGTCCATCGCGGCGCGTTACCAATTGACGGTTATCGATCAAGTAACTGACTTAGCGGTTTGGCGTCTGCGCATTCCACCGACCGTAGCCGAAGAAGAATTGCTCGAACGCATGAACCGGGACCTTACCGTTGACTTCACGGATTACAATTATCTGATGACCAGTCCGGAAGCTCAGCAAGAAAGTCTCGCGTTTGTCGATCAAACAGACCCTCCGTTTATTGATGGTTCTTCCCCGCCGGGTTACTTCAACCCGGAAATCTACGATCAGATCGGCGCACGCCCGGCCTGGGCTTACTCAACCGGCCGCAACGTCACCGTGGCCGTAGTGGATACGGGCGTTAATCGAACCCATCCTGCCTTGCAAGGCCATCTCAGTCTGGAACAAGCGTGGAATTTCATAGACGGCAACCCCAACCCGGAAGAGGAAGCCGGCGGGAGGTCATCCGGGCACGGAACATTTGTGACGGGTTTAATTGCTCGCGTGGCGCCCGAAGCCAAAATCCTCCCGTTGCGCGCGCTTAACCGAGAGGGCATCGGCGACACCTACCAGGTAGCGCAAGCGATCATTAGAGCCGCCAATGCGGGCGCCCAGATCATTAATCTTAGCCTCGGATTAACCAGCCCGGCTTATGTTATTGACGATGCCATAGAGTTTGCCGCCGGCGCCGGCACGGCCATGCTGGCATCGGCTGGGAACAACAATCGTGACGAAGACCAATATATTGCCTCAAACGAAAATGTGCTGGGCGTCAGCGCCGTAGACCCGCGCGATTTTAAAGCGGCATTTTCCAATTACGGAGCGTACGTCGGTGTGGCAGGACCGGGTGTACAACTATATAGCACCTTCATCAACCGTCAATTTGCGTCTTGGAGCGGCACTTCATTTTCGACGGCGCTGGTTTCCGGACAAGCCGCTTTGCTGAAGGGGATGCAGCCGGCGCTGCGCACCGAAGACTTGTTCGACATCATTAGGGTTGCCGCCGACAATATTGATTCTCTCAATCCAGCCTATATAGGACTGATAGGCTCCGGCCGCATTAATTGTATTGCGGCCATTCGCATTCTCCAATAGATGACTGCCACCAACTACATCGAGCCGACGTACGGCCCCTGTCATCGGTATGGCTTCCAACAACGGGTCTGAGTGTACCTCGGCGGGGTCGCGCGTGCGCACTATATTTTTCAAGAAAATGCTTTTGAAAAAGTGGCACAGGCGTTCCGCCCCGACGGCGTCGGGGCAAGATGCCTGTCCCACCTTTTTAGGACATCCGGCCGGTATTGTATCCTTGCCGACTCCTTGTAGAGTTACGCGGATTCATCCATCGACAAACGGCGGCGCATTGCGTAAAATGGAAACTGCGCTCGTAAAGAACATAGTAAAGATGGTTTCGATGGAATGATGCGATATATCAGGTTCTGGGCTCCAGCCGTTCTTTGGATGGTCTGCATCTACGGCTTTTCCACAGATTCTTTTGCGGCGAGCCAAACGGCCGCCATTATTGAGCCGGTCATACGGATTGTCTTTCCGAATATCTCGAGGCCTACTTTTAGCCTGCTTCACGTCATCATACGGAAATCGGCGCACCTCTGTGAATACGCCCTATTGAGCTACCTCCTATTGCGTGCACTGCGGCAGGACCGAGCTCAACGCTGGACACTGTCTTGGGCCATGGCCAGCCTGCTTATTTCAGCACTCTATGCGCTCAGTGATGAGTGGCATCAATCCTTCACAGCCTCACGCACGGGCGCTCTCGCCGATTCAGGATTGGATGCAGTGGGTGGCCTGCTTTCGCAACTCTATCTGGGCGCCTACCATAGTTGGAAAAAGTATCGCTAGCGCGTTCCCCCGGCGCGGCGGACCGGCAGTCATAGATCGCGGCGTTGTGCGACGAACCCCTAATTTTGGACAGTTGTTAAAGTTAAGATAGGAATAGCTAGTTACGAAAAAAGGATGCGGCTAGCGACTTGACACCATCATCCGAAAGGCGTAAGAATAAAAGGCGAGAACACTCGAAAGTTTCAAGTGAGTCATATCTTAAGGGGGACCATCCCCAATTCATTTCTCAGGAGGCATCCCCATGAAAAGCTTGCTCAACGAAACAACCGTCAGGCACAGCTTACAGATTGATTATTGTCTATTCGAAAAAGGTCAAGGTCTAAATTGGTATCAGGTCGATCCAAATCTTAAATTCTTGGTCGAGCGTTATACCGACCCCGTCGATCGCCCTTGGTGTGAGGATAAGTTGATGGCGTTTGGCGATCTGTGCGGCGGAGCTATCGCCGAGCGAGCCGAAATCATAGATAGGAATCCGCCGCAACTGGAGCGTTATGATCGGTGGGGTGAAGAGATTAATCGGATAGTCCATCACCCGGCGGCGCGGGAGACCAAGCGAGACCTATGGGAAGCCGGCTATGCTTGTTTGCGCTTGGATGGCAAGATGCCCTCGGGTCGCCCGATCCCTACTGTTGCACTCACGGCCATGGACTACCTGCTTTCGCAAGCCGACACCGGCATGGTTTGCGCTAACGGTATGACACCCGGCGTTGGACTCCTCATTGAGCGCTACGCCGAGGAATCAGTAAAGCACCGCTTCTTGCCACATATAAAAACGCCTAACTATGACGAGGCTATGGATGGCGCCATGTTCATGACCGAAGTTACGGGCGGCTCGGATTTGAGCTCGGTCAGCACGGTTGCCCGCTATCGGGATGGGCAGTGGTATTTAAGTGGGTCCAAATGGTTTTGTTCCAATGTGGATGCCGCGTTAATCACCACACTGGCCCGACCGGAAAATGCCGGTCCCGGCCTGTCGGCCGTAGGACTCTTCCTGGTCCCCAAAACTCGACGCGATGGTAAGGCCAATGGTATACACATACGGCGTCTTAAGGATAAGCTGGGCACTCGCAGTGTGCCCACCGCCGAAGTCGATTTCGAAGAAGCGGAAGCCTATCTTCTCTCCGGAACCGATCCTACCGATAAGGCCAGTCGCGGAATTAACCGTATGATGGAAATGGTCAACCTTTCCCGCCTGGGCGTGGCGGCCATGGGATTGGGGATTGCACGACGGTCGTTTCTTGAGGCGGCCATTTATGCGGCGCATAGGAATGCTTTCGGTCGACGGATTGATGAGTTTCCCATGGTAAGAGAAACTTTGGCCGCTTTGCTGATTGAGGTCGAAGCGGCCACCGCGCTGTTTTTTTCTGCCGCCATCAGCGAAAGAGAAGGCCAACGTCAGCGCCTATTGATCCCGCTGGCCAAGTTCCGCGGCGCCAGGCTTGGATTGGAGGCAGCGATACAGGCGCTCGAGCTCCATGGCGGAAATGGCTACATCGAAAACTGGCCGACCGCTCGCCTGCTGCGCGATGCCCAGTGCCACACTGTGTGGGAAGGGGCCGAGAACATCATTTGCTTAGACGTGCTCAGAAGTATGGCCAAGGAGCAAACCGCAGAACCGCTTTGTGCCTGGGTCCAACAAGTCTTAGACGATGCCGAGGCTGGGCCATTAGCCAAGCCCAGGCAGGCCTTGAGTGCCGCGTTCGATGAAGTAAAGACGATATTGCAAGCCCTGGCTCAGTCGGATCGAACGTTTGCCCTAACCCATGCGCGCCGCGTAGCACAATATCTCGCCGACCTCGCCAAAGCGGCGCTTCTACTGGAGGAGGCCACATGGGAACTCGGCTATCATGGGACTGCCCGAAAGGCACTGGTGGCGTTTCTCTTCATGGAAAAGCATTTTGGCAGTCTTTCTCACCGTGGCATGGACTGCGCGAACCCAACCCTGGTTCGAGCGTTTGAAATCATTACTCGATACGGCATCGCCACCCCTGACGATATCAAAGAGTTTTTATGATGTCTTACGGTTGTGCCGCTGTTAAGAAAACCTGTAGTTCAATCCCATGCACGGTGGCGACTGTTTCCCTTCCCTCACGGGTATGATTGCTCAGAGTGCCGTCATCGCATTTCTTGGTTGTTATAACCGTCAGCCGACAGGAGCACGCGGAATATAGCATCAAGATCATCTTCAGAAAAAGAATTCACAACTACCCACGCCGTTGGGCAGCCAGCCGATACAGAACCGGGAGCGGTAGCGACCGGGTCCATTTGAGTAACATTATTAGATGAGTTGACGATCCATCCTTCAGTAACAATTTACATGAGTCGATACGGGCTCTTGACTTTTGGATTCCTGAGGAGTTGTTCATGCCCCTGGGTGGGGCACCTCGACGAATGAAAAACAGAACCGCCTGCGGTAGCGGGCGGGTAGGCCGAGTTGTGTAGGCCGCGGCGCACCCGGTCGCTACCGCTCCCGGTTCTGTTTCGCCCGAGGTTATTTTCTGAGGAGTTCTTCATGCCCCCGGTTGGGGCACCCCGACGAATGAAAACAGAACCGCCTGCGGTAGCGGGCGGGTGGACGAGCCGTGTAGGATGGGGTGATACATACCCGGTCGCTACCGCTCCCGGTTCTGTTTCGCCCGAGGTTATTTTCAGAGGAGCAGACCAAACAAATGCTGAAGGCCGCCTCGTCGGATATTCCCGTCATTGCCAAGATTGAAAAGCACGAGGCGCTTAAAAACATTGAAGAGATCGTCGCTGCCGCCGACGGCATCATGGTCGCCCGTGGCGACTTGGGC
>JACOSC010000064.1 GCA_016179055.1 Acidobacteriota bacterium
GGCGACGTACCATCGGGCTTGCGCCTCATTTAGCGTCTCAAGCACTTTGAGCATCAGCTTGTCGGCCACGTCGATTGCCATGCGGTAGAGTGTAGCATATGCGACCTTAAAAGTTAAACTTTATTTTGTGGAGAGCCCTATCCAAGCAATGTTACCGTTAAGCTCCCCTTCGAACCGACCAGTGTATACACTTTTTCAGGGGCAAGTAAGGACGGTTCGATAACCAACAGTACGGTCGAGAAATATAAGTCCGATAATACTTGGACCGTGGTCTCTACAGGTAACCCAATAGATGTCATGAACAACACTCAGTTTTATCCACGTGTACACATGCTGCCGGGTCCGGCAGGGAATTACTCCGGTAAGATCTTCTACTCCGGAATGGACACCCAAAGCTGGTTATATGATCCCCTACTTGGGACGCCGATTTGGCAACCATTTCCTGCAAGTGTTACTCACGCGCGGCGAGATTATGGCAACTCCCTGCTCCTGCCGGCCACGGCTACTGCAGGAGCAAGAGTTCTCATTGCCGGCGGACAGAATACCAGCGCAAACAATTATTCTAAGAGTCTGGCGTGCAGCGATAGAATCGGTGACCTCCTCCAACTGTGTAATATTCTCGCCAGTTCGGAGATGATCAACTTTGGCCAAACGACTCCGCAATGGGTATCCGCCGGCAGTATGACTACCGCCCGAGTCGATGCGAACAGCGTCCTCATGCCGGATGGTAAAATTCTCGTGGTCGGGGGCGAGAACACCTGCTGTTCGGCGCAGCCGGCTGGAGTACTGGATGGGGAACCCACGTGCTTGCCTGTGTACACGGCGGAACTCTTCGACTCGGCCACTAATTCATGGTTAGCGACTGGGATTCCGGCTCCATCCGCTACCTCCGCCCAAAGACCGCGGCAGTACCATTCGACCGCGGTGCTTCTGCCCGATGCCAGCGTGTTGCTGGCCGGTGGGGATACGGACGCTTGCCAAATTCCGGCGAACTGCACCAGCCAATACCCGAACACATGCCCTTCCGGACAGATTTATAAACCGGGATATTTCTTTCGCGGCGCACGGCCAACCATTACCTCGGCGCCTTCGAGCATCACCTACGGGCAAACTTATACGATCAACACCCCCAACGGAGCGCAAGTTACTAAGGTGCTTGCTGTTGATCCGGCCCGGAGCGGCCACCCATGCGTTCGATAATGAACAGCGACTGGTCCCCTTGTCGATTACGGGCCAATCCAGTACCACGGTGAATTTTGCCGCCCCGGATAACACCGTGCAAGGTCGGTACCTGGCCGTGCCGGGTTATTACTACCTGTTTATCATGACCGGGACCGGTAACAACCAGATCCCGTCCGTGGCGGCATACGTTAAATTGACCGATCCGGGCGATCCGCCGTCGGCGCCTCGCCGCCGATAATGTCGGTGGAGGATTTTTCACCGAAAGAAACACCCGCTGTTGGGGAATAGATTGAGAGCTTGAAAGATGGGTCCCAAGGAGTCTATGAGTTCCCACGGGCAGCCAAGGCGCGGGGTGACTTTCCGAAGGGAAGAAAGGAGGAGGCCACTCCGCCCTTAGCTCGCTCCATGGCGGGAGGCCTTGTACGATCCTAACCGCCGCTAGGGCGGGCAGCCCCAGAGCCGCGGGGCGCCATCCCAGGTGCCCGAAGCCAAGCTATCGCCGATTGGATTCCACTGCACGGTGGTGATATTGCTTGAATGCCCGCGCAGCTCGCGCACAGGCAGACCGGTTTCGGCCTCCCAGATGATGATGGGGTCGGAGTCGTCGGGGGCCTGCACCCCAGCCGCCAAATAGCGGCTATCCATACTCCAGTCCAGCGATCGGATCAGGCCGCGCACTACTTGCCGCATCGGGCGCACGACTTGGCCGGTTGCGGCGTCCCAGATCTGTGTGAAGCCATTCCCAGTCGAGGCCAGGTACCGACCATTCGGACTCCAGGCTACATAATCGATGTACAAATGGAACATCTCTCGGATCAATTGGCCGGTCTTTACCTCGTAGATCCGTAGGCGGCTCTCCACATAATACGAAGCGACCGCCAGGTACCGGCTGTCCGGACTCCAACTCGCTTGCCTCCCCTCCAGTGTCCAGATCCGACGGCCGCTCTCGGCTTCCCAGATGGGAATCTGGCCCCCTCCGGCGGCCAAGTAGCGCCCGTCCGGGCTCCAGGCCAGCTTATCGCCACCAAAAGCCAAAGTTTGTACGATCTCTCCGGTTTTGGCCTCCCAAATGTAAACTTGCTCGCCGACGGCTGCCAGCAGTTGTCCTCCCGGATGCCAGGCCACGGATTGCATGCCCGCAGTGCCCGTCTCCTGCGGTCGAAACGTTAGCACGGAACGACCGGTCGCCGCTTCCCAAATCCGCACGCTGCGATCTTCATAAAGCGTGTTCCCGGCTGAAGCCAGGTACTCGCCATTCGGACTCCAGCTCACCGAGGTTATTTGGCCCACATGCCCCCGCACGATGTCGGCTTGTTGTCCCTCTTCCGGCGCCCAGATGTACAGTCGACGCGAACCGGTTAACGCCAGCCGGTTTCCCTCGGGATGCCAAGCCACCGAGCGAACCCCGCACGAGCAGCCCTCGGGGAATGAGTCCATCATCCGACCCTTTGCCGGGTCCCAAATCTTGACCACACCGCCCGCCGAGGCCAGATACTGCCCGTCCCGGCTCCACGCCACCTCACTGGCTTCTCCGCCCGGACTATGCACCATTGTTCGCACCAGCGTCCAGGTCTGAGTCTCCCAGAGCTTGACCGTCCCATCAAAACTATCCCCGCAAGAGGCCAGAGTGCGGCCCTCCGGACTCCAGGCCACCGAAGTCACTCCCGAACCATGCCCCCGCAACTCCCGGACCAGATCCCCGGTGGCGACTTCCCAGACTCGAGCGATTCTATCCACCGAACCCGAGGCCAAGTACTGCCCGTCCGGACTCCAGGCCACGGCATTGAGCAGGGCGGGGTTGAAAATAGTTTGCAGCCGCCGGCCGGTTTTTACCTCCCACACATTGATCAAGGAACCATACCCCGCGTCGGCCAAGTACTGGCTATCAGGACTCCACGCCACGGACATGACCCGGCGGCTTTGCCAGGCCAGGGTGTGGACCAGACACCCGCTCTCGGCCTCCCAAATGCGGGCCGTCGCGTCTTCGCCGCCGGAAGCCACATACCGGCCATCCGGACTCCAGCGCACGGACCACACCCAACCGGCATGGCCGAGAAACTGCTGCTCGATTTCACGAGAGGCGGCATCGAGAATAAACACGACCCCCGGCCCTCCGACGGCAATCCGCCGACCGTCGGGTGAATAGTGGGTCGACATCACCACACCCAATCCGAAGACCCGCAGTGGCTCGAAGGTGGCCGGATCGCAGTTCTCGGAGGCGGGATCTCGCCCCGGCGGCGCGTCATTCTTGTAAGCGTTCACGAAGATACTGAGGGAGAGAACCGTACACACCAAGCCAAGCCCAAAGCAACGGAAAGCTTTCGACATAAGAACTCCTGTGTTTGAAGTGTGAATCGGCCACCTAAAACCAGAGCGTCTTTAAGAGCCATTATGGAGCGAATAAATTATAACACGCCGGCAACGAGGATACGAAATATTTCCGGGGGTTCTGGAAGCGGGTATCCAGCGGGTGGAGCGCCCTCTTTCCGTTCGAGGTGAGAATAAAAAATGCGGGCGCCGGTTGCGTACTGATAGCTCAGATTGGTCTAAAATAGCCAAAAATCCGAGTATTTTATGTGCTCCAACCGCCATAGCGAGGTAATAGCGTTTTCAGAAGGAGCGTTCTCCGACGCCATGCGTTACGTGGGCGAAGACCACGGCCCTCGATTATGTGGGTTCGCTCACTCCAGCGTATCATCGCGATCTACTCGTACAAGCCAATCGACAGTAGACAGAGATGGTATTTCACAAGGCCAAACTGCTCACCGGCTATAGCGGATCGGTGTCCGGTCTGATTTAAGAGCCGTATGCTGTCACCCACTACGTGGCTGGAGGATTTTTATTCTTCGGTCTATCCAGGGTTCTGCTGCGTACCACCCTGGGCTATATTCTGCCGCTCCGTCCGGGGCTGGCTTTTGGCATCCTTGCATTTCTTATGATCGAACGTAAGTCTAGATCAAATCGTTGGGCGCGCAATCTCCAATGGAAGACCGCCTTTTTTGGAGTGCGAGTAGCGATATCTTAGGTAACATTTTAGATGAGTTGACGATCCCTCCTTCGGCAACATTTTACATGAGTCGATACGTTTACTTGACAATGGCTTTGCGGTGTTACTATAATTCACCCCTTTGCTCATACGCACTGGAGGAGCCTACTAACATGTTTCGGCGTCATATAGGATGGATAGTGACCTGCTTCGCCATTTTGTGCTTTTTCAGCCGCGCCGGGCAACCCGGGCAACGACCCAAATCGAAAGACCGGCCGCGCGTTGGTTCCCAGCAGCCCATCGACTCGTCGGTTACGAATGACGCCATACGGGTGCAGGTCAATCTGGTAAACCTGACTTGTAGCGTTGTCGACAAGTCGAGCCGATTTGTTACTTCATTGACCCGGGAAGATTTTCAGGTGATCGAAGATGGCGTCCCTCAGCAAATCAAAAATTTTGCTAGAGAATCCAATCTCCCGCTACGCATCGCCCTATTGATCGATACCAGCGAGAGCGTCATCTCCAAGCTTAAATTTGAACAGGAGGCCGCCACTCGTTTTTTTTCAACCGTGTTACGCGAGCCGGATCGGGGGTTGCTCGTCGAGTTCGATTCCGGTGTTACTTTGCTGCAGGACTTCACTAATGACGTGAATCGACTGGCGCGCGAGTTAAAAAATCTGCGCGCCGGCGGGGGTACCTCGCTCAATGATGCCATCTATCAGATCAGCGACGAGAAACTTCTCACCACCACCGGACGCAAGGCCATCATTCTGATTACCGACGGCGAGGATACCTCCAGCAAGTATAGCTTTGATGAGGCTCTGGAAATGGCGCAGCGCGCCGAAGCAACCGTGTTTGCGATTAGCACCAATAAGGCCGCCTTTTTCGGCGGCGGTGGTCACCACGGCACAAAAAATGGCGACCGCGTCCTGACGCAATTGACCGAAGATACCGGTGGGAAGGTTTTTTTCCCAGCTAAAGCGGACGATCTCGACATGACCTTTCGCCAAATTAGCGAGGAACTGCGCAGTCAATACAGCGTCGGATACATATCTACCAATACCAAAAGAGATGGGACCTATCGCGGGCTCCAAGTAAAGCTCATCGATAATAAACGGTTGCGCATACGCCACCGTAAGGGTTACTATGCACCGACCGGCTAACTGTGCCTCAGCCGTAGGAAAGGCAAACGGTCGGCGCTCTATACAATGCCTCCCGCGGCGGAGGATTACTAAGGAGAGATTCATGCAACTAAGACGAGGGTTGTTCGCACTGGCCATACTTGGCGCTTTGAGCGGCGCCGTATGGGCGCAGAAATCGAACGCCGACGAAAAAACCAAGCTGATTATATTTGTCGCCAAATTGTTTAACGTGGATAAAAAGACGGTGGATGTAAGCGCTGTCAAGCCGAGCACTCTGGTGAAAGGCAGCCGTGAGGCCGTAGTATCCATCGGCGCCAATACCGTCACGGTGTACCTGATTGGCGACAAGATGATCATCGGCAACACCTATGACAAGGATTATGATCCACTCAAAGCCATAATGGCTAAATTGACCTTGAAAGGCAGGCCGACGAAAGGTAAAGGCCCGATTACGATCGCCGAATTCAGTGAATTTCAGTGACCGTACTGCTCAAAAGCGTCGGAGACGCTTAAAGAACTAATGAAGGAATACGATGGCAAGATTACGGTCGTTTTTAAGCACTACCCACTAGAAATGCACAACTGGGCTATGAAAGCCGCTTTAGCGACGGAGGCGGTCTTCCAACTGAAACCGGATGCATTCTGGGAACTCCATGACCAGCTCTTCAGCGTGCAAAAGGAGATCAAGGTCGATAACTTGGATGCGGAAGTGGAAGGGTTTCTCAAATCCAATAAGATCGATATCGCGGAGTATCAGAAGAAGTTGGCCTCGGACTCGGTCAAGAAAGCGGTCGAACGAGACCTGGCCGACGTAAAGGCCATTGGTCTGCGATCAGGCACACCCAGCTATTATATTGACGGTCGCTTTTTAGCCGGCGCTCAGCCGATCG
Source organism: Acidobacteriota bacterium (assembly GCA_016179055.1). Classification (GTDB taxonomy): domain Bacteria; phylum Acidobacteriota; class UBA6911; order JACOSC01; family JACOSC01; genus JACOSC01. Next base: position 6,201 of record JACOSC010000064.1, read on the forward strand.
ATAACTTCCGTAAGGTTATTGACGAAGCGCTCAGTGATGCCGGACTGGCCAAGCCAGCCTCGACAACCAAGGCCCCCTAGGCTCCCCATGTGGAGGTTGCTCACCTCAAAGGTCGGCTAGACATGAGAGCCCTGCGCCTATAAGGTGAACGGCAACCTCAACCCACAGGGGCTGAGGCGGCAAAGGCCTGAGCAAGTGCGATTGTCATACATGGCTTGGCCAGGTCTTTGCCGCCCGGTGAGAACCAGACATCTTCCAAATCAACAGAACCGGGAGCGGTAGCGACCGGGTAAGCGATGTAAGGCACATAGACCAGGTCGCTACCGCTCCCGGTTCTGTATCAGTGCAGTGCCCCGGAACAATTACATATTTTGCGCGAATATTAACACCCGAATGGGCTTACTGAATACGTGAACAGGTTACCCATCCTCACCAGTCATAGGTTGGCAACCTGCGGGCATAGTGTAATAGACCCTAACTGACCTTAATCGCCCTCCGCCATTTCTGACCGTTCCGGTCGCATTTGCGGAAAGAGTATGACGTCACGGATGGATCGGGAATTGGTAAGCAGCATCGTCAATCGGTCAATGCCGATGCCCTCGCCCGCGGTGGGCGGCATCGCATAACTGAGGGCGCGTATGTAATCATCGTCCATTGGATGGGCCTCTTCATTCCCCCGCTCACGGGCTTTGACTTGATCTTCAAAGCGCCGGCTTTGATCTTCCGGATCATTTAACTCGCTATAAGCATTGGCCACTTCCATCTTCCCGATATATAACTCGAACCGATCAACCAAACTCGGATCATTCTTCTTGCGCTTGGAGAGCGGGGACAGCTCTACCGGATAATCATAGATGAACGTCGGTTGCACGAGCTTATCTTCAACGATGGTTTCAAAAAGCTGCCCGATCAGTTCGCCGGTGGGCGAAAGGTCCGGAAAGCCGCGGTGCGCCCGCTCAAAAAGCGCTCGGAGCTTCTCGCGGTCCGTCAAGTCTTCCGGCGCCGGCCGCGGCTCTCCGCGATCCCAAAATTTAACGATGGCTTCTTTCATGGTGTAGCGGTTGAACTGGGCAAAGGAAATCTTTTCATCATTAAATTCAACTTCCGTTCCCCCGGTAACCGTGCACACGATTTGCGTAAGCAACTTCTCGGTAAGTTTAATCAGGTCTTCAAAGTTGCTGTACGCCTGATAGAACTCCAGCATGGTAAATTCCGGGTTGTGTTGCGTTGAGATCCCTTCGTTGCGGAAATTACGATTGATCTCGTATACGCGGTCTAACCCGCCGACAACCAGTCTTTTCAAATAAAGCTCGGGCGCCACTCGCAAATACAACGGAATGCCCAGTGCGTTGTGGAAGGTCTTGAAGGGGCGGGCGGTGGCGCCGCCGGGGACGGATTGCATCATGGGCGTTTCCACTTCCAGGTATCCCAGGTCATCCAGGAAGCGCCGAATCTCGCGTATGATTTGATTGCGCTTGATAAAAACTTCTCGAACCTGCGGGTTGACCATCAAATCGAGGTAACGCTGCCGGTAACGCGTTTCCACGTCGCTCAGCCCATGCCACTTTTCCGGGAGAGGCAACAGCGCTTTAGACAAAAGCTCCGCTTGCGCGACATTCACGGTTAGCTCGCCGGTTTTCGTCCGAAAGAGTTTTCCGGCGACGCCAATGATGTCACCAATATCTAAGAGCTTGAAGAGACGGAATAGCTTATCCCCGACGTTATCCAGCTTGACATAGATCTGTAGCCTCTGGCTCCCATCCGCCAGGTGCGCAAAACCGGCCTTGCCATGGAGCCGCTCTAGGATCATGCGGCCGCAGATGCGCACGAGCACCGGTTCTTCCTCGAGCTGCGCGGCTGTCTGAGCCGAGAACTCGGATACAATCCGGCTGATGGTATGCGTGAATTCGTAGCGGGTCGGATAGGGATCGTATCCCATGCTGCGAATTTCCTCAAGCTTATGTCGCCGCTGCGCGACTAGGTCACGCGCTTGTTCCATGATGGTTCTCCAATTCAGACGCCCGTTCTCAGATTATAGACAGCGGACCGTTCTATGTAAGAAATATCGTAACTGTTCAGCCACCCACGCCTTATGGCACCCAGCCGATACAGAACCGGGAGCGGTAGCGACCGGGTTTATGTGCCATACGGCGCTTACCCGGTCGCTACCGCTCCCGGTTCTGTATCAGTGCAGACCTCCTGAACAGTTACGAAATATCATTAAAGCCTTCATTGTTCAGCCGTCACCATCTGCTGTTACAATGACGCTTCGTTGGTCTAAGCCTCGCCGCACTTCTTAGTCCTGGCAGTGCCAAGAATTCCGTTCATGGCAGTTTCTGCCGCGGGTTGGGAAGAGAGAAACATCCGCGGCGGGCTTAGCAATTAACGGCTTTTTTATTAAGGAAGTTCTTAATGCTGTCAAGAATCCCATTGACGAAATGAGCCGATTCGTCCGTGCTGAATTTCTTGGCGATTTCCAGGGCTTCGTTAATGACTACGGCCTTAGGTGTGACGTCGGCCACCAATTCATATACGGCCAAGCGTAGGACATTGCGATCGACCGCGGCCATGCGATCCATACGCCAATTGGTGGCGTGTGCGCGAATACTGTTATCGATCTCGGCCAGGCGCGCGACTGTCCCGGAGAAAAGCTGGTTGGCGAATTCCATGACTTCCGCAGCTTGACTATTCATGGCCCAAAACTTGGCCGGCACATCGGCCACCGCCCCGCCGGACATATCATATTGAAATAACATTTGTACGGCGCACTCACGCGCTTTTCGTCGAACTCCCATAATTACTTTCTAAATCTCCAGCCCCAATGGTCGGTGGCCGGCTACCTGCTTCTCGCCGAACTTGATTATCCGGCCAAAGTTTCTTGTAACTGTTCACGGGGGTCAGGGGTCGGGGATCGGCCGATATTGCTTGGATTTCTTTTCCAAAAACTTCCGCAATCCGTTAAGCATCCGCCCCACTACCCAATCTCAAATCACGATAATTCCTGACAGTCATCGGTACCACCGGGACCTTGGCCCCTGATCCCTGATCCCTGATCCCCGTGAACAGTTACAGTTTCTTTAACTCCACAGCTTTTGGGGAAGCGCCATTATACACTCGCAAGAACGCCCGCGAGTGATTTCTATTTGGCCGGAGCATCGCGCGCCGATAGGTTACTTGCCCAAGACTTTAAGAAGGTTGACCATTTCAACTGCGGCCATCGCCGCGTCGAACCCCTTATTGCCCATTTTGAGACCGGCGCGATCCATCGCCTGCTCCGCGCTCTCCGCCGTTACGAGGCCATATATGATGGGCATACCCGTTTGCAGGGCGCACGCAGCAATACCCTTACTGGCTTCTCCCGCCACATAATCGAAGTGCGGGGTTTCTCCACGAATGGCAACGCCCAAGCAAATAATCGCATCCCATTTCCCCGATTCCGCCAATCGCTTGGCCACCAGCGGTATCTCGAACGAACCCGGAACTTTTACGATACAGAGATTGGCTTCCTCGGCGCCGGTCCGTGTCAACGCGTCAACGGCGCCCTCCACCAGTCGACTGACAATAAAGTCATTAAAGCGACTCACGACCAGAGCAAACCGAGATCCCGCCGCACTCAACCCTCCTTGAACCGTTTTCATCGCCATAGACTTTCTCTCGCTCGCATCGGCCGCCGCGCCGCCGTCGCTATTGTTAAAAGACTGCCTATCCACGCGCCTCATTATGTCAAGATCGCGAAGTCGCCGTATTAGGTCTGAAGTCTGGAGTTCGCCGTGTGGGCCTAACTGCGTAATGCCGCAATTATTGGGGGCAAAGCAAAGTGGCACGGGCGTCCCGCCCGTGTCCGGCCTGATCAGACCGCACGGGCGAGACGCCCGTGCCCCTCATAACTGAGGCATTACCTAACGGCAAGCCTACTTCCCTTTGAACTCCGGCTTGCGCTTATCAATGAAGGCTTGCGTGCCTTCTCGCATATCTTCGGAAGCGCAGACTAAGCCGAATAGCGTCGCCTCCAAATAACAGCCTTCCTCCAAGGTCATCTCCAGGCCCTTATTGACGGCTTCGATGCAATATCGTAAAGTTACCGGGCTATGGCTTATGAACTCGCGGGCCATACTTTCGGCTGTTGCCATGAGTTCAGCCGGCGGGACGACGCGATTGACCAATCCAATTCTGTACGCTTCCTCAGCAGAGATGTGCTTTCCACTTAATAGCAGTTCCTGCGCGATGCCCTTCCCCACCAGCCGCGGCAGTCGCTGTGTGCCGCCGTATCCGGGAATGATTCCTAATTTAATTTCCGGTTGTCCAAGTTTGGCATTCGTCGAAGCAATACGAACGGTACAGGCCAACGCCAGCTCACAGCCGCCACCGAGAGCAAAACCGTTGATCGCGGCAATGACCGGTTTTCCAAGGTTTTCCAACATGGCGAAAATCCGCTGGCCGCGTTGGGCGGTTTGCGCGCCGTCCCCTGGTGTCTGACGAGCGAGCTCGTTGATATCAGCGCCGGCGACAAACGCTTTTTCACCCTGGCCGGTAATGATGACCGCTCGCACGGCGGCGTCATTCTTGACCTCGATGGCCGCTTGCTCCAGCTCCGCCACGGTTTCTCCATTCAAGGCATTTAGTTTTTCCGGACGGTTGATCGTGATATAGGCAATCCCCTCACGCTTTTCGACTCGTAGGTTATGATATGACATTATTTCTCTTTCCTCCATCATTTGACCGTCGTCACTCGTATGTGATGATTACGATAGGTATTATTTCTTATTCTGCTGTTCCTATCCTAGAATAGATTCAATGACCATTAACCATTATAATCGTAATGTCAAGACAGTCAATCGAAAACTAATTAAGTTCTGAAGATCGATCATAAGAAACGCGCCGATGCCACCCTCCAGGGACAGGCAAGATGCCTGTCCCACCTTATCTTGCGAAAAAACTCAAGCACGTCGTGCCGTAACGTCGCGTGTCGCGCCGGTAGAGATCCACGTATTCATCGTGCAGAGCGATCCGGCGATCGTGTTCCGCAATCGCCACGCCCGTAGATTTGAGCAGCGCGCCGCGGGCGATCGTCTCCAGGACGATCTCGTACAAGCCGGACTGGTAAGGCGGGTCGATAAAGATGATGTCGAAGAGCTGTTTTTCTTTGGCCAGTCGATTAAGCGCGCGAGCGGCGGCGCTGCGCATTACCGTGAACCCTGCTTCGATTCGGCAGTGATGGATATTCGATTCGATGAGCCGACAAGCATTAACCTGCTCCTCAACGAAAATCACATGGGCGGCGCCGCGGCTCAACGCTTCGATTCCAATGGAGCCGGTCCCCGCGAAAAGGTCCAACCAGGTGGATCCCGAAACGGCCGATCCTAAAATATCAAAGAGACTTTCCTTTACCCGGTCACTCGTCGGTCGCAGCGAGTAGTCCGGCGGAGTTAGTAAACGCCGACCCTTATACCTTCCCGTGATAACTCGCATAATTCAGTCCCTGGTCATTTTCAAAAGAAGTATAGTCGGCCGGACACTGACTGTCCATGCGCCGGCGCGCGGCCGGCCACACGGTGGCACTCACGGTCTCGTCCTCGTCGACCAACTTAATTGCTTTTAGCCGGCCGACTGGTTAGAATAGCCGCTTGGTTATTACGCCTTTTAGGGCCCGCCGCGTCGCAAGCCCTGCGCGTTCGGGCATCGATAAAGCGCGCTGACCTACATACCTGGCCCTCGCAAAGGAGGGGGTTCGCCATGGACGGAGTCCTCATAATCAACAAACCGAAAACCTGGACCTCGCATGACGTCGTCGCCAAGATGCGCCGGATTCTACAGGAGCGGCGAATCGGCCATGCCGGCACTCTGGACCCGTTTGCCACCGGTGTACTCGTGCTCTGTATCGGACAAGCCACTCGCCTTTCATCGTACTTGACCGCCGCGGATAAAACCTATGTCGGGCGTATGCGGCTGGGTGTTGCCACCGACACTTTCGATATTGAAGGTCAACCGGTCGGTGCGCCCAGACCCGTGAGAATTACTGAAGCACAGTTGAAGAAAGTATTTCAGCAATTCACCGGCGCCATCATGCAGCGGCCCCCGCTGTATTCCGCCAAAAAAGTGAACGGCCAGCCGCTCTATAAGTACGCTCGCCAAGGTCTCGACGTGCCGCGCCCGCTCAAGCCGGTCGTAATTCATTCATTGGACCTTCACGGTATTGATGGAGAAGTTGTCTCGTTTACCGCGCACTGCTCCCGCGGCACGTTTGTCCGCGCTTTAGCCCAGGATATTGGCGAGACTCTGGGATGCGGCGCCCACCTCATAGATTTGGCGCGTACCCGCTCGGGGTCATTCACCCTTGAACAAAGTTTGGACTTGGTGATAAATGAGGAAGTGGATTCGAATGCCGATCGTTATGTTAAGCATATAGTTTCAATGGGCAAAGTGTTAACCGAGCTCCCTGCGGTGATTGCTTCGGACTCCACCGTCGCTCAGGTGCTTCATGGACAAAACTTCACATCCGGACAAGTGAGCGGCCTCATGGCGGAAACGCCCGGCGCCGTCGCTCTGCTCAGCGGTGACTATCGAGTACTCGATCAACGCGGCCACTTGATTGCAATGGCCCATAGGACGGGACCGGTGTTTCACCCAACCCTGGTGTTTAACCGCTCGGACGTTCCGCCGCCATTGAAGGATGTGTGATGTATTCGTACATTTTATTTTCACCGTACGGAGTGTCCGACTGGGGCATGAAGAATCTCCTTCGAAAATAAACCTTGCGAAACAGAACCGGGAGCGGTAGCGACCGGGTGAGACCCGCCCCGACCACCCGCCCGCTACCGCAGGCGGTTCTTCATTCGTCGTGATGCCACAAAATGGGCATGAATAGCTACTGAGTAAGCACCGCTGCTGAATATGGGATTTGCAAATCTCGATTACTTCCTGCTGATTTTTTACTTCATCGGAATTACGGCCTTCGGCGCGTGGCTGGGCCGCGGTCAAACTTCCATACGCGACTACTTCCTGGCCGGCCGCACCGTGCCTTGGTGGGCGATCGCATTTTCCATCGTCGCTACGGAAACCAGCACGCTCACCATCATCAGCACGCCGGGAATCGCCTTCGGCTCCAACATGACCTTCCTGCAATTGATGATCGGCTATGTCATCGGCCGCATCATCATCAGCTTCTTGTTCCTACCCTATTATTTTAAAGGCGAGCTGTACACCGCCTACGAACTCCTGAACCAGCGGTTTGGCAGCCGAACCAAGAATTTTACTTCCGGGTTGTTTCTGGTTACGCGCGCGCTGGCGGAGGGTGTGCGCGTATTTGCCATTTCCATTATTGTTTCATTAATCGTCAAGACCAATCCACTCTATTCCATCGTGCTGGTTAGCCTGATCACGCTCTTTTATACGTTTGTCGGCGGCATGCATGCGGTGATTTGGACGGACGTCATTCAAATGGTCATTTACATCGGTGGCACGCTGGTCGCCTTCTTCCAACTGCTGCACCAGATCCCCGGCGGATGGGAAACGGTAACCGCGGTCGCCGGCCCGAAATTCGCTATTTTCGACTTCAGCCCAAACCTGCTTACGGCGTATACTTTTTGGGCCGGCCTGCTGGGAGGAATCTTTATCACGGGCGCCAGTCATGGGACGGATCAGCTTATCGTGCAACGTTTGTTTGCCGCCCGCTCGGAACGCGACGGCAAGATGGCCCTGATCACAAGCGGATTTGTCGTCTTGTTTCAATTCACCTTGTTCCTGCTGATCGGGATCATGTTGTACGTTTACTACCGGACTTTCCCGCCCAGTGTGCCATTCAGCTCTCCGGATCGTATCTTTCCAACCTATATCATTACCGCCATGCCGACCGGCATATCCGGCCTAGTCATCGCCGCGATTTTTGCCGCCGCCATGTCCAATTTGAGCAGCGCCCTTAACTCGCTGGCCTCAACCACGCTGATTGATTTTTACAAACCGCTGCTACGGCCCACGGCGACGGATGCACATTATCTGAAGGTTTCGCGCGGAATGACGATTGCCTGGGGGTTGGTGCTAATCGCGCTGGCGGTGTTGGCCAGTAGCACGAAACATGTCCTGGAAACGGGCTTAACCATTAGCTCTTTAACCTGGGGCTGCATGTTGGGCATTTTCCTACTAGCTTTCCTCACCAAGGATCTAGACGAATTTAGCGGCTTAATCGGCATGTCGGCTGGACTGGCGGGTATTGGTTACTGCTTCCTACGCGCGCTGGTATTCAAAGATCCGGTCATCGCGTGGACCTGGTACGCTCTCGTCGGGACCGTGGTTACCGTCGTGGTGGGAGTCGGCACACACCAAATTCGTCGTTCTTCATGACGGGCGTCATCATAGAATAGAAAACGTTACCGCTCCGGTATCCATAAGCCAGGATTCTTTCTGACAAAAGATGTGTCAGCAACCGTCGCCATCAACGACGATCAGGTCATGTCATCGTCACGCTCGACAAGCGGGCTCATAACCCCTACCTGGTTGCCTCAGTGCTTGCCGACGCCACAACGCTCATGCCGTGGTTCGGCAACAAGCGACTGGTCATCCGCTTTGCCTAGACCCTGCTCCCGTCGTTAGGCATTCCCAGTACTGTGGAAATCGAGGCTATTAATAGGATTTAATAGATCGGACTTGTGGTTCGACTGAAGCGAACCTTTTGACTCCCATCCGCATCCCGATTGTCTACCCAGACAGCAAAGAGACTATTGGCTCTAAAAGCTAACTGTTCCCAATCGTCAGCTTCCTGAGTGAGACCGGCACAAGAAACCACTGTGGGTATTATCTGCGGCTCTGTTTCTCCTCTCTTCCATGCTGAGGAATAAATCTGAAAATTCCCGCAAGGTATTCCGTTCCGCTCACCCCAAATCAGGTGAGCTCCGCCTATCAAGTCGCCAATAAACCAAGGTCTGGGATGGAGGGTGAGATTTCGAGCCGTAGGTCCAGTCACACGGGCTATGGTGGGGAAGGTTTGGCCGTCATCGGCGCTTCGAGCTACAAAGCAACTTGTTGTCGAATTCTGGTAATCCTGACGGTATGCAACGAGAATCTCACCAACAGGAATTTGGTTATCCGGTTGGGCTAGTGCCATGTCTAGATGTGCACATCCAATGCAATTGCTAACTACAATTTGCTTA
>JACOSC010000011.1 GCA_016179055.1 Acidobacteriota bacterium
CAGGTCTCTGCCGCTTACTGGCCATTGGCGCTCGTCTCAAAGCTGTCCGAGCCATTTCCGGCAAGCGGGCTCGGCGGCGGCGTTTCACTGTGGCCATCTTGGGAAAGCTCCTCGAATTCCGTGAGCGTGGGGAGCTCCCCCAGATCTTTCAAGCCAAAGTGAATAAGGAATTCTTTTGATGTGCCGTACAGCATCGGACGTCCGACCACCGGCTTCCGCCCTTTGGGCGAGATTAGCTTCTTCTCAAGCAGGGTCCTAATGGCGGAGGTCGACTTCACGCCGCGTATCTGCAAGATTTCCGGCACGGTGACCGGTTGTTTGTAGGCAATGACGGCCAGCGTTTCTAAAGCGGCCAACGAGAGCCGCGCCGAAGGCCTGGCTCTTAAATAGAGACGGATCCACTCATGATGTTCAGGCCGCGTAGAGAGGCGATACCCGCCGGCAACCTCGCGGATCTCCAGCGCTCTCTGTGATTGATTGAAATCCTGCTGAGCACTTTGCAAGGCCGTCATGAGATCCGCAACGGGAACCTCTGGAAAAACCGACTGGAATTGCTCTACCGTTACAGGCTCATCGCCCACGTATATAATGGCTTGGATGATGCCGCGTAGCTCTTCTAATTCCATAGCGTGCCACTCCTCATACGACCCGTGTCTCCCCCATGGACAAAATCTTACTCCTCGCGGTTCTAGGTCGCCATGGCGCCCATGACGAGCGCCGTCGAATTCTCCGAGAACTTATGTAAAAAGATTTCCGCCATAGCCTTGTCTTGCAAGAGTCTGATCTCGCCGAGGCGGGTCAACTCGAGCACGGCCAGAAAAGTTACTACAAGCGCCCGCCGATCCAAACGCCATTCAAAGAGCGCTGAAAAGAGCAGGCGGGTGTGAACCAGCAAGCGGTTGCGAATCTCCGCCATTTTCTCTTCCACCGTAAGCTCTTCCCGTCGATAGTCCAGCGTGATTCGCTCGGCCAACCGCTGCACGATGTCCCGATAGGCCGAAACCAAATCAAAGAGCGTAGCCGCAATCATCTCTTCGCCTTCTTCCATGAATTCGCGCGGCGGCTTGCTCCAGACTTCGGACTCGACGGCCTCCTTGGCATAGAGCATCTGCGCGGCGTTTTTAAATTTCTCATGTTCGAGTAGTTGATAGACCAACTCACGACGAGGATCTTGGGCTTCCGCCGATTCGGCGGCTTGGCGGGGATCCGGCGGCAACAGCAAGCGGGATTTGATGTGAATCAGTGTGGCGGCCATCACCAAAAATTCACCGGCTAGGTTTAGGTTCAAATCCTTCATGAGTTGTACATACTCAAGATACTGGGCCGTAATGTGGGCAATCGGAATATCCCAAATATTAATTTCCTCACGCCGAATCAAATAGAGAAGTAAATCCAGCGGGCCCTCAAAGGCCTCCAATTTAACCGTATAATGGTTCGGCTGAGGAGCGTCTTTTGATCCCGGCTCCAGAGGTTTTCCTTCCGATAAGGTGGCCGTGGCAGGTGGGACCGCCGCGGCAGCCCGTGCGAGAGGCCGGGTCGACAATTCCGTATTTTCTTCAGCCGTCGGCGCGCCGGTTAACGATTCCGCGGCAGCGTCCAGCCAAGGGGCGGCTTTCGAGGGGTTACTCTCGTCCATAATATATATTTACCGCTTTGCGAACTTCCGTCATGGTGCACTTCGCAATTTCGCCGGCCCGTTTTGAACCATCGATCAAAACGTCGCGCACTTCGTCTGGGCGTCGTTCCCACTCTTTACGCTTGGCGTATATAGGCGACATTGCCCGTTCGAGGGAAGCGCTCAGCGTCTTTTTGCAATCGACACAGCCCATGGCCGCCGTACGACAAGCTTGATTGATCTGGGCCACTTCGTCGGCATTCGTAAATGATTGGTGATTGAGATAGACCGGGCAAACATCGGGATTGCCCGGGATGTTCCGGTGTGTCCGCTGCGGGTCCGTCATCATAGACATGACTTTCTTGTGGACCTCACTGGGACTATCGGAAAGCGCGATCGTGTTGCCGTAACTCTTGCTCATCTTTCGGCCATCGGTGCCGACCACTTTGGGCGTCTCGGAAAGCATGGCCTGCGGCTCCGGAAATAGGGGGCGGTAAAACCCGTTAAAGCGGCGAGCCACTTCTCGCTGTTCTTTGTAGGTGGGCACGCGCTCGAGCCAAGGCGTCGGGACGATCATAGAAAAGATCAGGTGGAGTTCGGCGTGCTCCGGCACCAGCGACTGTATCATCAGGAGCGAGCGTTTCGGATCCAGGCCCGCGGCCAGCCAATCGGTAGCCACTTCGATAACATTGCCGGCAATACCGGCGACGTTGGCGTATTCGGTAGTCAAGGCGTGCCAGTCTACGATACCGTATAGACACTCGTATTCATTTTGCAGACGCACCCAATTGTTGAGAGTGCCCAGCCAGTGACCGATGTGTAATTTTCCGGTTGGGCGCATTCCGCTAAAAATTCGCTGTGGCATAACCCTGTCGCTATAACCGCACAAAGCTGCGCAAATACCTGATCGGGACGGCAATAAAATTCAACTGACCCGTAATCATCAACGCCATCAAGATAATGAACCCATATTGGCTAAACCGCTCATACACTTCACCGGCCCTCGCCGGCAACAGCCCATAGAGTACCTTGCTGCCATCGAGCGGTGGAATCGGAATGAAATTAAAAAACGCCAAGAGCAGATTTATCAAGAATCCTTGGTGCAGAATCATGATCAACGGAGCGGCAATGTCCATCTGGTTCCCCGGCTCGCCGGCGCGGAAGCCATAGATCTCCCAAATAATGTTGGGGTAGTAGCTCCGTATGGCCAACAAAATTAGAAGAAAGGCCAAACCAATCAAGAGATTGCTGGCCGGCCCGGCGGCCGCTACCAATATGCTGTCTCGCCGCGGCTGCCGTAGTCGCGCCGGATTGACCGGAACAGGCTTTGCCCAGCCAATCACCGGGATGCCCGGGTTAAAAATATTGATAAGGGGGAAGAGGAATGTGCCAAAAACATCCATGTGGACGATTGGATTCAGGGACACGCGTCCCAAGTAGCGCGCCGTGTAATCGCCAAAGTAATCCGCGGTCCACGCGTGCGCCGATTCGTGGACCGAAAGAGAGAAGAGCAGGACGGCATACTGAATGAGGGCCATGCTTAGATCGATACGGCCTAGATCCAATTAAACGCCTCCTCCTATGTCCGCTGTATTTGGATTTGCACGCTCTACTACCTGTATAATGCTTTAATGATAGTACATGATAGCACACCGCGATAAAAAAACCTAGCCGTCGCAGGTGCAGGAATTCCTGATAAATCCACCTTTCCGACATGGCACAAACGGGTGTTCACGTGACTTTAATAATAGGCTCCCCGTGAGGCATGGCCAGTAGATTTAAGCCGAAGGCGCCGTCATGGCCTCCAATTCTAACCACAGAGACACAGAGTTCACCGAGGCCCCTCGAGGGCGGCTCCGATAATTTGTTCGGTGATCTTGTTCAAATCCATTTCGTAACTGTTCAAGGGGGTCCACTGATAAGCCGATCGACAAAAGGTGACCCTACGGTGCCCGGTCCCCGAAGGGGACGCGGTTAATAGCCGGGATGGCGCTTCGCCACCCCCGGACCCCCGCGCGGGTCGACCTGAAAGGGTCGCGGTCGTCCACCCAAACCAGACCCTACGTGGGCCCTTTCAGGGTCCGACTGGGGGTGATGGCATTCCGTGGGTGGCGCGGGCGCCACCCACGGCTATTAACAAGGTCCCCTTCAGGGACCGGCCGGTGACCGCCATGAACAGTTACAACGCTTCTTAGAATTAGAAAATGTAACGCAGGCCCAGCGTGATCCGCCGATTCCCCCCATTGGTGGCCCACTGATCGAGGAAGGCCCCTGAAATAATCCGCGACTCGGGAATGCCGAAGTTCCGGCTGTTGGTCGAATTATACATTTCGCAGCGGAACTGTAAGGTATGGGTTTCCGTCAGACGCGTGTTCTTGAAAATGCCAAAATCAAGATTGGCAAAGTTATCGCCACGAATTACGTTACGGCCCAGATTACCCACACGCTGACCGAATCCGGGCTCCCCGCGATTGGGTAGTCTGCGGAAGAAACCCGCACCGCCGTTACGAACAAGCTCTTCCACTGACATTCCTCTTATGGGCGTAGTCGTGTTAAGATCGGCCCGAATCGAATTGCCAACCAGGCCATCAATACCAGCCACTACACGGGCAGGATCACTTCCATTGAGCACTGTAAATGGGGGTCCGCTTTGAATAGTCCAAAGCGCATTGACCTGCCAACCGCCCAACAAGCGCCCCAAGGCTCCTGCCTGATTCCGGTAAAAAGGAAATTCCCACACAAAATTGGTTGTAAAACGATGCGGACGATCATACGTTGAGCGCCCGCGATCGGCGCGGCGGTTGAAGAAATCCTGAGAGACCGCCACTTCCCCGCTCACTGATGGGTTAAATATTTCCGACGCATCGTCGATATAGACGCTCCATGTATAGTGTGCTCCGGCGCTGAATCCTCGACTCAACCGCCGGTCCACGCTAACCTGCATGGAATGATAAATCGAAGAGGAGGCATTGGCCCGCAGTCGAATCACACCGCGATTGGAGTCGAGACGGCGGATGGGTCCGTCAGGTCCCGAGATATTTGGATTCGCATCGATGGTTTGGAACAGGGCACTACCCTTGGTGGCCACATACCCCACGCGCATGACCAACCCTTGTAAGACCTCGCGCTGGACCTCCAGGCTGTATTGGTCGGCATACGGAGAACGAAAATCCTCCGCGACCACGGTGCGCGTCAACTCATTCGGGTTCAGCCCCGTGGGGACCAATCCCGGCAACGTGGTGAAGGCGTTGGGAAGACCCGGTGAATTGATCGCCGCGACAAAGGGGAATGAGCTGGCCACATTGAGGGCGATGTTGAGGAAGGCATAATCGTTCGTACGCGAATATCCACCGCGCAGAACGAGCTTATCGCCCCCGGTCAGCCAACCCAACGGCCCACCGTTATCTGTACGCGGGTTCCAATTAAATCCAAAGCGGGGTTGGACATTATTCGTATCGCGCTTGGGCACAGGAGAGAGCGCAAACCGCCTGTCATTACCGGCGGCTCGTATGATCCGTTCGTTGGAGGGGAGCAAGCTATCAATGGCATTGCCGGGAAGCTCGTAGCGCAATCCGTAAGTCAGCGTTAAGTTCCGCCGAACTTTCCACTCGTCTTGTGCAAAGAAATACAAGTCCCACCACTTGTAATATTGAATCGTGTCCCCCCCGGGCAGGGGCTTGTTGATGTTCGCCGCTTCGGCGACGTCATCAACAAAACTTTGCAGGGTTGGATAACGGAGCAGACCGCGTATCGTGGGGAAGAAAAAGCTCTTGACATCCACACGCCGCATATCAACACCGCCCTTAAGGGAATGGGATCCCCGGGTGTAGGAAAGCGAATCCTGGATTTGGTATGTGTTATTAAAGCGAAACTGCGGCAAGTTGACAGCCAGTCCAATGGCGGTGCGGCTAGCGGCCGCATTGAACCCGGTGAGACCTAATTCGGGAATTTCAATAGATGGGATTGTCTCCGATGCCGGGTCGCTGGCGGTGGTAATCGTCCCTAATCGCTGCCAACCTACTCGAAGCTCATTCAACATGCGAGGTGACAGAGTACTGGTCAACGAGGCGCTGGCTAATTGCTGCCGAGCCGGGTTTACGATGGTCAATCCCGGGGGGGTAGCCTGACCCGATCCGCTGCTTTCGCTGTCACTGAAGAGATAGCGCGTGCGCAGAACATGATTGGGGGTAAAGTTATGGTCAATATGGGTTGACCATTGCCAGCCGTTGAATTGAAGACTGGTAGAACCACTGAGGGTTCCTACTGGAATCGTATTTCCATCCACGATAACTCCACCGGGTATGGGGGCTTGGGCTGCCGGCAAGAACTTTAACAGGGCCTGAACTTGAGGTTTGTTGCCGGCAATCCGCTGTAAGATCTGCCGCCCTTCTTCAGTGGGCACTCCCCTTATGGTTGTCCCCGAGCCGAGTCGGCGATCGGTCCAGCGCTGCAAGGACCCTAAGAAAAATGTCTTATCGCGGAGGATAGGACCACTGAATGTTCCGCCCACTTGATTCTCCAGACGGAACGGGGCGTCTTTAAATTTTGGTTTGACGGTCCCGTCCGGTTGCCGTACCGGCGCTTGATCTTGATTGCTACGAGAATTCAGATTGTTGTCATTATGAAACCAGAAGAGCGAGCCATGGAATTTGTTCGTCCCACTCTTGGTCACTATATTGACCACCGACCCGGCGGCTCGGCCGTATTCGGCCGCAAACTGGTTCGTAATCAAACGAAATTCCTGAACAATATCTGGGTTGTTGAGGGGCTGCGTTCTACCCGTGACGCTGGGATCATTGGTGTCCTGGCCGTCAATCATGAAATTGTTCGACCGCAACCGCATACCATTGACCGAGAAATTCGTCCCGGACGCGAATTCGGACTGCCCCGGCGCAACCTGGCTGACACCCGCCGCGGAGAGGGCGATGTTAAACACATTGCGGTCCGTGGACAAGGGTAATTCCGATATACGACGAGTATCAAAGCGAACCCCGACCTCGGCGTTGGTGGTATTTAGCAGAGGGGCGTCCTCCGTAATGGTGATGGTCTGCGCAACGGAGGCCAGCTTGAGCGCCACTTCTAAAACCGCATCCTGGTTCAGCAGCAAGTTAATCGGCGACCGCACGTAGCGGGCAAAGCCGCTCATCTCGATGGTGAGTTCATAAGGACCCACCGGCAAGCCCGGGAAGCGAAACCGTCCGCCTTGGTCAGACAACGCCGTTCGCGCAACGTTGGTATCCAGACTCTTGACGGTCACACTGGCGCCGGGAATGACCCCTTTCTGTTCATCCATGACCGTGCCGGAAACAGTGCCGGTCGTTGATTGCGCAAAACTGAGCACGGAAAAGGACCAGAAAGCGAGGACAAGCCCAAAGGCCCATTTTCTAAAAGTGTTGTTCATATATTCTGCCTCCTAAGGATGATACTGACCCGATTCAAGACGCTCACCCGAAGAGCCCTTGCCAAAAACGGGAAGATGGACTGAAGAGGAGGCTAGCATATTTTGAGATTAATTGCCATGAAATTTCCCAAGAAAAATCAATGACTCACTTACGCGAGATATCAGAGCCGCGACCGCCAGCGAGCGGTTCGGCTTCGGGGATCTTTTCTTAAGGCACGATTGGAGGCCGGGTTGCGATTTAAAAAATTTAGTAACGGTTCAGGGGGGTCTGCACGTATACTACCGCTCCCAGTACTGTATCGGCTGGGTGTCCCACTACGTGGGTGCGGAACAGTTGCGAAACTTCCTTATTTTCTTCTTGGTATCTGCTTGTCGTCAGATCAAGCAGGGGGATGCCCTTGAAAATACCTCAGAAGAAACAGAACCGGGAACGGTAGCAACCTGGTGAGACTCGCCCGCTACTACAGGCGGTTCTGTATCAGTGCTGACTCGCTGAACAGTTCCGAAATTTCTACGGATCCATGGGCGGAGATGGTAGCCCAGTTGAGATCGGCGAGTCCAAAATTTCACACGGAAATCGGCTTATAGTCAGACCAAGCTGGGGGACTCCTACGCAGCCAATGCACCGGCTTACCTTACCAGCCCCGCGCAGAGATTAGGTATTCCCGTATTTCCCGAATCAGGAATCTATCGCACGCCGGGCTGGATAATTATCAAAAACTGGAAAAACGGCTGCCCGCTAGTCTTCATCTGGCCCGAAGGATGGCAAAGGCAAACATCAAAGTGACTTGGAAATCCAGCCAAAGGCTAGTCAGAACCCGCAAGGGTGAAATGTGGAATATTCTTTTTTCGTGGAGATTATGTTTAACGGATTCCCAATAATCCTGAAGATCGGCGCGCGTGTAAACTTTTCGACTGCCCAGCCATAGGTGCCATTTCTGCCAGTAAAGGGCGAGTTTGGTAGGGACTCGTATCGAAGGAACTTGCAGGCGAGCGCGGGCATGGGCCAATTGCATTTCCGCGACATTGAGTCGCCGCCGGACCGAGGCGTGCAAGCGGCGCATCTCTTCCACTATGCAAAGCTCTGCTTCGCTGCGGCGCCTGGTTTGGAGCCATAACTCCTCCATCTCCATGATCAGCCGCGCCATCCCCAGCAAGTAGGTCCGAATCTCGCGCGATCGCGTTTTGAAAAAAGCCCACCATGAGGGTACGGGCACATTCGGTCGCACGGCGCTACGGCTCTTGCGGCGGAAGAATCCCGCCATCATGGGATGTCGCCCTTCCAACATTATTGCATTCTTATACCAGATGAAATTTCGCAAGATGTTCCAATAGTTCCTCGGCGCCGCCCGCTGCAAGACACGCTTCATGTTTTCGAAGCTGTAAAAGGTTGCCCACGCTTCCAGGTATAGTGCCGTAAGCGATCCCGGTTCCGGAAAGTTCGCGTACTTCATGGTCTCATGCGTAGAGTCGAATCGATTGTGATCCGAATCCATGTATTCTCCGCTCTGCTTAATTTCGAAATGATCGCGGGAGCCCGGTAGCGGTGTCAGAATAAAGAAGGACGCCTGTTCCACCTTGATTTCGTTAATCAGTCGCTGCAAATCGCGACGGATGGATTCCGGCGTGTCCGAGGGAAAACCCAGTATATATCCGACATGCGTGGCAATCTCAACTTCGTGCCACGCCTGAATTAGTCTTACGTAGTCCGCCACCTGGTTCTGCGCCTTTTGCGCATCCTTCAAACTTTCCGGATTGATGGACTCCATGCCGATAAAAACCTGTGTGCACCCGGCGCGACGGGCTTTCTCCACAAACTGAGGAATCTTGTAGGAGAGCACGTCGACCTGCATCATGAAGCGGACGTCGATATTTTCCTTCTCGCGCAAGTCGATGAGCGCGTCAAATATCCTTTCCCATTCGATATTGCGCGCGAAGTTGTCGTCCGTAAAGAAATAGTAATCGACCTTATTCTGGCGCCAATTCTGGCGGACGGCCTGGGCAATGCACTCAGCGGATCGTACGCGCATCTTCCGCCCTTGAACGTTAATGATGGTGCAGAAGCTGCAATTAAACGGGCAGCCGCGTCCGCAATCAATCGTGCCGAAGTTGGAGGCCATGAAGTGCCGCAACAACCGTGTATCAATTAGCGGGATGGGCTGATTATAGAGATCCGGTTTGTCGTCGATAAAATCGTACAAAGGCTTTAATCGGCCTTGGACGGCGTCTTGCAACAGCATTCCCCACGTTTCTTCCACTTCTCCTTTCACAATCGTGACGCCCTGTTCCAGTAATGACTGGATTTCCTGAGGAATTTCGGGAAGCATCGCCATATAGCCGCTGACGTGGAAACCGCCGATCATGACGGTGCAGCCGCCCGCACGGAATTGCCGGGCCAGATCCGCGGCGCGGGGAAACTGGTTGGACTGAACTCCCACCAGAGCCACGATCGTCCGGTGCTGCGAATCTCGGGCGCTGCGGCAAATTTTCTGTACAGGAATCTTCTGCACAGTTTCATCGAAAAGACGCACATGAACATCGATGTCTTCGCCCAAAGTCTTCTTCTCGATAACCTCGCGGGTGAGCGCCGCCAGACAACTCAAGGTATTCGACGGCAGTACGCCGCGAAAATAGGTAACGACGAATCCGTCGTCATCATAATTGGACGGTTTGATGAGAAAAATATTAACGCGGCGCTTGGCGACTAAAGGTTTTCTAATCCAGTTCAATTAGAGCCTCCTTAAATTTAGTGGATCTCTTTGCCCGATCTCCCAATAATTAACCCTTTGGAAAAAGACTTAAAATACTTGCAGGTCTTGAATTCTCCATAGCCCGTAACAGAATTCACAGATCTCTGCGGCCGTCCTGAAATCACGTCCATAGATAGCCAATTCATTATACGCACGGTATAAAAATCTATCAAACTTGAAGCGGAAAAACCACAGTTCGATTAAATATTTTGTAACTGTTCAAGGCGGTCCGCTGATGAGCCTATCGAAAAAGGCGACCCTACGGCGCCCGGTCCCCTTCGGGGACCGGCCGAGATCGCCCTGAACAGTTACAATATTTGTAAGCGCTCACGGGGATCGGGGGTCAGGGATCTGGGATCAGGGCAAGGGCACGGTGGTACTGTTGAATGTTAGGAATTATCGTGATTTAGAGATTGGGTAGTGGGGCGGATGCTAGACGGCTTGCGGAAGTCTTTGGAAAAGAAAGCCAAGCATTATCGCCCGATCCCCGACCCCCGTGAACGGTTATCAATATTTCTTCCTTACTGAAGTTCGATCATAAGGGACCAGGTCCCGTCCCAAGCGGTACGGGAAAAAGTGGCCTTTGGAGAAGTGGCCCTGCCTGGGTGTGGCCTACGGCTTAAGAGCAGGGTTACCGTTCAGCCACCCACGCCTTAGGACACACCGCCGATACGGAACCGGGAGCGGTAGAAGGTGTGAAATAATTGAATTCAAAAAAAATCATGCCGCCGTCTTAATAAGACTTGGAGTCCCCAACACTGGTGGTTCAGCTTTTTTTCATGCCTTCGTAGCGACCGGTACTGTTCCAGGACTGACTCACTAACAGGCATTACCCAAACATTGCCGCTAAACCGAAGGCTGTATAAACCGGCCGCGGGGCAGCCTTATGACTATAGCCGCGCCTTTCAAGGCACGGTAGGTCAGGCGGCGGAAATCTCTTCCGTCCCGACGCTGTCGGGACGATTAAAAGCCGCCACGGGAAAAAAATTATGGCCAATACTTACACTTCACTCCACTTGGCGCATAGGCCTTAAGGAAATAGTCCGCGCATTTGCGTGGCTTCCATTACACGACCCACGGCCAGCACATAGGCCCCGGTACGCAAGTCGATTCTGTGCTTAACTGATGTTTCGTAGACTTCTTTAAAGGCGCGTACCATGACCCGCTCGAGCGCGTTGTTGACCTCCGACTCATCCCAGAAATACCCTTGGAGGTCTTGGGCCCATTCGAAATAAGAGACCGTAACGCCACCGGCATTGGCGAGAATATCCGGAACCACGACTATTCCCTTTTCAAAAAGCAATCGGTCGGCGCCCGG
The DNA here is from genome assembly GCA_016179055.1 of Acidobacteriota bacterium. Classification (GTDB taxonomy): domain Bacteria; phylum Acidobacteriota; class UBA6911; order JACOSC01; family JACOSC01; genus JACOSC01. Next base: position 11,085 of record JACOSC010000011.1, read on the forward strand.
GGTTGTCGGACCATTGGCGGCCTCGGCGATGATCTTGGCTTTAATTCTGGCGACGTTTTCTGTAGTAATTTGATTTTCCAAGGCCGCCGGCACCAGTATGTCGCACTTCAACTCCAACAATTCTTGATTGCTGATCACTGTAGTCCCTTTGAGCTCCATCAGCGCCCCGGTTTTCTTTTTATGCTCCGTCGCGGCGGCGGTATCAATGCCGCGCTTACTATAGATACCCCCTTTCGAATCGCTCAGCGCAATAATTTTGGCGCCATCCTTCTGCAGGAATTCCGCCGCATAGCTTCCGGCGTTGCCGAACCCTTGGACTACCACTTGACAATTCTTGACCGCTAGGCGTTTAACCTTGCACGCCTCTTTAATGACATATTCGCAGCCGCGGGCAGTGGCCGTATTCCGTCCCAAAGAACCTCCCAGACCCACCGGCTTGCCCGTGACAACGCCGAGCACCGTAGAGCCTTTGGTCATGCTATAGGTGTCCATAATCCAGGCCATCGTTTGAGCGTCGGTGTAAACATCCGGAGCTGGAATATCAATCTCAGGGCCGATGATAGGAAAAATTTCGGAGGTGTAACGGCGAGTTAGGCGTTCCAATTCTGATTTGGAAAGTTCTTTGGGGTTACAAATCACCCCGCCCTTGCCGCCACCGTAAGGAATGTTGACGGTCGCACACTTCCAAGTCATCCAGGAGGCGAGCGCTTTAACTTCGTCGAGGGTGACGCCCGGGTGATAGCGTATGCCGCCTTTGGCCGGACCGCGGGCAATGTTATGTTGGACACGGTACCCTTCGAATACCTTAATGTGCCCATTGTCCATACGCACGGGGATTGAAACGATGAGTTGACGCTTGGGAGTCTTGAGGATGTCTCTAAGATCCGGGTCCAGTTTTAACAAGTCTGCTGCAGTGTCAAATTGCTTTTTGGCGATTTCAAAAGGATTGAGATCTTCTACCATAATCATCTCCTAATTAAGAATGACGATTAACTCGTCAAGGGCACTCCCGGCTTTACAGGCCAGTATCAAGGGGCATTGACCGATGCTTGCGAGCTACCATGGCCGAACCGCCGTGGTCGCCGAACCGAAATCCCCCGTAAAATCTTTCTGCAAGACCTCATCAAGTCTGCCCGCAGCGCCCCTATAAACAAAGTGGGCCTCCGCTGAATAATAAACGCCGTAACTACTCAGCCAGTGCCTTTAGCTCCGTAGGAGCGGCCTGTTTATAGCAAGAATCCATGCGTGAGTTCGAACAAGCCCCGTAGGGGCGGCCTGCGTAAGGTTGATTTCGTCGACGAACGCGTCCGGACAGGTCGCTCCTACGGAGCTTTAGGACCTACCACAGGAATCGCTACTACAAA
>JACOSC010000065.1 GCA_016179055.1 Acidobacteriota bacterium
GCCTCCTCCAAGCGCCTGTTTTTGACCATCAGATAATCATGACAGATTTTTCAGGAGAAAAAAGCGGGGTTCGCCATTGAGAACAAAGGGTGGTTTGTACTTCTATCCCTAGTTTTTACCCACTCGATAATCCGAAGAGCCTTATTATATATTGACATATCGGTGACAACCCGACAATACGATACGTTTCTTCTTTATAAATTAATTCGCGTTTATTCGCGTCCATTCGCGGTTTCTTTACTCGTCGCTCGGCCACCTGCTCGATCCTGTGAAATAGCAGGACGAAATTGCTGACCTCGTTGTGCTGTTTTTCCGTGTGACAGGTCCATTAGGCGTGCTGGGCACAGAGTTCCTGAGTGGCTTTAAAGGAGAGTGATTATTCATAGCGGAGGGCGTCGATCGGGTTTAACCGGGCGGCTTTCATGGCCGGCCATAGGCCAAAGATAAGTCCGATACTGACCGAGACGGCAAAACCGGCGCCCACGGACCATAGCGGAATCGCTGTGGGCAGCGACGGATATTTTAGCCGTATCGCCCAGCTTATACCGGCGCCAAAACCGATTCCCATGCCGCCGCCCAGGTAAGTCAATGCCACGGCTTCAAAGAGGAATTGTCCCAAAATATCGAGACGACGGGCGCCAATCGCCTTGCGAATGCCGATCTCGCGCGTGCGCTCGGTAACCGACACCAGCATGATATTCATCACGCCGATCCCGCCCACCAGCAACCCAATCGAAGAAATGATAACCATGGTCAACGCGATGGCGCCGGTAATGGCGTGAAACTGCTCCACAATAGAATCCGCGGTGGATATGCCAAAATTATTCGGCTCGTTGAATTTGACTTTACGTTGTCGCCGGAGTACTTGCGTGGCCTGATCGATCGCTTTTTCCAGCTCACCCGGCTTAGCTTGTAAGGCGAAGAAATGCTCTTTGGCGTTGGGGAATATCTTCTTGAACGTTTCATAAGGGACAATGACCACGCGATCCGGTCCATCGCCGCCGGCAATGGCGGGACGCTTGGTCAAGACGCCGACCACGCGAAATTTGCGTCCATTCACCGAGACGTCTTTGCCCACCGGGTCGACATGGGGGAAAATCGTCTCTTCAACGTTGGCGCCGATCACGCATACGGCGGCGTGATGCTGATTTTCCGATTCATTGAAAAAGCGCCCCGACCGAATAGCGGCATTCCGCACGCGCTCATAGTCCGGCACCGCGCCGCTGAAATTGGCGCGAACGGATTCATTGCCGTTCTTGGCCATGTAAAGGCCTTGCGCGAAAAGTTCGATGGATACGGCCTGAACGGCTGGGCTGCCATTTTTTATGGCCATGCCGTCCTCATAGCGCAGCGGTTTACGCATGCGCTCTTCCCGGCTTAGCCGCCCCACACGAATTCCCGGCTCAAATTTATAAACAAAAGCCGTATTCGTTCCAAAGCTTTCGAGCAGGCTGACGACTTGGGTATTGAGGCCGGTAATGATGGAAGCAATCGAAATAACTGTGGCGGTTCCGATAATCACGCCGAGAATGGTAAGAAAGGAGCGTAGCTTATGTTCAACCAACGTGGCCATGGCCAATTTTACGTTTTCAAAAAGATGTTGTCCGCTCATCGTCCCAGCCTATTCAGAGCGCAGCGCTTCGATGGGATCCATCTTGGCCGCTTTGTTAGCCGGATATAGGCCAAAAATAAGCCCGACGGTTCCGGAAACCGCCAGCGCCGTTACGACGGCCCATACCGGCAGCGTCGAGGGGATCGGCGTCAGCGCGGTCATGAGCTTTGTTCCAAGATAGGCTAAGAACACGCCCAAAGACCCGCCCAGTGTCGCCATGGTGGTGGACTCGAAAAGGAACTGTAAAAGGATATCCTGGCGCCGCGCACCCAAGGACTTGCGTAGGCCGACCTCACGGGTCCGCTCCGTGACGACGGAGAGCATGATGTTCATGATCACGATCCCGCCCACCACCAAAAATACCGATGTGACAAAGATGGCTACCAGCGCGATCATGCCGGTCATCTTGTTCCAAAGGTCGGTGAAGGACTGCGAGGTGATGATGCCAAAGTCATCTTTGTCGTTATAGCGCAAGTGATGGCGGGCGCGCATGTGCAACCGAACCTCGTCCATGGCTTCATCCATCGCGCCGGGATTATTCACGCGCACGCGTATAGAGACGGAGCGGCGGCTTCCGTACAGTTTCTGAAACGTCGAGATGGGGATCTTCGCAAAGTTGTCTTGCGTTTCGCCGAACACTTTACCAATCCGTTTGGCAACCCCAATAACCTCAAATGGAGTTTTGCCGATTCGTATGAGCTTGCCCATAGGATTCAGCATGGGAAACAGACTATCGGCGACGTCGGCGCCGATAATGCACACGGGCTGCGCGTGATCGACTTCATAGGATGAGAGGTAGCGTCCGCGGTCCATTTGCACATTGTCAATGCCGGCCATACTTGCCGTTACGCCCGTAACATTCACGTCATACAGGGACTGGTTGCCGTATTTGATATCCGTGTTGGTCTCCACTGAGGCGGCGAACCCTTGTGGCAGCCTGCACTTTTCGCGCAGGGCTCGATAATCATCCAGTGTGATCTTCTTGTTGCGGCGCATTATTCGCAACCATTCTTCGGCGTTGGTAATGAGACCATAGCGATCCAGCATGAATACATTGGATCCCATATCGGCTACGCGCTCGGCCACATAAACGTTGAGACCTTCAATTACCGACACGACGGCAATAAGCGTCATCACGGCGATAACCACACCCAATAGCGTAAGAATGGTGCGCAATTTGTGCGTGGCCATGGAAAGAAGTGCAATTTTCAATGATTCCGATACAGGGATAGTGCCGACGTCTTTCATGATGGGCAACAACAGATGAAGCCGCGGCTACGGCCGTACGATCGTCGCCGAAGCCTGCGAGCACGACGGTTAATTTATAGGTAACTGTTCACTGGGTTCAGGGGTCGGGGATCGGGCGATACTGCTTGAATTTATTTTCCAAAGACTTCCGCAATCCGTTAAGCATCCGCCCCATTACCGAATCTCTAGATCACGATAATTCTTAACAGTCATCGGTACCGTCGGGCCCTTGAACTCCGATCGCTGGGGCGCGATCCCCCTGAACAGTTAAATTTATAGATAGCCCATGGCCGCGGCCTATGACCGGGTTGATGTCTTCGGCTGATCCAACTCGATCTTGCCGTCCCGCAACCGTATCAGCCGATGCGCGTAGGCGGCGATATCATTCTCATGGGTCACCAGCAAAATGGTATTGCCGCGTTGGTGCAAACGATCCAGCAGAGTCATTATGTCTTGACTAGTGACCGAATCGAGGTTACCGGTCGGCTCGTCCGCCAGGATAATCGATGGGTTATTGACGAGGGCGCGCGCAATGGCTACGCGCTGACGCTCGCCGCCGGAAAGCTCATTGGGCTTGTGCATCATGCGGTCTTCTAAGTCGACCTCACGCAAAGCCAGCTTGGCGCTCTCCTTACGCTCGGCGGCCGGCGTGCCATTATAGATGAGCGGCAGCTCAACGTTGTGCAGAGCCGTGGCGCGGGGCAGCAGGTTAAACGTCTGGAAAACGAAGCCAATTTCCTTGTTGCGAATAAGGGCCAACTCATCATCATTCATGGCGCTGGCCAGTTTACCATTAAGATGATAAGCGCCGCGGGTGGGCGTATCCAAGCAACCCAGCAAGTTCATAAAGGTGGATTTGCCGGAGCCGGATGGACCCATTACCGCCACATATTCGTTGCGACGTATCTCCAGCGTGATACCGCGCAAGGCGTGGACATCTTCCGAACCCATATGATAGGTTTTCCACAAATCTTCCGTCTTGATTACGACACTATTGTTTTCGCTCATGGCGTAGTTATCCTGGCTGTGAAGGAGACCTTACGGGGAGCGCCGCCTAATCAACAACGGCATTCCGCGGCAGAATTTATTCAGGCGTGGAAGATTGACGAATGGCGTCGTCCTAGTGAACCTCTTCACCGCCGCCGATGATTTTCAGGGTTACTAAACACGCGTTGGCAGAACGCAGCTAATCAAGCTCACTGGAATTTGAAGGAATAAACCGTGCCGCTGCGCGTGGGCTGCCCGATACCTGCTTATTTCTCCTTCTTGTCTTGATCGCCCTTGTTGGCGGTGTTGTCAATTTTTACCGGAGTGCCATCCTCAATGGTGCGTAGCGTCTTGTAACTGCCGGTGATGATTTCCTCGCCTTCGCTGAGACCTTTCAGCATCTCGATTTCCGTCTCGCCTTTGATGCCGGTCTTTACCGGCCGAAACTGCGCAGAGTTGTCCTTGTTAATAGCGAAAACGCCCTCGAATTCCTTCTTCTTTATCTTCTTGTCTTTGTCCTTGCTGGCCGAGGTTACACCCTTTGGGCTCGAGCCGCCGAAGAAACTGAACCCTTTGCGTTCGTTTTTCTTCTTAAGCGCGGCAGGATCCGGCGGAATGTGATTACCTTGGGCATCGATCGGCAGTTCGCGTACGGTAATCGCTTGCAGCGGCGCGGTGATCACATTATTCTTGACTTTAGTGGTGATGTCCGCCGTGGCCGACAAGCCTGGGCGCAATTCAGTCGGTGGCTCTTTGAGTTGGATCCTGACTTTGAAATCCTTAGCTTCCTGGGTGTTCGTCAGGGAGGTACTGCTCTTGTTCATCGGGCTGTTTCCGATCTCGATGACTTCGGCTTCAATGGCTTTTTCCGGCAGGGCGTCGACCTTTACCTTGGCCTTGTCCCCCAAAGAAATGCCGACCACGTCGGTTTCATCCACTTTCAAATCCACCTGCACGACGGACATGTCGGCAATGGTCATGAGTGTCGCGCGAGGATCGCTTTGGATTCCAGGGATAGCCCGCTCGCCTTTTTCAACGTTCAGCTTGGTGATGATGCCGGTGAGCGGCGAGTATATGGTCGTTTTGCGGTACACATCAAGGGCCCGGGCCTGCGACGCTTTAGCGCCATTTAGACGGCTTTGCACCGCCCTGGTCATCGCCCGCATTTGTTCAATTTGAAGAGCGGAAGTTTTGATTTGAATTTCAGCTTGATTCACGCGCGCTTGCGCGGCCGCTAAGACGGATTGAGTGGCGTTCCAATCCGCTCTGGCCAACTCGTATTCTTCGCGAGAGAGCAAGTTCTCCTCGTAAAGCTGCATTTTGCGATCGTGCGTTCCTTTAGCGCGGAGGTGTTGGACACGGGCCTGTTCCAGGTCGGCTTTGGCGGTAAGCAAGCCGGCCTTGTCCCGTTCATGATTATTCTCCGCGTTGGCGATCTGCATTTGTTGTTGGCTGGTTTCGGCTAAAAAAGCATTAACATTGGCGGCGGCGGCTTCAGCTTCGGACCTGCTTTGTATGGGATCCAGCCGCAAAAGGACGTCCCCCTGCTTCACCCGGTCGCCTTCCCGAACATTTAATTCAACGATGATCCCGGGCACCTCGGCCTGAATGTCGACCGTTTCCTTAGCACGAATTTCTCCGGAGGCATTCACACGGGATTCCAGCAGTTCCTTGCGCTCCACACGCCCGGTCTGCACCGTGGTTTTTTCCGTACGATTATAGTTGAGACTGGCGGTAACGATGCCGATTACCAGAACGCCTACAATGACGCCGATCAGGATCTTCTTTTTCCTGCTCATCCTGCCTCCCAAGATTTAAGTCATTTTCTCCCGTATAATATCATAAAGCCGCCCCTATTACGAAGCCGGCGGGAGAAATGTTTCAATTATCGTAACTGCTAAACGGATACAGAACCGGGAGCGGTAGCGACCGAGTGCGCACCTCGCGACAACCCGGAAGGTGGGAAAGGCTTCTTGCCCAGACGCCGTCGCGGCGGGACGCCTGTGCCGCTTTCCCAAAAACCTTTTCTTGAAAGATATAGTGCGCACGCGCGACCCCGGCGAAGTACGCTCAGACCCATTGTTGGCTCTCCTGTTTTAGGTATCCGGTACGATTTATGGTATTGAAGACGAAGGGGTCGTAGAGTGACGTGTAGGTATTGGTCATAATTTTTATCCCGTGGCTGCGGTTCAATCGTCCCGACAGCGTCGGGACGAAAGGGATTTCCGCCGCTGGTCCTACCGTGCCTTGAACGGCACGGCTATAGTCATTAGGCCGCTACGCGGCCACTGAAGTTTGAACATTTACCGCAGCCTCGCGACGCCCCGCCATAGCCCGAAGCTTGTTCTCTTAGCTCCGTAGGAGCGTTATATAATAGCCAGGGGCAGAGCGCGCAGCGCGCCGCCCCTGGTATGTAAGACTATAGAAGTTATAAGCCCTGAAAGGGCGTGATACCCTTCTGCGAAACTACTGACCTCAATCCCAGACATAACGCTCATCCAATCCGGCCTCGTATTTCCGGCACAAGACGTGCCGCTCATACTGAAACGCATGGCGCTGGTGTATGTTTTGATCGTCATTAGTGCGCCCTTTCAGGGCTTGCGGGCTTAGGACGCTTTCTTTCCAGGGGCTGCGCTTCGCTTGCCCCTGGCTATTACAGATCGCTCCTTCGGAGCTTAGGATTGTAAGCCTTACCCCACTCCCTACAAATGTCCAAACTCCAGAGGCCGCTACATGGCCGGTTTATCCAGCGTTAAGATTAACGCAAAAGTTTGGGTAAGGGGCTAAGTAGTTACCAATTATCGTAGGCGGATAATTACTTGAAGTCAGACATGAAGTCACTTGGAGTTTTATGGATGGCGCCCTTTAACGAAACGAAAGCTTTTCGTAATACAACGGCATTCTCGTCGGGGCGAGAACGTGATCCAAGGCGACGAAAACGCGTGGCCGGTCGAGCGCGCCATCGCCGTCCACTTTGGTGGGAGTCAGCGTAAATAGCCTTGTTGGTATAGCAGCTCGGCGTTGAGGAGAGCAGCGCCGGCGGCGCCGCGGATCAGGTTGTGCGAAAGAGTGACAAATTTATAGTCCAATATTTCGCAAGGCCGCAGACGGCCGACGACACAGGTCATACCGCCGCCGGCCCGGAGGTCAAGTCGTGGCTGCGGCCGGTTGTTCTCATCGGAAACGATAACGGGATAAGCCGGCGCCGTGGGCAGGGAAACCTCTTGCGGCAAACCGCGAAATTCTCGCATGGCAGCCTTTACCTCTTCCAGTGACGGCTTGTTTCTTAATCCGACGGAAACACAAATCGTGTGGCCATCTTCAACCGGTACGCGATTACATTGGGCGCTGACGGCAAACTCTTCATGAACCCAAGCATCCCCGTGCAACTTCCCGAGAATCTTTTTGGGCTCGTCCACCACTTTGGGTTCTTCGCCGTCGATGTGCGGCAGCACGTTATCAAAAATATCGAGAGCATGCAAACCGGTATAACCGGCGCCCGATATAGCCTGCATCGAGGTAATAAAAACCTTTTCCAGTCCGAACCTTCTATGCAGCGGCGCCAGCGGCAGGCAAAGGCCAATGGTCGTGCAATTGGGATTGGTTACGATGAAACCCCGCCCGAAGCTTTCGGCCTTTTGTTGATGCGGCAGTATACGCAAATGATCCGCATTAATCTCAGGGATGACCAAGGGCACCCGCTCGTGCATACGATAGTAACTGGAATTGCTTACCACTGGGCAACCGGCTGCGGCAAACTCATACTCCACGTTCTTGGCCAGCTCCGCCGAAAGCGCGGCGAGCACGAAATCGCATTCCAGCGGCGGCGCACACTCCTTTATTCGGAGCCGGCCCACGGGCTCCGGAATAGGTTCGGACATTCGCCAGGCCACTCGTTCGGCATACGCGAAACCAACCGACCGGTCCGACGCCGCCACCTCGGTGATTTCGAACCAAGGATGCCTCTGCAGCGCTATCACCATGTGCTGGCCGACGGCGCCGGTCGCCCCCAAAATACCCACGCGCAATTTTCTCATGTACGTTACTCCCATTTTCTTTGAGTGCCAGGCTAATGGTACTGAGACCCCGTTTGAATTGCAAGAAGGGAAGGGAAGGGAGAACGGATCGGTATGAAACGAGCCCCCTCAGTTTGAACATTATTGTCCGCGGCGGACTCTCTTATTATTCGCGCGGAGCGCCGATCTTATCTCTCGCTTAGATTTTTCCGGTCGGAACAAAATCTTAGGCGCGTTTGTCTAAACCATCACGTACGGCTGACCGATTGGCCCCACGAGGTGGATCGCACACCTTAGGGTCAATAAACTGACCATACGTCGAGTTCAACACTCTGCACCAGGCACCTGCCCTCCGACTCCAGACGTAGAACAAGCGACGAAAGAAAAGTCCGGCGGATGGAGTCAGGGGCTCCGAGTTAAAAGACGTCTGGCGCCTACAGATTCATGGTAACTGTTCAAGGGGGTCCGCTGATGAGCCTATCGACCAAAGATAGCCCTACGGTGTCTGGTCCCTGAAGGGGACACTGTTAATAGCCGGGGGTGGCGAAACGCCACCCCCGGACCGTAACACCGGCGCGAGCCGACCCTGAAAGGGTCGCAGTCGCCCGCCAACATCGGACCCTACGGGGACCCTTTCAGGGTCCAACTGGGGGTGATGGCATTCCGTGGGTGGCGCGGGGCGCCACCCACGGCTATTAACAAGGTCCCCTTCGGGGACCGGTCGGCGACCGCCCTGAAGAGTTTCGATAGATGTTCGCATTCCGCAATGGCGTGACAATAACTTAAGAGGCGTGAGCCTTGCAGCACAGGAGACGTATATGAAAAAGTATATTGGTTTGGTAGGCATGGCGGCCCTGCTGGTTGCCATGGCCGGAAATCATCGGATCAACGCGCGGGCCAATGAAAACACGGCTTCCGCTAGGTCCTCCACTTACGATTCGACAACGTCACTGAAACCACTGAGTGAGAACGTCAACAAGGGTTTGTCTTGGCTGGTGGCCCATCAGCAAAATAGCGGCGGATGGGGCCAAGGCGAGGAGTCTCAGCACATGGGTGGCACTTTGTCTCATCTTAAGGATACCGCCAACGTCGCGGACACCGGCATGGCGACGCTGGCCTTGATCCGTTCCGGCAGCACGGCCAGCCGCGGGGAGTATCGGGAAAACATACGGAGAGGCGTCGATTTTATTGTACGAGAAGTCGAACGTTCCGATGCCAAGTCTCTCTACATAACCGATATACGGGGGACGAGAGTGCAGAGTAAGCTCGGACCCTATGTTGATACTTTTCTGGCCGCACTGGTCTTGGCCGAGGTCCGCAATCATATGCCGGATGAGTCTAGCAAGCGCCGTGTCATCGTCGCCCTGGACAAGGTCATGGACAAGATCGAAAGGAATCAAAAAGAGAACGGCACTTGGTCCAATGAAGGGTGGGCGCCGGTTCTCGCCCAGGGGCTGGCCGGCAAAGCTATCAATCGCGCCGCGCAAGAAGGAGCGCAGGTCACTGAAAAGGTCCGTGAGCGGGTGGAGAAAAACGCCCGCGGCCAAGTTGACCCATCCACCGCCAGGGTGGCGGCGGGGGCAGGCTCAGCCGGCGTTCGTCTCTACTCCAGCGCCGCCACTGTCGGCGCGATGCAAGATTCCGCCAATACCAATCTCCAGAAAGAGCAGGAACTGCAGCGGGAGCTCGGCACGCTGCCTTCCGCTTCGCCGAAGCGGGCGGCGCTTGAGAACAAGCTGAAAGATATAGATCGCAATAAAGTGGACTTGGGGAGGGCGCGCACCGCACTCGTCGCCCAATTAGACGATCCCCAGTTTGTCGCCGGCTTTGGTTCTAATGGCGGAGAAGAATACTTGAGCTATTTGAGCATAGGCGAGAGCCTATTGGCCAAAGGTGGCGAGGAATGGCAGAAGTGGTATAAGACGATGGCCGCCAACTTGAGTCGCGTACAAAACCGCGATGGCAGTTGGAGCGGGCATCATTGCATCACCGGACGTAATTTTTGCACGGCGGCGGCGCTGATGACTTTGACCGTGGATCGCGCCCCCTTGCCGGTCGCCGCGAAGATTCGACGCCGATGAACGCTATTCCGTCAGAAATCACTTGCATGATTACCGGGTTGGTTACGGCTGGTCTGTGTTAGGATAAAGAAGGGTTACAGTCGTTTAACGATTATGCAACGGAATCCGAGTTTATGCCACTACGACGCACTTGTACGCGCCTGTTTTGTCTAGTGCTGGGGCTGACGGCCGTAACCTGCCAGCCGCGTTTTTCTCGAAATGACGCCGGCGAAGACGGCGCCGCCAAGAAATCCATTTTGGAAACAATCGACGCCGCATCGGCTTCGGCGGCGCAGTTTTTGGTGAAGGCGCAGTCCAGCGACGGCGCATGGCGCTCCGCTACCTACGGTATCATGCGGGATGGACCCTCCCTGACGCCTCTGGTTCTGAGTAGTCTGTTCTTTCTTCCCCAGACCCGGGAAAAATTCCAAGACGCTTTTCAAAAAGGAACAGAATATCTGATAGCCCTCGTAGGAAGTGACGGAAGCGTTAATGGGACTGGCGGAGGATTCCCTTATCCGGTTTACACGGCGGCCGGAGCCAGTTGGGCGCTCGCTCTGGGGGCTCCTAGCGAAAGGCATCGCCAAGCGCAGATGGCATGGCTAGCTTATGTTAAGGAGCGTCAGCTTACGGAAGCCCTCGGTTGGGAAGCGTCAGACCCTGAGTACGGCGGCTGGGGTTATGCTATTGGCCTTCCCCGCAAAACCGAACTCGGCTCATCAAAGAATGGGTTGGCGGCGGCGAATCTTTCCTCGACCGTTTTCGCGCTCGGCGCTTTGCGGGCCGCTGACACGCCGGCGGCGGACCCCTCCTACCAAAAGATTCTTACCTTCGTCAAGCGGTGTCAAAATTACACTGAAGATCCTGACGAAGTCGATCACGACTTTGATGATGGCGGCTTCTTCTTTGCTCCTAATGATCTAATAAAAAACAAGGCTGGACTCGCCGGGAAGGACCGTCTTGGCCGTCGGCGTTTCTCCTCTTACGGTAGTATGACGGCGGATGGCGTGCGCGCCTTGCGGCACGGCGGCCTCGCCGCCGATCACCCGCGCGTAATGGCCGCCCGTCAGTGGCTGGAGCAAAACTTTGCCGTCCATACCAACCCCGGAAACTTCAGCTCTGACCGTGAAGTGTTTCGGGATGCTTACTATTACTATTACGTTTGGTCGGTTTCGCATGCTTTTATGCATCTGGGGTTGCGCGAAATTGTGACTAGCAAAGGCCGACTGCTCTGGCCGGCGGCGCTGGCCGCCGAGTTAATTGCTCGCCAGCAGGCGAATGGCTCATGGATTAATAGATACACGGACGCCAAAGAGGACGACCCTTTGGTCGCCACGCCCTTTGCCGCCGCCGCCCTGGCCATTTGCCGTCGCATGTTGGTTGGTGGATGAGCGCTTGCCTCGCCGCTGTTCTCCTAGTTTGGCCGCTGCGATTCAGTAGGTTCTATCGGATCTTCACCCACCTCTTTTTAGGTAAGCGTTGAAAAAGTAAGGGGTTTGCCCCTTTTTAGCCCTAAATGTGTAGTCACTAATTTATTGAATATATTTTAATTTTTCCCTTTACTTTGTGATTTATTAGTGTATAA
>JACOSC010000066.1 GCA_016179055.1 Acidobacteriota bacterium
CGGCCCAGTTGGAGGACATCCTGCGAAAGATCGAGCGAGCCAGGGCGAAACTGGAGTCCATCCAGCCGGGTTGCACGCAGCCCCCCCGCCGTAAACGGGAAGAGTGATATGTCTAGCTATTTACGGGACACTACACTAGCGACGGGCGGGGCCGGCGTCTATGTCAGCGACGACCAAGCCGAAACCTGGCAATAAGCGACTTCCATCGCTACAGCCTCTCGGCCACACTTCCTATTTCTTGGTGAGTGTCCAGCGAAGTCTCCGACCGTAAACCGGCGCGGGTGGAGAACATCAAGAAAGCCATTTAGCTACCAAGCCACAAAGGACTCATGAATTATCGGGAAGCTTGGGGCTGGCGAGGCTTAGAAAACCTGGCTCGTTTGTTCAGATTTTTTCGTATCAAATGTCCGGTCCGCAGCGTCTGACGGGAGCCTATAGACCGCTCCGGTTTGACAGACCTCTCCCATCGTACTATTATTTAAGCTCTTTAAAACAGTCGACGAATGAGTGGCCGCGTACTGCTTCCCATGCGCCGGGCCGCTCAAAATTGTATACGGATTGAATTAATGAAGGATTTCCAGAAACTGATTCCGTACCTCAAGCCCTACTTTATGACACTGCTCGGCGCATTGCTCTTATTGGCTCTGGCCGGCGGTATGGAGATACTGCTCACCTCCCTGGTCGCTCCGTTGTTTGACGACGTACTGACGCCGCACTTGCCCAACCACCCTATCGCGGCCCACGGTAAGTTCCTTTTCGTTTATAAAGGACTGGGCCTGACGCCCGACAACCTCTTAGCGCGCATCGCCGGCGCGTTGTTGCTCATAACGTTTTGCAAGTGTCTCTGCCTTTATTTATCTAATTTTTGGATGAGCTACGTCGGCCAAAGCGTGACCATGCGCTTGCGCAACGCCGTCTACCAGCATATTATGCGACAATCGGTCGCGTTCTTTTCCGCCACTCCCACCGGGCGGTTGATGTCCAACGTGATCAGCGATATTGACCGCTTGCAAGAAGCCGTGTCCGTTACCCTGGCGGAGTTCGTGCGCGAAGTAGTCCTATTGCTGGCGCTCATAGCCTATGTGCTCTATGTGGATTGGCGCTTGACCCTGCTGTCGCTGACTATCGCCCCGTTGGCGCTGCTGACCACGATCACGCTGGGCCGGCGCATACGACGGGCCAGCGGGCAGAGCCAGGAGCATATAGCCGCCCTTGCCGGCGTTTTGCAGGAAACGATTACCGGGCAACGCATCGTGAAGGCCTTTGGCATGGAAGACGTCGAAGTGCGGAAGTTCCTTGCGGTCACCGGCCGCTTGTTCGCATCCAATTTGCGGGCCGCCCGGATCATGTTTGTCAGCTCGCCGCTGATGGAGTTCCTGGGCGTCGTTTGTTTCGTGCCGCTGCTCTTGTACGCCCACCAGCATATTGCGACGGTGAAGGGTGCGCAGCTCCTAACGCTGGGCGCGTTTAGCGCCTTCTTATTTGCTCTATTCCGCATGTACGATCCGATCCGCAAATTGAGTCGGATTCACGTTCAGTTTCAGCAAGCCTTTGCCGCGGCGGCCCGCGTCTTTGCCACCTTGGAAACCCACCGCGAAGTTTTGGAGCAGCCGGGGGCGGTGCCGTTGCCCCCGATTCGCCGAGAAATCGCCTTTGAAAACTTGTCCTTCATTTATGATCGTCATACGGATACGGCCGCCGTGCTCAAAGACATCAACTTGAAAGTAACCGCCGGTCAAGTGGTGGCCCTGGCCGGCAGCAGCGGCGCCGGAAAAACCACCTTTGTCAATTTGCTACCGCGCTTCTACGATATTACCGAGGGCTCGCTGTCGATCGATGGCCTGGATATACGCAAAGTCACCTTGTCGTCGTTGCGGGCACAGATCAGCTTGGTGACTCAGGAAACGTTCCTATTTAACGATACGGCGCGCAACAACATTCTTTACGGCCGGCCGTATGCCCTAGAAAACGAGGTTATTGAAGCGGCCCAAGCGGCGAAGGCCCATGATTTCGTCATGCAATTGCCGCAGGGATATGATACATTAATCGGTGAACGAGGCCAGAGATTGTCGGGTGGAGAGCGGCAGCGACTTTCAATCGCGCGCGCGATCCTTAAGAACTCGCCGATATTGATTTTGGATGAAGCGACCTCGGCGCTGGATTCGGAGTCGGAAAAGCTGGTGCAAGCCGCCTTGGCCAACTTGATGCGCGGACGGACGACCTTCGTGATTGCGCATAGATTATCGACGATCCGGCAGGCCGATGTAATTGTGGTTTTGGAAGACGGCGAAATTAAAGAAGTGGGATCTCACCGCTTCCTCATGGCGCGAGAGGGAATCTACCGGAAGTTGTACGATCTTCAGTTTTCCGAACAGGAACTTGAAGCAGGAGATCGCGGTTAGAACGTAATAGCCACACGCTTCGGGTCCTTTCCGACGTCGCTATACGCAATGGAGAACTAGTGCTATGGTCAACAGCATGACTGGATACGGCCGGGGGTCGTCACAAAATGACGTCTGTAAAGTAGTCGTTGAGATTCGAACCTTAAACAGTCGGTATCAGGAAGTCCACGTTCATCTGCCCAAGGAATATCCTGACTTGGAACTGGATATAAAGCGCCGAATCAAGAAAGAGCTGGCGCGCGGCCGCGCCGATGTGAATTGCACTTTGGAAACCAACAAGCTCGAGAATGTGGAAGTCAATGCCGATATGGTCCGGCACTATGTGTCGATTTTCAAGCAAATCAAGGATGAACTGGGTCTCGGCGGCGATCTGTCGGTAAGCACGATCGCGCAGCTTCCGGGAGTTATCGTCGCCCGCAATGACAAGCCGGATTTCAGTAGGGATTTCACGGAACATTTGGAAAAGGCTATGTGCGAGGCGCTGCGCACGCTGAAGCAATCTCGGTCCGAAGAGGGTCGCATACTGCACAGCGATATACAGCCACGGCTCGACGGCATCGTCCAGCGCGTGCACCAGATCGAAGCGGAAGAAGGGAAAATGTTCGCTTACTACCGAAACAAACTCATGCAGCGCATACGGGAGCTCTCCGAGCATATGGAGTTGGATGACACTCGGCTGATACAGGAAGCGGCTTATCACGCCGAGCGCAGCGATATTGCCGAGGAGATTCTCCGTTTGCGCAGCCATACGCAAAAGGTACGGGATTTGTTGCAGTCCGATCAAGAAATCGGAAAACAAATTGACTTCCTGCTGCAAGAGATGAACCGCGAGATCACCACCATTCTAGCTAAGGCGGGTGGTGTTCTAATTTCTGAGGCCGGCGTGCTGATCAAGGCTGAGATCGAAAAAATCCGCGAGCAAATTCAAAATATAGAATGAGGCGGGCGCTCGATGGGCGGCGCGGCCATTCCTCAACTACTACAGGGTGAAGATCACAAAATTATGTCCAGCACGGGCACGCTCTTCGTCGTCTCGGGGCCGTCGGGCGCCGGCAAAACTACGCTCGCCAAATGGGCGATAGCGGAGATTCCCAATTTACGCTATTCCGTTTCTTACACCAGCCGGCCGCCGCGTGCCGGCGAGCGTCCGGGCCTCGATTATTTTTTTGTCGGAGTCGATGAATTTCAGCGCATGATTGCCGCCGACGCGTTCCTGGAGTGGGCCCAGGTCTATGGAAATTACTATGGCACTCACCGCCCGGCCACCGAGGCCATGCTGGCCAACGGCTGCGATATTATCATGGACATAGACGTACAGGGCGCCCGTTCGCTGCGTCGAAAGTGCGACAACGCCCTGCTGGTTTTTATTTTTCCGCCGACCTTTCAGACGCTGATGCAACGGATCGTCGATCGTAACCTGGATTCGGAAGAGACCATACGACGCCGTATGGCCATGGCCAAAGCGGAGCTGTCGGCCTACGATCAATATGAATACCTAGTGGTCAATGATGACCTGGCGCAAGCCCAGCTCGAGCTGAAATCGATTGTAATTGCGCAGCGGTGCCGGCGTTCGGCGCGTGAGCATTGCGCGCAAAGTCTCTTGCAGAGCCTGGTGCCTTAAGGAGGAGCAGGGAACATGATGAAAGTGGCCCTGGGGGTTACCGGCTGTATCGGCGCTTATAAATCGGCGGAGATTGTGCGCGGCCTGCAAAGAGAGGGGGTCGAGGTTTGGGTGATTATGACCCGCCACGCCCAGGAATTTATTGCGCCGCTGACTTTTGAGGCCTTATCGGGCCATAAGGTTATTACCGATATGTTTGCTCCGACCAAGGCCGAGACGCCTCTGCAAGCCCACCTGGAAATTGAACACATTGCTTTGGCTCAAGCCATTGATCTGCTGATCGTCGCTCCGGCCACAGCCAATGTGCTGGGTAAGTTCCATCACGGCATCGCCGATGATTTCCTTACGACCTTATATCTGGCGACACCGGCGCCTTGCTTGCTGGCGCCGGCGATGAACGTTGAAATGTGGAATCACCCGGCCGTACAAGCAAATGTCCAGGCACTCAAAGACCGCGGTGTCCATTTTGTTGAGCCCGGCGCCGGCTACTTGGCCTGCGGCATGGAGGGCCAAGGTCGTCTGGCGGACGTGGAAACGGTAGTCGCCGCGGCGCGGCGTATACTGGGGCGTCGGCGCGCCTTGGCGGGCGAGCGCGTGCTGATTACGGCGGGCCCTACGTGCGAGGATATTGACCCGACGCGATTTATTTCCAATCGTTCCAGCGGAAAGATGGGATACACGCTGGCGGAGGAAGCCGTCGCACGAGGCGCGCAGGTTACGCTGATTAGCGGTCCCACGTCGCTCGCGCCGCCGCCGCTGGCCCAGCGCATCGCCGTTCGTTCCGCCGAACAAATGCTCAGAGCCGTTCTTGATCAATTGCCGGAAAACAGTATCTTGATTAAAGCCGCCGCGGTAGCGGATTTTCGCCCGGCGCAGACGCGCCCCCAAAAAATTAAGAAGGATTTGCCCTTCACGGAAATTCGCCTGGAGCCTACCCTGGATATTCTACGGGAGGTCATGCGAGTCAAGCGTGACCAGCTTGTGGTAGGATTCGCCGCCGAAACGGAAGCCGTGATGGAAAACGCCCGCAAGAAATTATTGGAAAAAGATCTCGACTTAATCGTGGCCAATGACGTGTCCGGAACGCAGAGCGGGTTTGATAGCGATAACAACGCAGTCATTTTAATTGACCGCGCCGGTGAGGTTGACCAGGTTTCGCGGCGCTCCAAACGCGAGGTAGCCGTCTGTATACTGGACCGTATTGAGCGTTTGCTGCAACGGCGCCGGAGCTCGGCGCCCCAAACCGTGTAGGCATGATTGGGCTGAAATCCGCGCCCTACCGGCGCCCTCGACGGCGAGAGACAGAACCATGAAGTCAGGCTATGTAGCGATTATCGGGCGACCCAACGTCGGCAAGTCAACGCTGATTAACCGACTGGTCGGGCAAAAGCTGTCGATTGTCTCCGATAAACCCCAGACCACGCGGCACCGTATACTGGGAGTCTATACCGAAGCGAGAGGGCAAATTGCGCTGGTCGACACGCCGGGCGTGCATCGTCCCGCCTATGCCATGAATCGCCGAATGATGCATATCATCTACGATTCGCTTAGCCAAGTCGATCTACTTTTGCTGATGATCGACGTCACTGAGAAATTTGGCCATGGCGATAAATTTGTCATCGACCTTATTGGCCAGGCGAAGCGCAAGTCCATACTCCTGCTCAATAAGATTGATCTGATTAAAAAGCCCTTGATCTTGCCGATCATTGAGCGCTACCGGCAGGCTTATGCTTTTTTGGAATTTCTTCCCATCTCGGCTCTGCACGGCGAATATCTGGGATCGGTAATTGATAAAATTTTTGAGGCCTTGCCCGAAGGTGAGCCGCTCTTTCCCAGCGAGTACTTGACCGATCGCACGGAACGATTTATCGTGGCCGAGCTGATACGAGAGAAAGTATTGGCCCATACGCGCGCAGAGCTGCCTTATTCAACGGCCGTTAGAATCGATCTGTTCGACGAAGCGGAGCGCCAAACCAAGAAACGTATGCGCATTGCCGCCACGGTATTTGTCGAAAAGCCCTCGCAACGGGCCATCCTATTGGGGCACGCCGGGGCGATGATAAAGAAGACGGGGACGGCGGCGCGTCACGAAATTGAAAGCTTTCTGGAGGCGCACGTCTTCTTGGAGTTGTATATCAAAGTCGAAGGGAAGTGGCGAAACAATCCGGCGGTACTCGATCAGCTCGGAGTCTAGCCTGTGTGTGATTTCCATCGATGTACTCGACCACATGGAAATTATCATCAGATCGGGATAAGTATCAGCCCCGTAGGGGCGGCATGTTTATAGCCAAGTGTACCCAGAAGGAGGTCTGAAGCTCCGTAGGAGCGATATGTGGTCAGTCGTGATGGTTCACATGTCGCCCCCACGGGGCTTGGGTCTTAAAACTAGAAGCACCTGCTATAAACATGTCGCTCCTACTGAGCTTACATCGTACCTAAATCACACCCGCCTAGTGGGATATTGTTTTCTGATGGGTACAAGCATAATTTTATGAAGCGCGAAGAAATGGCAGAATTACTGGAGCAGATCGTCGAACAAATGCGGTTTCTCAAGTTGCTGGGCGTTGAAACCATCGCTGGGGAGAGCCGGCTGCCTGATCCGGCGAAGCTGAGCGGCGCGTGGCAGCGTTTATTAACCAGCGTGGAAGCCGGTCGGCCCATCGTTTCCGCTGAGGTGGTGGGTGAATGGCCAAGCGAATCTCCAGTTCACTCCCCTGAGGCAGACGCAGGCGCTCGACCGACACTGTCCCCATCGGCCAATACACCGCCCGTGGTGCCCGCTCCCCCTGCGGCCCATCTCATGAGTTCCGGTGAAACCCTGGCAAATGGCCCTTTGTCGGCTCGGGTATTAAGTGATCCGACTCCGGCTACCCTGCCAGCCCGCGCCTTATTTGAAATGGAAACGAAAGTGACTCCCATGAAACCACACACGGCTATGGAACTATTGCCCGCCAACGACACACTGGAGAAGATACGGCTGGACCTCGGCGAATGCCGACGCTGCCGGCTCTGCGAGAAGCGTAAAACGATTGTTTTTGGATGCGGCGCACCGCGGGCCGAACTGATGCTGATTGGCGAGGGACCAGGCGCCGACGAGGACGACCAAGGCCTGCCTTTTGTCGGCCGCGCCGGGCAACTTCTCACCAAGATTCTGGAAGCCATACAACTAACACGGGAAGCGGTATATATCACTAACGTAATCAAGTGCCGGCCGCCGCAGAATCGCAAGCCCGAAGCTGACGAAGTCGAGCCTTGCCATCCTTTTCTGCTGCGTCAGGTTAAGGCCATTCGCCCGCGGCTGATCTGCGCGCTCGGCGCTACCGCCACGCAGGCTCTATTGAAGACCAAGGAGAGCATAAGCTCTTTGCGGGGCCGATTTTTTTATTTTCATGGCTATAAATTGATACCGACTTTCCATCCGGCTTACCTGCTGCGCAACCCGGCAGACAAGCGGCTGGTCTGGGAAGATATGCAAAAAGTGCGCGATTATTTACGAGAACAAATGCCCCTATGAGTGAAGACGTCACGGAATGCCGAAGCGATCGGGCGCCGGCGTGATAAGGAAAAATCCGCCCGGCATCGGAATAATGACCTTTGTCCAGGCATGCGGAAGCAACCCTCTGCAATCGGTGAAAGGAGCCCACGATGATAAATATAAACTTGGTACAACAGGCGCTACGGGACAGCCAAGTCGACGGCTGGCTCTTCTACTATTTTCATGACAATGATCCGATTGCGCAAAACCTGTTAGGGTTGACGTGCGGCCACTTGGTCAGCCGCCGCTGGTTCTATCTGATTCCCAGCCAGGGCGATCCTATCAAGATTGTCCATCGGATTGAAATGGAGGCGCTGGATTCGCTCCCCGGTCGCAAACTGGCTTACGTCGGCTGGCGTGAGTTGGAGCAAAAACTCAGAGAGGCATTGTCCGGAATGCGGCAGGTCGCCATGCAGTACTCCCCCAAAAACGCCATCCCCTATATTTCGCGGGTCGATGCCGGCACCGTTGAATTAATCTCCGCTCTCGGCGTAAAGGTCGTCTCATCCGCCGATATGGTCTCGCAGTTTGAGAGCACTTGGACCGACGCGCAATTGGCCGGCCACGTGGAGGCGGCCGAGGCCCTGCACCGTATCGTTTTCCTCGCCTTTGATGAAATAAAACGCCGCTTGCGGGCCCAGCAGCCCACGACCGAGTACGACGTTCAACAGTTTATCATGCGTTGTTACCAGGACCATGGCATGATGACCAGCTCGCCGCCTATCGTCGCTGTCAATGAGCACAGCGGAAATCCCCATTACCAGCCGACGAGCGAGCGGCACTCGGAGATTCGCGCCGGCGATCTTGTTCTGCTTGACATATGGGCCAAGCCGACACGGGAGGCGGCGGTCTATGCCGACATTACCTGGACCGGTTTTTTGGGTGAGACCATTCCCGCCGAGCCACAAAAGATTTTTGATATTGTGCGGGGCGGCCGCGACGCGGCGCTCGCCTTCGTTGAGCAGTCAGTCGCCGCAGGCCGAGAAATTTACGGCTGGCAAGTTGATGATGTGGCCCGTCGTTACATCAGCGCCCGGGGTTACGGCGAATACTTTATTCATCGTACCGGTCACTCGATCGGACTAGAAGTTCACGGCAACGGCGCCAATATTGACAATCTGGAAACGCGCGACGAGCGCCGGCTGCTGCCCCGTACTGCCTTCTCCATCGAGCCCGGCGTCTATCTGCCCGAATTTGGCATTCGCAGCGAGATCGATGTGTATATGGGCGAGCGCGAAGTGCTCGTGGCCGGCCGGCCGATCCAAACGGAAATTGTCGCCGTACCGATCTGATCCCCAGCGCCGTCCAGAGGTTTTGTATATTTATGGTAGGATTCATTTAACCGCAAAGACACGAAGACACCAAGATGAAAACGTTTGAGCCAATACCACGTGAAACGGAGAGGGTTGCCAAAGTAATCATAGAAGCCGCGTTTAAGTTAACAGTTCGCTGGGATCAGGATTGCTCGAATCTGTCTATGAAGTTTGCCTGGCCGACGAGTCAGAAAAACGGGGTATGAAGGTCGAGCGCCAGTTTACACTTCCCGTAGTTTACGAAGCGATACGCCTGGATGCAGGATTACGATTAGATAGGGTTGTGGATCAACGTGTGATTGTGGAACTCAAGGCAGTGGAGAAAATCAATCCTCTTTTTGAAGCGCAACTTTTAACCTATCTCAAGCTAACGGGTGAGCGGCTTGGTTGGCTTGTCAATTTCAACGTTCCGTTAATCAAGGATGGAATTAAGCGAATGGTTTTGTGAGCTTAGTGCCTTTGTGTCTTTGTGGTAAGATTTATTCTGAAGCTTACCTCACTGGCAATACTTCCTTTAACGCGGCGGCTACACGCCCTTTATCGACCGCCCGAGTACGATAAATTCTGATGATCACTTTAAGGGGAGACCATTCCGGTCTCCCCTTACTCTTCAACACACTTAAGCTTTTTTCCTGATTACAAATTACAATACAGTGCACACATGAATAAGATCACCACAAGAAACAATCGCATCGATAGTCAGGGTCTATTATTTATCAGGACTGTTACACTGTGTGAACTGGTACTAGGCACCGCCAAATCCGGCAGGCCATCGCCGTTGAAATCTCCCAGGATGAGTGAGAGAGGGTGACTCGCCACCCCAAAGAATTGAGGCTCTAAGAAGCTTCCATCGCCGCGGCCGAGCAAAATAGCGACGTTGTTCGATTGCTCATTGGCCACCGCCAAGTCCGGAATGCCGTCGCCATTGAAATCATCGACGATAACCGCTCTCGGAC
>JACOSC010000067.1 GCA_016179055.1 Acidobacteriota bacterium
GATAGCCGGCGTGGCGGCGCTGCGCGGCGATCAGAGCGCGGTTGATCGTATGGTGGCGGAGTTTCGGCATCGTCGCGATATTATCGTGGCCGGGTTGAATGCCATCCCCGGGCTGTCTTGCCGGACGCCGCAAGGCGCCTTAAATGACCTACGATCCACAGACCGGGACCGTACAATACCGCAGCAAAAAGAAGAAAGGTCCAGAGGTGATAGAGACCTTTTCCGCCTTGGACTGGCTGGCGCGACTGAGCACGCACATTCCCGATAAATGGGAACAGATGGTGCGCTATTACGGGTGGTACTCGAACCGCCAACGCGGGAAACGAAAGCCGGCCCAGAAGGGTCCGGCCGAAAGCGTCCCCGTGCCAGATCCAGAGTCCGAGTCCGATTTCAAGAATTAAAAAAGTGTACGGGGTCGATCCCCTGATATGCCCGAACTGCTCTGGCCGCATGTGCATTATCAGCTTCATCGAGGAGGCCGCCGTGATCGAGCGTATCCTTCGGTCCCGACTTTGTCGGGATGGCCGGTGGCTGCGCGCACCCCACGGGCCCCTCCCTCATCTCCCGCCGAGCTCACCTTAAGACTATAGCGTGGCGGATGAGCCCGCCTCGAACGACTAATGGCACCGTCTGTGAACACGGTCGGTGTTGCCTCACGGACGAGGTCTGTCGCTCGCCGGCCAAAAAAGAGCGGCAGGCGGAAAAGCGGGGCAGTCCGCGCCGCGCCTACCGCCCAGGACCTCGGCAATCCCGACATGTCGGGACCCGTGCGCCTTCCCCCAGTGCACGTCCAATTTTTTCAAATTTCGACCTAATTTTTTCAGGTTTTCCGTCCCCGAATGTGCTATAGTGCTCCCGTGGGGAAAAAGCGATTTCCTATCTATGTAAGGCCCGTGTTGAATCGGCAGGTTTTGCGGCTGGCAAAGCAGTGGCTGCCCAAAGCTTTAATTGCCAAGCTCGATCCTTTTGAGGACTATATTGCGCGTTTCACCGCCGCGGTGGCCGCTCAGGTTTCGGTCGACGAGCGGGTCTTGGACGCGGGGGCCGGCGAAGGACGATTTCGCTCGGCCTTCGAGAACGCGCGGTACGTGGGCGTGGATAACACCGTCGGAGACGAGACCTGGGATTACTCTCGGATTGATACGATCGCCGATCTTTCTCAAATACCATTTAGGACGGCTGCCTTCGACCATGTCTTGTGCGTGGTGGTATTGGAGCATACACGGGAGCCCGGAATCGTTTTGCGGGAATTCTCCCGCGTGTTGCGGCCGTGCGGAGCGGTCCACATGATTGTCCCTTTGCTCTGGGAGGAGCACCAGAAACCTTATGACTACTTTCGCTTTACCTCACACGGCTTGGAGTATTTGCTGGGGGAGGCGGGCTTTGAGATCCAACGGATGGAACCGATCGGGGGGTTCTTTTGGGTGCTGGCCCGGCGTTGCGTGACTTTACTCACGTTTTTTCAGAATGGCTGGCGCAAAGGTATTTTCTTGCTTTTGGCCCCCGTTTTCGGGCTGGCGCTTCCCGTTTTTTGTTATTACCTGGACCGGCTGGATCAGGATAAGCACTTCACACTGGGCTTTGCCGTGACCGCGCGCAAAAAGAATGAAGTATGATTACTCGGCAAGCAAAGATATATACCGCCCTGCAGTACTTTATTGACTTGCTCTTAACTAGTGGGTCGCTGGTCGCGGCATACTATCTTCGCTTGTATTTGCACCAGGTGCTTCCGCGGACCTGGACCCCTTGGCTGGCGCACGACCTTTACCCGCTCAGCCACTACACGGGGTTGTTGCTGCTCATCATGCCCATTTGGCTGGCCCTGATCTCTTCCATGAACTTCTACCACACCTTGGTTCGTCTCTCAATAGTTGGTCAATTGCGCATGCTGGCAAATCTAGAACTGTTCGGCGGCATTCTGCTTGGCTTTGCGCTGTTTCTTCTAAAAATGAATGTCAGCCGCCCGTTAATCCTCCTGTTCTTGTGGGCTAATTTTGCCTTGTTGTTCCTGGAGCGCGTGGCGCTCAAGATCAAGCTCCACCTATTTAAAGAAAACCAGCATAATTTCAAATCCATACTAATTGTTGCGGGCAATACCGACGGGCGCGAGGTCGGCGAGTTGATCAAGAATTACCGGGATTGGGGGTTGCACCTGGCTGGATACATAACCACGGAAACCGATATTCGCTCGGAGGGCTGCGCCCTGCCGCAGAGACCGTCCGATCCACCCACGCTGGGCGGGTTGAACAGAATTCCTCAAATCCTTCAGGAGAACATTATCGACGAGATCGTCTTCGTGGCCTCTGATAAGAAGGATTTGGAAAAGTTTGAAGAAATATTCCCGCTGTGCGAGACGCAGGGCATCCGCATGCGCTTGGTCGCCAATTTCTTTCCACAGTCTATCTCGCGCATGTCGATGGGGTACTTGGACCATGTGCCCTTAATCACCTTCTCGACGGCGCCCGATTACAGCCCGGCGTTGGTCATGAAACGCCTTCTTGATCTTGGCTTGTCATTGGTCCTCCTGGCGGCCGCCGCCCCTCTGATGCTCGTGGTGGCCGCGCTGTTGAAGCTGACAACTAAAGGACCGATCATCTACCGCCAAGTACGTTGCGGGCTTTATGGCCGGCCGTTAACCTTATACAAATTCCGTTCTATGATCGACGGCGCCGAAGACGTGCTCTGGGAGATCAAGCATCTTAACGAAATGGATGGACCGGTTTTTAAGATGCGCCAGGATCCGCGCGTGGCCCCCTTGGGGCGCGTTTTACGCAAGAGCAGTATCGACGAACTCCCCCAACTTTATAATGTTCTGAAAGGCGACATGAGTTTGGTCGGTCCGCGGGCGCCGTTGCCCGAAGAGGTGCGCGAGTACACTCGCTCGCAGCGTCGCCGCTTAAGCGTCACGCCCGGCATCACCTGCCTCTGGCAAGTCTCCGGACGCAACGAAATCGATTTCAACGAGTGGATGAAGATGGACTTGCGGTACATAGATAACTGGTCGTTATTGCTGGATTTAAAAATTTTGCTCAAAACCATCCTCACCGTCTTGCTGGACAAGGGCGCAAGGTAAGAGAAGGGGAGCAAAACCCATCGCCCCTGATAAGGCCACTATGAATATTTTATTAGTTCGAGCTAAGCCAACCTTCATGGATATGATTCTGGGCATTCCCATTGGGTTGGCCATGATCGGCGCCGTTGTGGATCGCTTGAAGCAACATCACGTCGAGATCCTGGATTTGGCACTGGAGCGTTCGACGGAGGCCGCCGAACAGAAGTTAAGGGATAAAATGGCCGGCGGCCGGCGCTACGATTTGGTGGGCTTGACCTGCATGACCGTCGAATACGAACCGGCCTGCCGGGCGGCCCAACTCATCAAGGCGATTGATCCCAGCGTGCGCACGGTCTTCGGCGGACAGCATCCTACAATCCGGACCGAGGAAGTGATCAAGAACGATTTCTGCGACTTCGTGGTGATCGGCGAGGGAGAAGAAACCTTCCTCGATTTGGTGGTTGCCCTGGAGCGCGGAGGGAACTTCACCTCTGTTTTTGGGTTGGCTTTCACGGCGAATGGCCAGGCGCAGATCAATCCCCCGCGCCCGTCCATTATGGATTTGGATGCCTTGCCCTTCCCGGCTTATCACTTGCTCGACGTCGAGGCTTATTTCCGGCTCGAAGCCGCCCGCTATACGCCCAAAAATAAACGCTGCTTGCAGATCTTCACCAGCCGCGGCTGCCCATGGCGCTGCACCTATTGCCACGACTTGTTCGGAAAGAAGTTCCGCGCCCGGACCGCGGAAAACGTTCTCGAGGAGATCCGCTTGCTTTATCACCAATACGGCATACGCGAGCTGATGGTCGAGGACGACATTTTTAATCTGGACATGGAGCGGGCGAAAAAGATTTGCGACCTGATCATCGCCAGCGAGATGAAGCTGTACTTGCAATTCGGCAACGGCCTGCGACTGGAGCGGTTCGATGAGGAATTGGTGCGCAAGCTGGCGCAAGCCGGAACGCATCACATCGCCATCGCCATTGAATCAGCCAGCCCGCGCATTCAAAAGCTGATCAAGAAAAACCTCCGCCTCGATAAAACCATGGAGGTATTCTCCTGGCTGCGCAAACACAAAATCAACTCGCTGGGCTTTTTCATGATCGGCTTCCCGTTTGAAACCAAAGAGGAGATCGAGCAGACGATTCAATATGCTCGGCAGACCGATTTGGATGAAGCGTTGTTCAGCATTGTCGTGCCGTATTCGGGCACGGAGCTCAACCAGTACGTTCAGGAACAGGGCCTCTTCGATCCCGACAGCGCCAGCCGCGGCGGTGGCAGCATTGCGTTGATCAAGAGCCCGAATTTCGATTTCTCGACCTTAAAGAAGTTGCAGCGCAAAGCGTACTTCACCTTCTTTAGCAGCAAATTCCGATTCATCCGCATGCTGCCCAAGCTGTTCAATATCCACTCGGCCTGGAAATACCTGCGAGCGATCGAAAGGAATTTCCTGGCCTACGGCGGCGATGCGTCATCCCGCATCAATTAGTCCGGCCTCTATTTTGCAAGATGGCTCGGTGAGACGACCTCGATGGCCACATCCTTTTTCAACCGGCTGCAGCTTTTCTACGATTTCATCCTGAAACGCGCGATCGTCCGCGGCAAGCCGATCGACTTGACCATTGAAACCACCACAAAATGCAACCTGCGCTGTCCGATGTGCACACCGGAAGCGCTCATTCCCGCGGAAAAAGACATGGATCTGCCGCTCTTCAAAAAGATCATCGATGAAGGGCAGAAGTATGTGGAGATCGTCGCCCCCATGTACCTGGGCGAGCCGTTGCTCAACCCGCAGATCTACGATTTGATCAAATACTGCAAGCAAAGAGGTCTCCGCGTCCTGCTTTCCACCAACGCCACCACCTTGAATAAAAAGACCACGGAAGCCCTCTTGGACACGGGTCTGGATTATTTGAGCCGCTCTTTCGATGGGGCCAGCCGACAAACCTTCGAGCAGTATCGTTTGGGCGCCGATTTCGATAAAGTAAAAAACAATATCATAAAGTTTCTAAAAACGAAGGCGGACTTGCACGCCAAGACCCATTGCGTGGTGCAGATGGTGATTTTCAAGGAAAACGTGGGAGAGGTGGAACCGTTCAAGAATCTCTGGCGGGATGTCGAAGGATTGGATGAGCTCCGCCTCAAGCCCAACACCAATCTCGACGGCGACTTTGCCATCCCCCGCCCCATCGACAATCCCACGGTGTTTAAGAAACCCTGCTTCAGAGGTGATAGAGACCTTTTCCGCCTTGGACTGGCTGGCGCGACTGAGCACGCCCATTCCCGATAAATGGGAACAGATGGTGCGCTATTACGGGTGGTACTCGAACCGCCAACGCGGGAAACGAAAGCCGGCCCAGAAGGGTCCGGCCGAAAGCGTCCCCGTGCCAGATCCAGAGTCCGAGTCCGATTTCAAGAA
>JACOSC010000068.1 GCA_016179055.1 Acidobacteriota bacterium
AGTCATCGCTAAGTTACCCTCCGTGGTGATGATCGTCCGTGCAAAAATTTTTTTGCACGGATCCGCGCGAACAAGCAGAGCCGGACAAAAATGGATCATTTGTTAGAGAAACCTCCTTGTCGTGCAAAATTCAGGTAGTATCTGACAAGATGAAGTAGATGCGGCTTCCAGCCGCATCACGCAAGAAAAGCGGCAAGATGCCGCTTCTACTTTGCGGGTATTTGACGGTTTCCAAGCGCCTCCAACATTTTGAAATTTACTTGTTTGGTTCCGGCTCGTCCGGGTTAGGTTTTATCGTGATTTAGAGATTGGGTAGTGGGACGGATGCTTAACCGATTGCGAAAGTCTTTGGAAAAGAAATCCAAACTATATCGCCCAATCCCCGTCCCCTGACCCCCGTGAACAGTTACCTTTTTTATGGACTATTGCCGCCCTCCTGTACAGATGGCCTATTTGGGAAGATGATGTTAAATCGGCGCCGCATTGATACTCAACCGCGCTTTCCCACTTCCCTTCCCCTTCAATATTAATCCGTAGATCAGCAACCCGGCGGATTTGGACAATCACCGGTGCGCGGCGTGGAACCATCTTGGCCGATGCCGCACCAGGTAGGAAAGGCTTCGGGAATCCCCGTCTCATTATAGGGTGACTCCCCGGCATCCAGCCAGAATGGATGATCAAAAGCAAACTGCCACATCGCGGCATACTTTGACAGTCCCGGCGGCGGTTCGAGCGGCGGCTCCGAATGGCCACAGTTATGAATGCACTCAATGAAGAAATTGCCGCGTTGAACGAGCGCCGATTCCAACGCCATAGACATAGTTTGAATGTCCAAAATCCCATAACAACCGTTGGACGGCCCGCCCCATAGAACCATCACGGGAAGCCGATGGGCAGGATTGCCCCAGGGACGAATGATAAGATTACCGACGCCACCCGAAAGCGAGATTATGGAAGAAAGCCGATTGGCGCGGCCGTGTCCGATCTGGTCCGTGAAAAAGGCGCCGGCGCTAACGCCGGTGCTGGAAACACAATTGCGATTTACCTTGGGATACTGCGCCGCCACACACGCCAACATATCATCAAAGAAGCGATACTCTTCTTCCATGCGGGCCTGTGTGTTTATCGTCAGGAACGGCCATTTCAGCGCCAGATCTCCTCTGGCGCTGGGAATCACCGCCAAGAACCTTTGAGAGTTGACCGCGTCCTGAACCTCACCTTGCTCATAAAACGAGCGGGCGCTGCCGCCCAGCCAGTGCCAAAGAAAGATGACCGGAAGCTTTTCGTCGGCGGAAAGATTCGTGGGAACAGCCACCATGAACTTGCGTTCGCGGCCCGAGCTCTGTATCAGGTTTTCGGCGGGGGCGGGACTAAGCACGGGACATGTGCCATCGTAGGTCGGAAGCGGGTCCGCTTGCGTGGCGCCATCCGGAGGATCGGCATTGCAGGCAATATCGGCTCGAGGACCGTCGCCGACTTCGATAGCCCTAAGCTGTGCCGCATTCATAGACAAATTTGATGTCTTGCCCGCGACGTCGGCGCCCGTGCGCTCCGACTCCGCGCGAAGTAAGCCCCAAACTGGAAGAAGCATGGCAACGATGATTCCGATATTTCTCATCGATTTTTGTCGAGTAGACATTAAACTACCTCCCAAAAAACTTTGTTTGTTTTCTTTCGCCGTGAGGCATGCCGCACGAGGTCAACCGTAATCGAGTATGGCTTTTCCTTCGGCTAACCACAAATTATGTCGGTCCCCTTGATGGTCCGTAGCCAACCTACGCTCGAATGAAAAATTAACCCAGAAAGGTTTATACGAAATTGCCCAGAGCTCGAGTATATCAAAGAAGAAAGAGCAAAGCCATGAATTTCTCGGAGATAGTGTTAAGTTTCGTGTAATTAGGAGCCAAAGCGCAACTAGGTGGAGCGGCTCCTGGCCGTCCTGCTCTTAGCGGTGGAGAGGTGAGTAGGCGCCACTGAGACACAGAGGCCACTGGGAAACCAAGAAATGGATTCGAACAAGATCACAGAGCAAAAGAACGATTGTATAACGGCCGTATCTCTCCGTGAACTCTGTGGCTCTGTGGTGAGAAGGGTGAGGCCATGTTGGAGGGGTTTCAATACCGTCAAACACTCGCATGAATAAAAGGCAAAACCCGACCTGCAGAAAATGTTTTGCCTGGTTCGGCACAAATTCATCTCGTCAGATATTTAATGACTAAGACAAAACCGAGCCGTCCGGGCCTCATGACGCTCGGACGGCTCGTAGGTAAAGCCAATCACGGAAAAAGGCGCTTAGGCTACCTTCTTCTCTTGATAACTGTCGCGACGGGCTTTGATATCCATTAAAACTTTGTCAGCTACCTTGCGGACGCTGAGCGTTTGATACAAGTTGTCTTGGAGCTGCACAGCATCTTTGCGCTCGCCGCGTTCGATCAGCGCATCCGTGAAGCGGTCGATGTAGTATTTGAAGTCGATATGACCAAACGTTTCCGCGGCCAGATTTGGGTTGCTCGCTAAAGCGGTGGTCAGCTCGCTGCGGGATTTATCGAACTCGGCCGTAATCATCTGTATCTTGGCATTGAGCTGACAGGCCGGCCTAAGCACTGTTTGGACTCCATCGCTCAGAGTGAGCACCTTGCAACCGCGGACGAGAGGCTTGGCCAGCGCTACACGGGCATGCCGCACGACCATCTGGTCGCCAAGCTTCGCGACGATTTCGCGCAGCGTATCATTAGCGCGGGTCAATACTCGGCTGCCGTCAAACGCCAGCACTCGGCCAACGTCGTGCGAGAAGAAATCCTGGGCCAGGTACTCGGCTTCGTAGTTAAGCGGCGGAGCGACCCGCAACGTAATCGGCGCCGAGATCACCTCCTCATCCTCCAATTGGAGGGCAGCCTGTAACAAGTAGTAACCCGGTTCTGCCAAATCAAAGCCATTGCGTCCTGCCGAGAGAAATACCGATTCATATAACGACTCTCCCGGCATTAGCACCTTAACTTTGGGTTGCAGACAATGACGCGCATAGGGCACGTACAAGCGTGTCGTTTTTCCGTCTTTCTTCATGACGATAGTGACCCTCTCCAGCGTGGTGAGGGTAGTCTCATCGATAAGCTGCGGCTCTGTGGATACATTCTTTAATTTCAGTTCCGCAACAATGGGCTCCATGAACTGGAACTGTGGCTTGGTGCGATTCAAGCGGATATCGAGGCGCAGCTTGGGCTCCGGATTAATCTTGGCTTCTTGGAAACCGTGGTGATCAAACCACGCCGCCGCTCCGGGTTCGGCGAAGCGGGCGGGCGCGTGTCGCATGAACAGCAATTCGGCGTCACTAAAACGATACTCGAAGTTCCCGAAGAACGCCGCCTGGCCGCCCGTGACCTTATAGGGGTAATTCATGAAGCTATAGGCTTCCGGTTCATTGGCCAAGGGTATCCACGATAAGGGGAGTGATTTTTGCCAGGAGTGCGCTAGGTTGAAGCAATGGCCCATCTCGTGAACCGCTGTCCAATATTTCATCCTTTCCGCCCAGGCCACTGGATTCGAATCTCCTACCGGGGCGTCCTTGATGAATGAATTGTAGAATACGGCGCAGCCTTGTCGCTCGTTGGCGCCAATGTCATCGAACATGATGCCGCCGAGGTTATACCCGAATTCGTGCTGATCCGCAAAGAAGGTCCACATGGACCACTGGGCTTTGTTGGCAAAGCGGGACCAGTAGACTTGCATGGCATCATGCATTTCCTGGTCGCTCCACCGCGGATCGGGGTTTTGCCCGGCGATGGTTAAGGGCACGACGCCGGCAGCCCCTGTGTTGGTCGCGTCAAAACCGGCGCGGCGGTAGACCGTCTCGATGCTCAGCGTCTCGCTGGGCAGGGTCGGCGGATGGTTCGTATGCGCGCAAGTCGCTACGGTAACCTGGGGCGTAATGCCCGCGGTGTGATCATACTCAAATTCGACGTTGTGAAAATACGGAGATTGCATTTTGAAGATGCGAACGCGGTCCGGCAATCCTCCACCGGTGAAGGTTACCGCCGCTTTGCGCAAACTCGGGATGATGTTGGGCGTCACGTCAATCAGTACTTCGGTGTAAGTAAACAGTGTCGCAACTGGGTCTTTATACCAAATCTTGCCGGTGTATTGGTATGGCTTGCTGGCCGACAGCTTGGCTATCCAATCAACCTTTTGCATTCCGGTCAATGGAACCACCCCGCTAGCGATCATCAGAGGATAGCGCCCATCCACGTCCAAACGTAGCTCTTCCTTCTTAACCGGAAAAATGGGAATGGGGAAGGGCTTCGGCCTAAGGGTTGGGATGGACCCGGGAATCGGCTGGGGTCCAAAAGCTTCAGCGACCCCGCTCCCTTCCGTAACTTCCATAAGTGGAAATCCCGGAGTCTGGTATAAGCCGCTAACCGCCAAGGAAATTGGCAGCGGCCATGGCAATGGAAGAGGAGAATGAATAGCGATCCCCTCGATGGTTTCTGGGGACATCAGCCCGATAGACGGATCGTGCTCTTGTCGAGTCATAGTTTTCCTCCTTAAAAGAAGGGTTGGGTATTACTTTCATGCATTAGGGTGAGTGCGGTGAAGCCAAGGCGGCAGCTTCGGGTGCATCCGGAGGATTGGGCTTTCAAAGAATAGGGAGGGGTAGGGTTGGCCCGCACCCCCAAGGATGCACCCTTGGCTACCTATACGGAGTTCAAATGCATAGTCTGCTTCTCGACACCCTGCTTATGCATGAACGGCCAAGTTGTCCGGAGCGTATCCGGAAAATGTTTCTTACAGGTACCCGAATGGCCCGGGAGAAATTTCATGTAAGATCCTGTTGTCATTGGTCAGCGACACTCCCAGGTATATCGGGTCCCTGATATCGATGGTCACAGTTTTTGAGCATTGACGGGAGGGTACTGAAATCGTTATTTTTCGAGTTCCGTCGGGAAAATTCAGAGCAAAATACTTGGCGAGTCCAATTTGATTGCGGGTACGAATGCCGGACTGGTTGAATACTTCCCTGTCGTCGACTTGAATGATAACGGCATCATTGGAAAAGCCTTCTTGCAAAGCGACGTGTAGTAATGGCATCTTGCCTCCGCTTCAGTATGGAGCGGGCTTCCGCCGACAGCCGCAAAGGCTATTGGTCCACAACGTGTGGTTGACGGAACCCATATTCTACAATCACTTTTTCAGTCGCTACCGCTAACGCATTTTTACCAACAACGCAATGAGCATCGCCTAGCAAGTGTCATGCCACGCTCGCCTTGCATATTTATTCATTAGATTGAATAGATAGCAAATTCCTGAAATGCGAATAGCACCCACCCACGGGTGGGTTACCCATTTCCGGGGGTTTTTAGCCCGTGGGTCAAATGGTGCCTATCGATGGAAGAAATATCGCAGAGTGGATTTCTCAAATTATCGATGCGGCGCCATACTTATTTAATGCGAATGAGTCAAGCGTTGCGTGTGTACATCATGATCGTTTCACGGTCATGGTAATTCAACGTGAATGTGGACCACCGGCCACACACAATATTTGAGCAATCTGGACAGGAGCGGGCGACCTTATATAAAGGCTGCTCACATTTGCCCGATCACGGCGACGACCTGTGTTCATCTGGCTATAATAGCTTTGGGCATAGTGCCCTAGTTCGAGCCTCCAAAATGCCCAAATGCCAGCGCCAAGAGATGCCTGGATGACGGCAGGAGCCATTTGAGCTCTGCGTCGAAGGGTTGCCGAGAAGGGTGGCTTGACAGGAAAGCGTATACCCCCTATACTGTGCCTCTCATGAGAGTGATGGCCTTGGATTACGGCACTGTGCGTATCGGGGTTGCCATTAGCGATGAGCGGCGCATATTGGCCCGCCCGCTTCAAACTATCAAGGTGCAAGGCTGGAAAAAAGATCGCGAAACCCTACGTGCGCTCCTCGCCGAGCATTCCGTCACTGAAATTGTGGTAGGCCTGCCGTTGAATATGGATGGATCGGTAGGCGTGGCCGCCAAGCGCGTAGAGCGATTCATGAACCGCTTGCGCGGCGTCTTTAAGCTGCCCGTGGTCGCGCACGACGAACGCTTATCCTCGGTGGCGGCGGCAGAGACCCTCTCCATCGTGGGAGTGCGACGCGGCCGGCGCAAAGGATTAATGGATGCCGTGTCCGCCGCCCACATTCTTCAAGAGTATCTCGACCAGTGTTCTAAGGAACATCGGCCCGTATGATCCCGCTTCCCCGGCGTTTTTTTCATACTGACTTCTAATTATTATGCAGACTAGATATCTTGGGGCCCTATTCTCTATTCTCTTAGCTTTGATGCTGGCCGTACTGGTGCTCGGCTTGTGGACCTACCGAGAGTGGACGGCTCCCTACCAGCATTACACGGGCGCCGGGAAATTCGTAGTTATTGAACGCGGGAAGTCGAGCCTAAAGATTGCGAAGCAATTGGCGGACGAAGGAGTCATCTCTCAGCCCTGGACCTTTCTGGCCTGTGTGGCATTCAGGCGATCTCGTCTACAGGCCGGCGAATATTATTTCGAAGGGCCACTCAGACAGTCAGCCGTGCTCAATCAAGTGGCCCGCGGAAAAGTCTACCTGCATGCCATGACGATTCCCGAGGGTTATACGTCGGAGCAGATTGCAGAGTTGATTGCGCAAAGCGGCCTCTCCCCCAAAGTGGAAACGCTCTCGGAAATGTCAAGACTCGATCTAATAAGTGACATAGATCCTGAGGCCGTGGACCTGGAAGGCTACTTGTTCCCGGATACGTATCGGCTTCCTCGCCACGCCTCGGCCACCGAGATTATACGTCGCATGGTTGCGCGCTTCCGTGAAGTATTTGATACAGGTCATGTAGCACAGGCGGCGGCGCAGGGGCTCACGGTTCGGCAGGCCGTAATTCTGGCCTCAATGATAGAAAAGGAAACGGGAGTGGATGATGAGCGACCTTTAGTGTCGGAAGTCTTTCATAATCGCTTACGCATGGACATGCTATTGCAATGTGACCCCACCGTCATCTATGGACTCGTTCGGGAAGGGCGATATGGTGGAGTCCTCAATCACACCGCATTGCTATACGACACGGCTTATAACACCTATCGATACGCCGGACTACCGCCTGGCCCAATTGCCAATCCCGGAAAGAAGGCCATAGACGCGGCCGTTAGCCCATCGCAGGGCGGGTGGCTTTATTTCGTCTCGTCCAACGACGGCTCACATCAATTTTCAACCACACTGACCGAACATAACCGGGCCGTACAACGATACCGGAAAAACTTTACTGGACGATAATGCCGAGGCAAGCCCTACCGAAGCATCCATCACTCATCCCCACTCTGTGCGAGGAACACGCCACGCTGGTCGGCGCCGGCGCCTCGTCAGAATTTCCAGTGTTCATTGGCTTCTTCTCGTGGCCCGGCGGTTGATTAATTTTCTCTCTTTCATTTCCTTTCCGTACTGGTTATAATTTTCTTTCCTACAAGAAATGCAGTCAGATAGTTATAGAAGTTGGAACGAATCGTAACATGAAACTAAAGGAGGTTTTACATGAGAAAGTTGTGGGCGCATTCGCTTTTATTGTTGTTGTTTTCCATCGCGGGAGTGGTTCCCATTCTCGCTGATGGCGGTGAGCTTGTAGAGGTAAATGCATTTGGGGGCGGGTCATTTTTTCGGCGAGAGGAATTCAAGCTTATGCCTGGCGCCCAAGCCACTCGATTAAAGCTTATTAGCGGTGGCTTGGTTGGCCTACGAGTTACAGAGAACATAGGGGATTATTGGTCTCTTGAACAAACTTGGGGCATATATGGGGCTAACAACGTCCGATTTTCCAACGCCCCCGGTGTGCGCAACGGCACAGCCAGTTTTAGTAATCGGTTGCGCCAGTTTCAATTTAATGTTGTCCGACATCTGACGCCGCGAGATAGCTGGATTCGTCCATTCTTTACGGCCGGTCTGGGCGCCAACTGGCACAGTCCAACCCAAGAGGCCAAATTGGCTGCGCTCGACCCGGTCAATCCTTTGTTCGGGGCGATGGGGCCCGTCCGTTTAGGTCTTTCAACCAGGCCGGCATTCAATTACGGCGGCGGTATAAAGGCTAAGATTTCTCCGAATTTTGGTTTTCGCTTTGATATACGCGGCCTCGCTTCTCCGGGTCCGACGTTTGGCATCCCTCGCCTGGGCAGTCAAGATCCGCGGCGGCCCTATTTATTTTTGCCCAAGAACACGGCATTGAACGGCACCCAAATAACCGGCGGAATCAGTTTTTATTTTGGCGAGACCGGGCCGAAGCTGACCCATGAATTCACCGTTCCGCCCAGCATTGAAGGCGTAACGGCGATTTGTCCGGGAGAGACCGCGACGTTACGGCTTCCCGCTCGTGATACGCTGGCCGGTCATAAAGCCCGCTATCGCTGGACCGTAAACGGACAAGATGCCAATAATAATAATTCCGATTTTCGCTTTACCGCGCCCCAGAAGTCTGGGGACTACACGATAGCCGTCCACGTCGAGGATGAGGCGCAGAGCGCCGATAAGGCGGAAATGCGGGCCACCAAGCGGAATCCTGCACAGCCCGCTGACCGAACCGCTACGCTGCACGTCAAGGAATACAAGAATCCCACCGCTACGTGCGAGGCTGGTCAGAAAGACTTGCGACGCGGGGAAACCACATCGGTAAGCGTAACCGCTAAGGGATCGGAGTGCAGTGGTCAGATGAGCTATCGATGGAGCGCCAGCGAAGGCTCCGTTTCCGGTGGCGCCACCGGCCAGTATGACTCGACCGGTGTTGCTTTTGACCAAAGCATTACGGATCGCGAGCAACGCAAGAATATCACCTTGACCGCAACGGTGAACGATGAAAAAGGCGGAACGGCGAGTTGCGCCGTCAATGTGACGGTTCGCCACAAGGTCCCGGTGGCGGAGCGGCGCATCGACAAGCCCACGCAGTTGGATGATATCATCTTCTCCGCCGGCAGCGCCCGCGTAAACAATTGCGGCAAACGTATATTGGCCGATGAGCTGTATCCGTTAATGACCCGGAATCGCGACTATAATATTTGGCTCATTGGGCATATCGATGCCAAGGAATCACCAAAGGCCGCTCGTCGTGGCCGCCGTACGGCTAAGGCTTCCCAATTGGACCGTGAGCGTGTCCTAAACACCGCCGCCTTCCTGAGCGCCGGCAAAGAGACCTGTAAGGACATTGAGCTCTCGCGTATTAAAGTCGATTGGGTAGGAACGGATCAAACATCCGAATTCAAGCCCCGGTTCTGCGAAACCTCTACCCGGGAAAAGAAAGGACAGGCGATTCGCAGCCGAGATCCGCACGCCAAGAATCAGCGTGTTGAGATTTGGCTGGTGCCCCAAGGCACTACTCCACCTACGGCTGCAAAGGCGATTAAGGACGCTCCGGTATCGGATATTCGAGCCAAAGGCTGTCCAAAGTAAACCTAGATCTGCTATTCAGCACAAGGGGGAGAACAGATTTCTCCCCCTGTACTGATCTCGTGTGAGGTATATAGTCTTCGACTGGCCTGCCGAATTGATGTCAGCAGGTTTTATTCTTGGATGGCCGCGGAATCGTTGGCGGATTGTTTGTAGTACGGATGTCCCCACAACATCCGGCTCCGTTAGGGACTTTCGGATCGGCTATTAGGTTCGCGAGTTTCAGTAGTAATCTTTGAGCACGCGAGTCCTCGTGTTCCTTTTAACCCGCTCCGGTCGTAACCGCGGTTTTTGGCCGCGAGGGGTTGATTATTAGTTGCAACGGGTGCAGAGAGAATTTTTCAACTTTATGCACTCTTCGTAGATTGTTGAACTATTCCCGGTTTTAGGAGGGATTAACCATGGATTCGCAAGGAAAATCTTATGACCCATCTCAGCCCACGGGTGGGTCCAGCGCCGAGACCCCCAAAGCAGCGGAGAGTTCTCGGCAGGTCGCCGCAACATCCCCGGCTTCGGCGCCAGGAGGCCGGGCCGTCTTAAACCGATCCGCTTCTCAAACCCTCGGTCGCTGGAACATGACTATGTTGGCGCTCACTGTCCTAATTTTTGGGACGCTATGCTACACGCTATACGATCAGAGCCAAACCAAGAAGGCGTTAGAAGCGCAAATTAAGAAGGCCGATGACGCGATCGCCGCGGCCGTTAAGCGCCTGGATGAGAGTGGGGACAAGATCGTCGAGCTCCGCTCGGACATCGATATCATTCAGAAGTTTTCGGGTATCCGGCAACAGGAAGCGCGAACTCTGGCCTTACGGTTGAAACAGGATCAGGAAAAGTCGTTCAGCCAACTCAATTCTCAAATCGCCCGCAAGGCGGACACGGTCCAGCTTTCCGAACTGCGCCAGGAAGCCGAAAACAAATTGGGCGCCGTCACCACCGATGTAACCACGGTCAAAGGTGACGTTACCACGGTGAAGACCGAGATCGCTTCGACCCGCCAGGACTTGCAAAATACGAGGCGAGAATTACTGGACGTTCATGAGCAACTCCGTTCTCAGGTAGCCAAGAATTATGGCGAATTGGCCGACCTCAAGCGCAAGGGAGAGCGCGATTACATCGAGTTTACCATCGGAAAGAAAAATTCATTTCAGAAAGTCGGGGATATCAATCTGGCCCTGAAAAAAACCAATCCCAAGAAGCAACGGTACGATATTCTGGTTACTGTTGATGATAATCAGCTCGAAAAGAAAGATCGCATGGCGAATGAGCCGGTGCAGTTCCTCGTCGGTAAAGATCGCTTGCGGTATGAACTGGTTGTCTTCACCGTCGGCAAGGATCGTATCGCGGGTTACCTCAGTACGCCCAAGGACCGAAAACTTGGGGCCGAACGACCTCAGTAAGCAACCAGCGGTCTGAATGGGCCCGCGGCGCCCGTGATCGCAATTCAAACGACAACGGCGCTCGCCGCGCCATGTTTTCCAATGGCCGTTTACCTGGGCGCCATTATTTTTCTACGCCGCGCCCGCCCTTATTTTCAAACTCCAATTTGAGAAGTGATCCGGGCAAGTTTACATGAAGCGATCTGATTATTTGGCCACGGCCGTGCTCATCACTGTTTTCTTGGCCATGACGGCGGTTTCATGGCAGCACTGGTGCAATCCGGTCATCGACAGCGGACGGGAAATGAACCAACCGCTACGCTTGCTGCGCGGCGAGACGCTCTACTCGGATGTTTATCATCTCTACGGACCATTTGCTCCCTATTTTAATGCCTTCTTGTACCGATGTTTTGGCGTCCATCTCAACACGCTTTATGTCGGCGGCGGGCTGGCCGGCCTGCTGCTCATCGCCATGGTCTATTGGATATCGCGCACGCTCTTGCCACCTTTTGAAGCCTTGCTCGCGACCCTAAATGTCGTGGCGCTTTGCGTGTTCAAACAATCGGGCAATTACCTGGCGCCCTACGCGTATGCGGCCGTCTATGGCGCACTTTTTGATGTCTTCACACTGGCCTCGCTCATGCGGTTCCTGCAAAGCCGGCGCGTGTCCTACCTGTTATGGGCCGGCGGCGGCGCCGGTTTGGCGATAATCTGCAAGAATGAATTTGGCATCGCCGCCATCGCCGCCGGACTGACGGTTATATTCCTGCAGGAGCGTCGCCTGTGGGTACCGGGGCTGGCCCGCCTGGCCATACCGGCCGCATTGACTGCAGCTAGCGCTTACGCGTTTACCTTATCCAGAGTGCCATGGCAACTAATGGTGCGTGACAGTTACTTATTTCTCAATAACGTCCCGCCGGAACTAGTCTACTTTAATAAAGCCAGGCTAGGTTTGCAGGAGCCTCTGCGCGCGCTGGAGGAGATGGGCATGGCGGCACTCGCACTCATCGGTATCGGCGCTCTCGTAACGATTGGCGGCCTGGTATGGGCCGAGGCTCACGGCCAGACCGAGGACCATGCGCTGAGCCTCCGTTACAAGAATCGCGCTTACGCAAGCTTTTTTCTGGCTAGCCTGGGATTAGCCGCGGGCCTATGGTACCGGCAACTGCCGCTCGACCGTAGCCCGTTCCGCGTGACACCCCTGGTCCTAGTCCTTTGCACGATTTATTATTTCAAGCGTTGGTTAAGCGCCAAAAGTGGTGGAGCCGCGCTCAGCACTCACGAACGAATTGTTATGGTACTGGTCGTTTACAGCCTGGCCATTACCTCCCGAGTATTTCTAAGGGTTCCCAGCGGCGGTGCCTACGGCGGTTTTTTTCTGCCTATTCCGATGGTCCTTTTAGTCTATTTGGCCCTTGACCGATTTCCACGCGTCCTTAACCGCATACCATCGGCGGCTTTGACAGCGCGCCGCTGGTTAGTGGCGCTTATGTTGATAGTGTCGGTTGCCGTAACCGCGGTAACCGCGTTCCGCTACCGTAATGAGGCGTATTATAGTCTGGAAACGCCCCGCGGCTCGATGAGGGTTCATCCCGACGTGGGGCGCGCCTTCCGTATGGCGCTTGATTTCATCGCGCTCCATACGTCTCCGGCGGAACCGATCTTCGCCGCTCCCGAAGGCAGCAGTCTCAATTTTCTGGCCGACCGGCCCACGCCACAACGCTATGAAATTCTAACCCCGGGGTTCCTGACGGTCGAAGCCGAATGGGAGGCGATTCGCCGGCTGCAGGCCAGCCGTACGCGGTATATTTTCATTTTAAACCGCAGCACTACAGAATTTGGGCCTCGGGCTTTTGGTCGTGATTATTGCGTGACCTTGATGGGGTGGATCCAAGATAACTACCGAGTGGTTCGTGTATTCGGCGAGGCCTCAGCTAACGCGCAGATCGGCGCGAGGAAATTCTTCATCAAAGTGTATGAACTGGTCGATAACGGAGTTGGTTATCCCTAACCAGGTCGAGCCGGAACCAACCAGGTTATAAGTTGTTGGCTCTCAATAAATAGCGATAACCCAGCCGGGGCCGATCCACAGATCTGCCATCTCATAGCCTCATTCGTACGCCTTGTCTTTACGCAGATTGTGGCGACTGAATCGAAGGCTGTATAAGCGGGCCGCGTAGCGGCCTAATGACTTTAGCCGTGTCCTTTAGGGCACGGATCCCATGGGCCAGCCGCAGGCCCCCGTCGCGTCAGCGACGATTGATTCTGGCGATAATGGCGTTCTAGGACGCCTTGGAAAATTTAGCCCCATACATAACAGTCGTCGATGTGGTCGTGGAGTGAGTGTGGGTATTAGCCATAATTTCTATCCCGTGGCTGCGGTTCAATCGTCGCTATGCGACGAAAGAAATTTCCGCCGCCGGGCTTACCGTGCCTTGAAAGGCACGGCTAAAGTCATCAGGCCGCTACGCGGCCGGTTTAACCGCCATAGGGTTTAGCGCAAAAGTTTTGGTTAATGATCAGCCCTAATCCGGACGAGCCGGAGTCAACCAGGTAAAGTTCAAAAAGTTGATGGCGCTAGAAAACCGTAAATACTCGCATGAATAAAGCGTGTAGTGCTATCTCTAAAAAATATTGTAACCGTTCACGGGGGGGGTAAGACTTCAGATGACCGGTGGAGGGTGATAGGGTAGCCTGTTGATTAGAGCCTGAGCCTATTTTTAGACGGTCATAAGTTTTTGCTGGACAAAGGCATTGCTTTCTGGTATGGTATC
>JACOSC010000032.1 GCA_016179055.1 Acidobacteriota bacterium
TGCAGTTGGAGAACGCCATTCGCCACTTCATCGACCATCACAACCAGAACCCGAAACCCTTTGTCTGGACCAAATCCGCCGACCAAATCCTCGACTCCGTGGCCCGCTTTTGTAAACGAACATTAGACTCAGGACACTAGGTATGCCCGGTACGGACCTTGCAGTAGATCGTGGACGCGGCAACCCCGAGACCAACGGCTATCCAGATCGCAGCGCCAAAGAGCAAATAGTCTGAAGTGAATCTGACGCGAACGCACGCCCCGATCACGCAAAGAAGAGTAAAGAGCAAGAGCAATATCCAGGGCGTTTTCAGTTCGGACGCAGGTCTGTCCATTACTCCCCACCGTCGGTCAAGCCAAACACCCATGCCGTACCAAAGTATCGCAACGAAGAACAAGGACGGTGCAGCCATGGCCGCCTCAGGAATCTCAGGCCAGCGCTCGCCTATCGGCCAACCCAGCAGGGTCCAGCCTAGGAATGCCGGCATATTCGTGACCACAGCAAATTTGAACGGCCATGGCCAGATGTGGAAGCGCTCGGTCGAGTTCCACCCGAGCCATGAGCTACTTAGATATCGGTCGCGCTGCCAAAGTCCAAAGCCCCCGAAGCACGCCGCCAAGACGGTCTGTGTAATGGGTAATAGTCGGCGAAAAGGCTGCAGCCATACTGCCATGTGATGGCCCTCTGCTATAGATTAGACACCGTCACTCTTGTCCAAATTAGGTTTTCCCACTCTGCCAATTTGGACAGCACCGGAGGGGTTCGATAAGACCCCAACCGCCCGTTCTGCTCGAAACCCATGAAAAACAGGGGTTCTGCATCATTTCTTGCAGCGGAGAAGCCTCAAGAAGCGGGTAGCGCAATTTGGACAGCATCCAATGTCCAAGCGGGACCTGATTTTCTTCGCCCCCGGTGGCCTCTATGAAATCAATGACTTACGTCGTCCAAATAAGCAAGATCCCGCTAATTTGGACAGCAGTGAGACACCGTCACGGAGGAGATCAGCGAGGCCTTGGCAAGGTCTCGGGCTGCATTGTTGACGAAACATCGCCATAGCACCAGTGATGCGCAAAGCGTTGTTTTTGAGATGCGTCGATGAGTTCTAAACAAAACGAAGTTGCGGCTCTGGCGGTAGCACCCCGACCTCCGCGCCCAGGCGATAGTAGAGCTCCAGCCCCTCCAGGCACGGAGGGTCAAGATAATAATGGATGTTGTGCGTAAGGTAGACGCGAACGAACTCGACCGCAAGACCAAGGCGCGGCGCCCACTCCTGAGCGATGGCTTCAAGATTCTTGGGCGACAGCCCATGATCGCGTGACTTCTGGAAGACCTCCGCGATCGCCGTAACATTTCGTCCGGCGAGTGCCTGCCGGCGAATGGCCCAGAAGGCAAACACAAACGACTTTCCCGTACGCGCCACCCATTCCTCCGCCAGGTCGAGCGTGACATAGCGCGCGCGATCCACCTGCAACGCCGGGTCGCCGATCAGCAATGCCGCGTCGCAACTTGCGAGCATGCTATCCAGATCAGGCGCCATGGCAGTGTATGCGCGCGCTCCTCCCAGCCACTTCGCGAACAAGATCTTCGTTAACGCAACCGACGTCATCGAGGAAGTATCGAGCGCGACCGTGCGCACCTCGCCCACAGGCATCTTGCTGACGAGTAGGATCGACCGAACGGCCTGCCGCGATGCGATGGCCACGTCGGGAACAATGACTAGATCAGGAATTGTCGCGTAGGCCGCCGCGGGGATGATGCCGATATCGGCCGTCCCGGCGCGCAACGCTTCGGCGCAGGCGGAAGGAATGGTGTAGGAAATATCGAAGTCCGCGCCCGCCGCTCCCCGTTCGAAATCCCAAAGGAGAGGCGCCGTGTTCAGGTAGGAAATGGCCGAAATCTTCAACCGGCTCATCACTTTGCGAATTCTACCAAAAATGATGTGCGCACCCTCACAGACAGCGTTTTTGTATCGCGGCTAGAGTCCGGGCATTATGTCGAGCCCTGCCTTGACGACCACAACCCCCGCATCGCAAATCGCTTCCTACTGGCTGGCGCTGGCGCTGACGCCCGGCCTGGGTCCCACCCGGGTGAGAAAGTTGGTGGAGCACTTCGGCAGTCCCGAGCGCGTCTTTCACGCCAGCCTCACCGAACTGGAAGCCACCGGGATGCAGGCCGTCTCAGCGCAGTCGTTGGCCACCGGCAAGTCGCTCGAACTGGCGCAGCAGGAATGCGCCAAGGCCGCCGAGTGCGGCGCCAAGATCCTCGCTCTGGACGATCCCGCGTACCCACCACGCCTGAAAGAGATCTACGATCCGCCGGTTGTGTTGTTTGTGCGCGGGAACGTCGAAGTGCTTTCCAAA
>JACOSC010000033.1 GCA_016179055.1 Acidobacteriota bacterium
CCACTGACTTTAGGCAGGTCCTTTAGGGCCTGCGGGCACGGACCGGCGGAACGCCCCGTCCCGACACGTCGGGACGGTTGAATCCCGACCGTGTGCGTTTCAACCGTCGCTACGCGACGGGCGGTGTGCTCGGGACCAGCTATACCGGCCTTGAAAGGCCGGCCTAAATTCAATCAGCCCCGACGTGTCGGGGCTGAGTAGTTACTAAGGAATTTGGCAATCGTAAGGCTGTTCTATACGGCCGCGGAGGAATTGGGTTATGGACAAACAGAAAGGTTTCTCCATCATCGAGTTGCTCGTGGCCGTGACAATAATTCTGATTATTGCCGTGATCGCCATTACGGCGTTTCGGCAAGCCCGACAGTCGGCCTACGAGTCGGCGGCGGTGTCCAACCTGCGGTCA
Source organism: Acidobacteriota bacterium (assembly GCA_016179055.1). Classification (GTDB taxonomy): domain Bacteria; phylum Acidobacteriota; class UBA6911; order JACOSC01; family JACOSC01; genus JACOSC01. The sequence goes on from JACOSC010000033.1 coordinate 404, forward strand.
CTGGCTTCCGCTGAATTCATCTATGCCGCGCGTAACAATCAGCAGTTTGGGTCTATGGCCGATATGTCATCTGCAAACTACATGGATAGCCGTTTCAGTTCAAGTGGCAACACTTTTGACGGTTTCCAATACACGGAGAATTATGCGGTTCAGGGTCTGCCGGCCGGCACTTCAACCGCGACCCCCAACGGGTTTGGCTTCCACGCTTTGCACCAAAATCCATTGGCTGACATGGATTATGAAGTGGCCATGGACGGAGTCGTGCGTTACGGCAGTAGTGGCGGTCCCACCGGCCAGGCTGAAGGCACGCCGCTGGGAAATAGCCCGCCTTCGGCAAGAAGTTCAAATCAGCTTTGAGGGAGGCCGCCCTCCATGGAGCTCGCGATAAAGAGTGTTTTTATAATCTATAGATAAAAAATTATACCCGGCAGACCAGGGGTCGGCACGGATACAGTACTGTGTGGGTGCCCTAAGGCGTGAGTGGCTGCACAGTTACAATCCGAGAATTGTCGACCCTTACGCGAATATTCGCGTATTTTCCAGATTGACAGCGTAGCGGCAATGGGATATACATAAGAGCTTATGCGGTCACTATAAGCTGGTATGAATCAGCAATGGAAGGTTTACGGTATCATGAAAAACAGTAGAGTACGGAAAGCGGTTTTTCCCGCGGCCGGTCTGGGCACTCGCTTCTTGCCGGCCACCAAAGCGCAACCCAAGGAAATGTTGCCGCTGGTTGACAAGCCGATCATACAGTACGCAGTTGAAGAAGCGCTCGCCGCCGGCCTGGATCAGATCATCATGATTACAGGTCGGGGAAAATATGCCATTGAGGATCATTTTGACGTGGCCTTTGAGCTGGAAAAGGTGTTGGAGGCCCGCGATAAGATCGACTTGCTCAAGGAAGTGCGCAATGTCCACGATAGTATTCCTACCATGGCCTACGTTCGACAAAAAGAAGCCCTCGGATTGGGCCACGCCGTGCTAGTGGCCAGGGCGCTGGTCGGTGACGAGCCCTTTGCCGTACTGCTGGGCGACGATATTATGCTGTCGGAGGTTCCCTGTCTGAAACAAATGCTGGATGTGTTCTACGCACTCAACGGCTCCGTGGTGGCGCTGCAACAGGTACCGCGCGATGAGATTTCCAACTACGGCATCATCGCCGGAAAACGCGTAACCGATTCACCCTTCAAGACACCTATCTTTCGATTATCGGACATGGTCGAAAAACCTAAGCCTGACGAGGCTCCGTCCGATCTGGCCATAGTTGGGCGATACATACTGGCGCCGGAAATATTCAACATTTTGGAAGAGACGCGGCCCGGCAAGGGCGGAGAGATTCAATTAACCGATGCCTTGCGCCGGCTGGCGCAGGAGCAGCCCATGTACGGTTTTCAATTTGACGGCGTGCGCCACGACGCCGGCAGCAAGATAGGCTTCCTGAAAGCGACCGTCGATCTCGCCTTGCGGCGTGAAGACCTTGGACCGGAATTCCGGGCCTATCTCAAGAGTTTACCCTCCGACTGACGCGTGGGCGACCTGCCCACGCGAGAATGATCCGTTCGCCGGCCGTAACTGTTCACGGAGATCGGGGATCAGAGGCTGGGGGCTTGGTGGAGCCGATGTCTGTAAGGAATTATCGTGATTGAGAGATTGGGTAGTGAGGCGAAAGCTTAACGGATTGCGGACGGCTTGGAAAAGAAATCCAACCAATATCGCCCGACCCCTGACCCCCGTGAACAGTTACCGTCGGCCTATAGGGCGGTGCGATGGCCAAAACGGAAAAAACGACTCGCCGCGCGCGGCCTGCCGAACCCTTGAGTCCCGTCTTGCGAAAACGGCTGGCGGCGCGCCTGCTCGATTGGTATAGTCGCAATCAACGCGACCTCCCTTGGCGTCGAACGCAAGACCCCTACGCCATATGGGTCTCTGAGGTCATGCTACAACAGACCCAGGTCGATCAAGTTGTCCCTTATTATCAACGCTTCATGAATGCCTTCCCAACGATGGCCGCGCTGGCGGACGCGCCTCGGGATGCCGTCTTGAAAGTATGGGAAGGGATGGGCTACTACTCGCGCGCCCGTAACCTGCACGAGACGGCGCGCCGAATAGTTGAAAAGCACGACGGGCAGTTTCCCACGACCTATGAGTCCGTCCGCGATTTGCCTGGACTTGGGGCCTACACTGCCGGCTCTGTGCTCAGCATCGCGTTTAATCAGCCCTTTCCAGCGGTGGATGGAAATGTTCAGCGGGTGCTCTCGCGCGTCTTCCGCATTGAGTCCGACCCACGAAAGACCCCAGCCCTCCACCAAATCACGACCTCTGCGCAAGCGTTAATCCCCAAAGGAAAAGCGCGCGATTTCAATCAAGCGCTTATGGAGATCGGCGCACTGGTTTGCCGGCCGCAGCCGAAATGCGAGGTGTGTTGCTGGTCGAACGATTGCCGCGCTTATCAGGAGATGCCTGATCCCGCCATTCTCCCTCTACGAGCCGTCAAGAAGCCCAGGCCGCATTATACCATTGCCGTCGGTGTCATATGGAAAGGAGACCACGTGCTGATCGCCCGTCGCGCCTCCAGTGGTTTCCTCGGCGACCTATGGGAATTTCCGGGCGGCAAGCTCGAGGCGAACGAATCGTTGGAAGCGTGCTGCGCACGCGAAGTGCGAGAGGAGCTAGGCCTGAGCGTGGACGTAATAGCCCCTTTCATGTCGCTGAAGCATGCTTATTCTCACTTTAGTATTACGCTGCACGCGTTTTACTGCCGATATCGCCGGGGCCGCCCGCAGCCGAAGTCCGCCAGCGAATGTCGCTGGGTCTCCATCGGCAAGCTGTCCGACTACGCGTTCCCCAAAGCCAACAAGGTCCTCATCGAAGTGCTACAAAAGCAAGGGCGACGCCCGGCGACGGACATGAGACGTAACTGTTCACGGGGGTCAGGGGTCAGGGATCAAAGATCAGGGAGTGTGGGACTCGGGGTCTGAGATCCGTAATCTGTTCACAGGGGTCTGAGGTCAATGAAGGGGATTATTTTCCTTTCCACAGAACTCTAAATCCCCGGTCCCTGACCCCCGACCCCCGTGAATAGTTACCATGAGACAGCCGGCATGAGACCTTGGACCGCAGCCTTCTCGACGCCATAAACTGACGGTCACCGTATATAGGCTTCCGTCACATAGCGACGCATCATGCGGTTCGTGTTAAAGTAGTTGGCGTTTTGGCTAATGGCATTATTCATGATTCTTATCCAGGTCGTACGGTTATTGTAATAAGTCGGTATGATGACGTTCTCGAGTTTTTCATAAAGGTCGTCGGCATCACGGGCGGGATCGGCCGCCACGTCAGGCGATGGCCCAATGGCCCATCCGGTAAAACCTTCGATATGTCCTTCAATCCACCACCCATCCAAGACGCTGAAATTAGGCACGCCATTATGCGCCGCTTTCATGCCGCTCGTGCCGGAGGCTTCCAGCGGCCTTTGCGGAGTGTTCAGCCAGACATCAACCCCGGAAACCAGCTTCAGGGCCAGATCCATATTGTAATTCTTTAGGAAAACAATCCGGACTTTCTTCTTCAGCATCTCTTTAATTTCCAGAATGCGCGCGATCAGCCGTTTTCCGGAGTCGTCTTTCGGATGGGCTTTTCCGGCGTAAATTATCTGCAATTTTCCCTTGCCGATGGCCGCAAAGCGCTCGATGTCGCTAAACAGCAAATCGGCTCTCTTGTACGCGGTGGCGCGACGGGCGTACCCCACCGTCAAGACATCGTACTCCATTCCTACCTGAGTTTCCTGATTGACATAATCGATAAGCGCTCGCTTGGCTTCCATATGCGCCGCCCATAACTCATCATCCGAGATTCGGCCGGCTCGCACAAAAATCTCCGGCTCATTAGCCCACCCTGCGAGATACTTATCAAAGAGCGCTTTCATGCTGTCGCAGACCCATGTGAATGAGTGTACACCGTTGGTGATGGCATGAATCTCATAGCCCGGAAACATGCCCTGGGAAACTTCTCCGTGCTTCTTGGCGACGCCGTTAATATAGTGGCTAAGATTTAATCCCAGCAAGGTCATGTTGAGCTTGTCGTTTCCAGCAAAGCTCTTCATCATGGGAATCGGCAGCACCGCTCCCATCACTTTCTCCACCAGGTCATAATCAAATTTGTCATGCCCGGCTTCAACCGGTGTATGCGTAGTAAAAACGCAAAGCTTTCTTACTTTCTCCACGTCCCAGACCGACCGCTCATCCCATACTTCATCAATGCTCCGCTTGTACCTTCTTAACAGCTCTAAAGTCAACAGCGCGGAGTGGCCTTCGTTCATGTGATATTTCTTAATGCTGAATCCTAATTTATCCAACATGCGTGTGCCACCGATGCCCAGTATGATTTCCTGCTTAAGCCGGTAGGCCAAGTCCCCGCCGTACAGATAGTGCGTGAGCTCACGATCCTGCGGCAGGTTCTCCGGTAAATCGGTGTCCAGAAATATGATAGGCAATTTACCGCCGGCCGCGCTCTTGACGACGTAGAGCCACGATCCGACCAGAACCTCACGATCCTCAATATATACGCGTACTCGTTCCTTGAGCGGCGCCATAAATTGGCTGGGATCCCACTCATCGGGAAGCTCAATCTGGCGGCCCTGTTTATCCAGCTCCTGTTTGAAGTAGCCTTTCTTAGTTAAAATGCTTACAGCAACCATGGGTAGTCTCAGGTCGGCGGCGGACTTTATAGTATCGCCGGCCAGAACGCCTAATCCACCGCTGTACGTGGACATATCGCTGCGCAGACCAATTTCCATAGAATAATAAGCAATCTTTTGCTCATTGGTGAATTCATGAATCAACAAGGACATGCAATCTCTCCTTCGGCGAAACAGAACCGGGAGCGATAGCGACCGGGTGAGAAGCGGCCATGGCCTACACGGCTCGGCCACCCGCCCGCTACCGCAGGCGGTTCTGATTTCATTAGGCTACGGGCCACCGTCTGTTTACGTCTATCGGCAATTTTCATACGGCGCGGCGACCCTCCGAGCAATTACCGGAACAAATCGCGATGTGGCGGACGGAGCAATGATTGGCTTCCGCCTTCGGACTTCTCATAGACAAAGCCGCGCACCACAGCCACCGGCTGATGCGCATCCTTCCCCATTACCAACTCTGCGGCTGAGCATAACTCATCGGCTACGGCTATGACGGTGGCTTTGAGCGAGCGACCATGCCCATCCGCTAGGCCGCGAAAATCCCGCAAGGGAGTGATGCCTGCCACTCCCAGGGCAACATTAACCAATCCCTCGCGCCAAGGTCGCCCAAAAGTATCAGCGACGATCACCGCCGTATCAATCCCCGCCATTGCTCGTATACGCTCCCGCAGCCGGGCGGCCGATGCGTCGGGATCGACGGGGAGCAGACTCACCGAGTTCGCTTGGGGCACATTGGATTGGTCTACACCGGCATTGGCGCAAATAAAGCCGTGATGCGTCTCGGTGATCAACACGCGCGCATCCCCGCGTACAATGCGGCGGGATTCGCGCAGAACCACTTCAATGAATCTGGGATCCTTTGACATATTCTCCGCCAGTGCTTGAGCAAAAGCGGAAGGCGCAATGGTGTTTAGGTCAACGAGTCGACCTTCAGCCTTGGAAACAATTTTTTGGGCAACGATGAGTATATCGCTGGGCTGCAGCATTACCTGGCCGCGACGGCAGGCCTCCAAAATCAACGTGGGAAGATCGTCACCCGGCCTAATCTCAGGGATTTCGGCCAAGCCGAAGATTTGCAAGTAGCGTGGGGTCGTCATCAATACACTCGTTGCCATATGCCCATCGCCTGCAACGCGAGGTAGGTCCGCGTGGCTACGGCAGGGGACGAATTACCGAGATCGTCGGGCGAACCCATTGGCGCCGGTGATGGCCTGCCAGGGCGCCCATGAGCAAGGAAAGCCATCAGGTCCTCTGGTGTATCAATATCTAACGCCAGGCGCGGGTTCTCGTAGAGATCATAAATGACTTCATGCGTGGTGGCTTCCCACACATGCCGCTCCAAGCTATCCAAACCGAATCGGCACTTTAAACTGTCGGGAGGGCAACGTAGTAAAGCATTAGTTCCTCGCCCGTCCCTTGCCGGGGTCATCACCGCCAGCGATGCGCCGGCGCCATGTAGGCTTTGCAGGTCGGCCAACCGCGACCATAACGCGCAAATATCCGCAGCCGTTAGCAAGGGAACATCAATCGGCAAGGAGAGCAGCGCCGAAGCGCCTAACCGATAGGCTATTTGTGCGGCTAACTCAACCGCAGCGCTTTGCCCGTGAGAACCATCTTCCTCGAAAACTAGGGCGCCGCGCCGCTCGGCAATATCCAGAGCGACCCTATCGCGGCTGACCACCAAAATACGCGCCAGGTACGTTGTCTTCAAAGCGACGTCCAGCACATCTTGGTACATAGCCAGGGCCAACTCCGCACGCTCCTCGGGCGAAAGCAAAGCGGAGAGACGCGCTTTGGCGTTTTGAAATTCTTTGACGGGAATTACACAGATGCGCATAGTCGTTAGAACTATAACTGTTCACGGGGGTCTGGGGTCGGGGATCGGGCGATATTGCTTGGATTTCTTTTACAAAGACTTCCGCAATCCGTTAAGCATCCGTCCCATTACCACTGGGACCATGGCCCCTGATCCCTGACCCCCGATCCCCGTGAACAGTTACGACTGGCTTAAGCTGGTTTTCCGGGATCAGCCGCCAAGCCACGCACGGGCGCGAACGATCAGTTGCCCAATGGCTGTTCCAGAGCAATGTTCAAGTGTGGTGTGAAAAACCTCCTTAACCTTTAGCGACAAAGTATAGCATAATTGGGGAGCGGCTCTGAGAAAATTTCGAGGCTTGGGCGATTGAACCGTTAGTGGTATTTTATGTCAGTTCTCGTCGCGTCTCGAAGCGGTACACCCGGTCACAGCCCACTGGGCGAGTCCAAACCTCTCAACTGAGATTCGATCATAAGACTTTCAGACGGGACCAGACCCAGCCCCGTATGGGGCGACAGCGTGTAGCCCAGGGTGGAGCGCCGCGAAACCCTGGGTACGATGGTCCCCTTTCCACGCCCAGCCCCGCCTTGCGGGGCGACAGATCTTCTACGACCAGAGCCGTATGCTGTCGCCCACTCCGTGGGCTATAGGATTTTTATTCGTCGGTCTACCCAGGGTTCCGCGGCGCTCCACCCTGGGCTATATTCTGCCGCCCCGTCCGGCGCTGGATTTTGGCATCCTTGCGTTTCTTATGATCGAACATCAGAACCGCTCAATTTAAGTATTGACACTCCGTCGTATTTCGGCGTAACATTATCTCCGCGGCGGTTTGAAGTGAACTTAGCATGAATGGGCGGGAGTAATTCAGTGGTAGAATGCCAGCTTCCCAAGCTGGACGTCGCGGGTTCGAGTCCCGTCTCCCGCTCCACTCTCCCGGCTACAGTGCTTCAGCCAGGTAGGCCGTAGGGCCTTGATTTCCCTTGGCGCCGCTTTTCCTAATCTGGCAACAATTCTAATCTCAGAAGGCGAAAGGATCACTCCGCTATGAAAAGTAAGTTGTCTTTTTCCGTTATGTTTTTTTCCATAGGGCTGCTTTTAATATTATTCTCGCCGGCGGCGCGGGCTGGCGAGCGTACGCGGCAGGAACGTCCGGTTCCTATGGGCGTCTCAGGCGGCAATGTGAACAACCGGCAATTATTCAGAGGCTGCTGCAGTGGGACATTGGGGGCCGTGCTGACCACGGCTAATGGTTTAGCGATTCTCAGCAATAATCATATTTTCGGCCGATATTTTGACGGCTCGATTGGGGAGGACATTAGCCAGGTTGGTATCGCTGATATCGGCTGCCGGACCGTGCCTGCCGATTTCATCGCGCAAGTCTCGGCGGTCGTTCCTGTTGATTTTGGAGGCGGTGAGAACGTCATCGATGCGGCGATTGCAGCAACGTCGCCCGACTTGGTCCGGGATGACGGCTTCATACTGAATATCGGCATACCCTCGAGTAGCGTGGTGGAACCCGCGATCGGAATGGGGGTCAAGAAGAGCGGCAGAACCACCGGGCTGACGTTTGGAACTATTGCGGCGATCGGCGTGACGGTCAATGTTCAGGCCGCGCAACCCTGTGGTGTCGTGGATGGGATCGCTCGGTTTGTGAATCAAATACGCATATCGCCGGGGAGCTTTCTTGCCGGAGGGGATTCCGGCGCTTTAATGGTGGAAGATGCCGATGAATGCCCACGTGTGGTGGGACTGGTCTTTGCCGGTAGTATAGCCGCCGGCATAGCCAACCCTATTACTCCCGTTCTGGAAGCGTTTGGCGCTCAACTCGTCGGTTGTCCGGCGGGGGCCACACGACAGCTCCCCATAGGCGAGTTCACGCGTAACCATCCGAAGGTGGCGGCCGTTCTTGAAGTTCAAAAAAAATATCGAAGCTTGATAGACATTCCGGAGGTCATAGGGACTGGGGTCGGTTTGTCGAAAGATGGACAGCCTGTCCTTGAAGTTTATTTGGAGAATAACCGAATGGATCTGGAGGAATTCTTCCCTAAAACGCTGGATGGGATTGCTATCGCTCTAGTTGAAACGGGCCCATTTGAAATGTTCTAAAAATTATGCCCGAGACCTGCAAGCTTGGTGGCAAGGCTTGAGTGGAAAAAGTAATCACGGAAGAGAGCCTACTGAGTGGAGTCCATTAACAGTCCGGGCTGCACACGGCGTTAAGTAATTTTGCTGCATCCAGATCCGTTTTTTCAGCTCGATGCGAGTGCATGTATCTTCTATGATGAGGCCAAGAATCTTAGCGGGTACGTTTCACTCATCGAGCTCTTAAGGAGATTTCGAATGCAAAAGAAATACGGGGAGCCCCGATGGGCGATCTCACGGATGGATATGTTGGGAATTTTTCTTGGAATGGTCTTCTTGAGTTATGGGCTGTTGTTGGCCAGTCCTCAAGAATCACCTGCCCTCTTGCAGCTCGAAGCGCCGGTCACCCCACAATTGGGAGAGCCGCTGACACTATATGTGAGTGTCGTCTCCCAGGTCAAAGCATCGGCACGGTTCCAGATTCAACTATCCCTCCCCGTTGGGATCAATAAGTCCACTACAGAGATCCTTTCCGGAGAGGTTGCAGGCCGCCAAAGGAAAACCTTTCCCGTTGTTCTAACTCCGGAACAATGGGGTGATTTTAGAGTGTCGGCCCGATTGCAGTTCCAGCCTGAAGGCGCCTCCGCGGTTTTCCAAGCCGAGCGTGCCGCCGTCGTTCGTCTGCGCGCCACGAAGGAGCGTAGCCAGATCTTCTTGGATGAGAAGCAAGGCAACCATCAACAGCTTTCGGACAGGATCAAGCAGGCCAAGCCTTGGTTGCGCCGATTGGCGCAAGATGAGCGTGATCGGCAGATAAACCGTTTGCAGGGTTTGTCCGAGAACCCATCGAGCTCCCAATACCGAGTTCCCGCCCCGCGGCAGGATCGCCAACAAAATTACTTACGGGCCGCTCAGAGAGCCCGATTCGAAACGAGTGATATTTCGCCGTCGATATTGGCCGACCTCAAGCAAGCCCTAGTCGGCCCCGATAAGATGGTTTGGCTGGGAAGCCAGGAGCGCTATCCCGATGTGGATGGTCTCGTGCGGCGCCGCGTACCGGTCAGTTATGTATACCGCAAAGAACTTGAGCTTAAAGGCGGGCAAGCGTACTCTTTTGAGACGCGCAATCTCTCTACGGGCTCGGATACCGTGGCTTACCTTTTTGCACAGGATGAGCTTAACGGCGAGCTTGTGCAAGTCGCGCGCGATGATGACGGGGGTGAGACGCCGCTGGGCTCCTATTTTGAATACACACCGAAGCATGAAGGGTCCTATAAGCTAATGGTCCGCAGCTATGATTATGAGTCCCGGGGCGCCTGTGACGTGTTTATCAATGGCGAATTCATCGAGCGCACCGACTTTGCCGGCGTGGTTTTCAAAGTCACGGCTGATGCGGGCGACCAATTGCACACGGTAGCTCTCCAACGCTCGCCGAATCGGACCGACACCGTGCTGATGGTCCTGCCCGACGCGGGCCGGCCGGCTCTATGGGACGATGATGGCGGAATGGAGTTAGGATCAAAAGTAGTGTTGCCGGAGTTGCGAGCCGCCGAGGTGATAGTCGGCGCTTATTCAAGCGCCACGGAAGGGCAATGTGACTTGATTCTTAATACCGCCGATGGGTCGTATGGGCCTCATCCACGGGGCGACCTGGACGGCGATGGGCTGAGCAACGAGTTGGAGCGGGTTCTGGGCACCGATCCGACTTCTGACGATACCGACCGCGACGGTTTCCTGGATGGTTGGGAAGCGCTGGGCGTCCGCGACACGGATTTTCCCGGCATGGGCGCTAGTCCAAATGCTCCCGATATTTTTGTGCAAATAGATTGGATGCAGTCTACGCACAATCATCAACCACGCGAAGAGTCGATTCTGTCGATTATTGACTCGTTTGCCAACGAAGGCATAACCCTTCACGTTGATCGCGGAAATGAGGATGAGGGAGGCCAAGGCCATCTGCTGCCGCCGCCCTGGACTCATATCGACTCGTTATCGCTCGGGAGTTTGACATTCCGAGATATTCGAGCGGCCAACCTCGATCCTAGCCGTGATGGCCTATATCACTATTGTATCTTTGCCCACAAGCAGCCGGGAAACTGCAGTTCCGGCGTTGCGCAGATTAACGGCTGGAATTTCTTGGTGACCTTGGGCTGCTTCTTTGGCCAAATCGGCACTTCGGCGGATCAAGCCGGTACCTTCATGCATGAGCTTGGTCACAATTTGGGCCTGCAACATGGAGGATTCCAGAGCTTAAACGACAAGCCTAATTACCGTAGCGTGATGAATTACCTATTCCAGATTGCCGGCACTTGCGGGACGCTCCGCTACACAACAGGTGTCGTTTTTGCCCCTTGCAGTACGCGCGAGTTTTACTATTCCCACGGTTTGAGCGCTGACCTTGACGAGAATTGCTTGGATGAGAGCGTCGGCATCGGTGAGGGGCCGCTCGATTGGAATGGCGATGGATCGATTGATGATTGCGTACGGGCGGATATCAACCATCGCGCCGGGTCGCGCGGCGATGGCCGCTTTGACCTTCTGCGGGACTACGACGATTACGCCAATCTGCGCATAGCCGGCCTATCCATGGACGGTCCGTTTGAAGAAGAAATTGTGTCGTGTGCGCCGCCGTTGCCCTGAAGAGTATATAAACCCGCCGCCGCGCGTTTTACTTTCAGAATACCGGGAGCGGTAACGACCGGGGCTAGGCGTCCTACGGCGCATACCCGGTCGCAACCGCTCCCGGTTCTGTATCCGTGCAGTCTCCCCGAACAATTACAAATCGGGCTCTAAGTTTTTTAACGGTGGCATGATTTTTTATAATTCAATTATTTCACACCTTCCACGGCTCCCGGTACTGTATCGACGGGGCATCCTAACCCGGACAAGCCGAAACCCAACAGACCGCATGAATAAAGGCAGAATGGCACTTCCTGAAAACATTTTGACAGTTTCAGAATCCCAACGGGATTCCGTCTCAAAGCCCAGGGTTGCGAGGCACGAGCTACCCTGGGAAAAGATCGGCGGGCATTGGCAACCCCAACGGGGTTGCGTCGGTTCTTCGGTCGTGCCGCAACCCCTTGGGGGCTGGAGGTCATTTCACGTTCTCACACGCTGGGGTTCAGTGGCGCTCCACCCCAGGCTTTATGCTTTCGCCCCGCAGAGCGGGGATCTTCCGGCTTCGAAGACAAAAGGTGGTGACAGGCTATCTATATGTATGCTCAGCAACCATAATCTATTGTGCGATTATTTGTGCCGTGTGTGGTGGACAAGGTCCCCATGGCTCGTTGATTCAGGCCGCTTCCTTCGGCCGCCGAGGGCGCGTTGAGAAAGGCCAATCGTACTCTGGAATCACGTTGACAGTGAAATCGATTTAGCATAAAATTAATTCAAGATGGACGCTTAAATCAGACATAAAGCGCTTCGCAAAGGAGCTGACATGAAAGTAAGAGCTCTCCTCATTATGGGGATACTGGCGCTGTCTATTAGCCTGCTCGCCCGGCATCCCGTTCTACACGCACAAATTAACAACGCCAAAACCAGATTAACCGGAAACGCCTTCACCAAGGGTGAAATCGACAAGAAACCACGATCGACGTTCAAGGTCGATGTTAATTTGGTCGTCGTGCGCTCCAGCGTGATGGATCCGCTTAACCGTTACGTAACCGGCCTGGAAAAGGAACACTTTCGGCTTTTTGAAGATAAGGTGGAACAAAGCGTTGTGCATTTTGTTCAAGAAACCGCGCCGATCAGTGTTGGGATTATTTTTGACATTAGCGGCAGCATGAAAGAGCATTTCAGCGCCGCCAAGAAATCCGTAATTCGATTTCTGGAAAACGGCAACGAACGGGATGAGTTCTTTCTCATCAGTTTCAATCACAAAGTAACTTTGGATGCGGACTTTACCAATCAAGCTTCCAACATACAGAATATCGTTTCCTTCCGCACACCGGGAGGACGGACAGCTCTCTACGACGCGGTTTACATGGGCCTGGATAAGATTGGCGAGGCGCGTCACGATAAGAAGGCCATAATCATCATTACGGATGGAGAGGATAACAGCAGCCGCTATTCCTTCAGCGAGGTCAAGGAGCTGGCCAAGGAAGGCGATGTCCAGATATACGCCATTGCTCAAGAAGGGACCTTGCAATACGGCAAGCCGATCATTCAGGATTTGGTAAATTTAACCGGAGGGAGAGGTTTCTTCCCGCATAGTTTAAACGAGCTCGATTACTATATTGATCTGATTCACGCCGAACTGCGCAACCAGTATGTGTTAGGCTACCATTCCACGAATAAGGAGCAGGATGGTAAATGGCGAAAGATCAAGATTAAGCTAGAGCCTCCCGAAGGGTTGCCTAAACTGGCCGTACGCGCCCGTGAAGGATACTATGCGCAGAAAAAGTAGCCACCGGTCCTTGGTCGATTTAGCCCGCGTCCTTCTTGCCGTTTTCATTTCAATGCTCTTGGTATCAGGCGCCATTTCATCCCAAGCCCGCCGATCCCGCCCGCCCAGAGACGAAGATAAGGCGGCTTCTGCCAAAGCGGCGCGCCGCCCCGCCACTTTCGGCGTCGATGTTAACCTTGTCGTCTTAAACACCAGCGTTTTTGATCAAGGCGGTAAATTTGTCAGTGGGCTACGCAAGCAAGATTTCTCCGTATTTGAAGACCGCGTCGAACAAAAAATCGATTCGTTCAAGCAGGAAGACCTCCCGGTATCTATGGGAATACTGCTCGACACCAGCGGCAGCATGAAAAGTAAAATGGAGGCTGTGGGCAAGGCGGCCCTCCTATTGGTTCAAGCCAGCAACCCAGAGGATGAAGTCTTCATTATCACGTTTAACTCCGAAGCCGAACTCCTCGAAGATTATACCAGCGACATCGATGACCTCAAGGAAGCTTTAGATAACATCACAGTCGGTGGCGGAACAGCCCTTTTTGATGCCGTCCAGTTGGGTGTGGAAAAGGCGCAAAAAGGCCGTAAGCTCAAAAAGGCGATTGTGGTAATTACCGACGGCGAGGACAAGGACAGCAGGTATACGCTGAAGCAGGTCTTGGATAAAATCAAAGAATCCGATGTGCAGGTCCATACGATTGGCCTTCTGGATCCGGAGGAAAAACGAGGCTTGTTTGAGGGCATTTTCAATAAGTCGGAAAGAGAGAAAGCCAGAGGGGCGCTGGAAAAACTCGCCGAAGAAACCGGCGGCAAATCGGTTTTTCCCCGACAGACTTCTGAGGTCAAGGCGATCGTTGAGTCTATCGCTCACGAACTTCGCAATCAATACAGTATCGGTTATTTTTCTTCCAATGAGCGAAAAGATGGCGCCTGGCGAGCGGTCAAAGTAGCGGTGAATGGCCAAAACGGCGGCCGGTACAAGGTCCGCACTCGCTCGGGCTATTATGCACCAAAACCGTAAGCCCACCCGTTTGCACAAGCTTTCAGCCGAACGCTAAAAGGTCTCACCCGATAAGAATTTAGCGAATGAAATTCACCTCAATACCGCGAGTTTTCCACAAGGGCTGTGGAAAACTCTTCGCTCGATTGAAACCATAGTGCCGTGCGTAATTTTTTTTGCGTATAGTCGCTCATAAGCTATCGTATCGCACCGAACCCTGCCCCGTTCGGGGGCTTCATTTTGTCCTACTTAAATTTATTATTATCGAATTTCATTTTTTTATTAAAACACGCTTCCCAGATCCATCCTTTTGTGGTAAATTTTACTTCCATTTCGTACGAAAACCGGAAGTGATGGCTCGCTCGATTTAGAGCGCTCATCTCTCGGGACAAAGCTTATTATAGTTTTTAGAAAATGATATGCATGAACATGCGATCGAACACGACCCCCACAATGCGGACCATGGCAATAAGACTCCGGCATTCATTGCGTCGGTATTGGCGATTTTCATGGCGCTAATATCCCTTGGGGGTCACCGCTCGCATACGGCCGCCATTCTCTTGCAGGCCAAGGCGACGGACCAATGGGCCTACTATCAATCGTCCCGAATAAAGCTGAGCGCTCAGGAAGATATTGCCGAGTTGATGGCCGAGATGATGGTTCAGTTGGCAGGGAGAGAAGGCAACCAGGGCACCGTGCGGGCGAGCGCCTACGAAGAAAAGGTCAAGAACAAGATTAAGAAGTATCAGGATAAGAGCGCGGAGATCAGAGTCGAAGCTGAGGGACTGGAAAGTGGAGTTCATCTGGCGGAGAAAAAGGCTAACTATTTTGATATTGGCGAAATATTTTTAGAAGTTGCCATCGTTTTGTGCTCGATGACCTTTTTGACCAGACGCGATTTCTTTTGGAAATGCGCCGTGGTGAGCGGAGGCATCGGAGTCGGAGTGGCGGCCCTGAGTTTCATGGTTGCACACTAGCCCGCCGCCTCGCAGGCGAGCAAGGTCGCCGTAATCAATTAGCGTCAGGTCCGGTTCGCGATTCTGTTCCGCGCGGAAACCCGGAGGGTTTCCGAAAAACCTGACCTTGTAGGCTCATGCTTGATAACCGAATCGTCCAAACTCTGGAGAAACCCGGAGGGTTTCCAGCCATTAGCCGGTGGTTGAGCGAAGCGACACCACCGGAACGCACGTCATGAAAATCGGCGCACCCCGGAGGGGTGCAAGCACGAGCCGTAGGGCCCGTGCCATGCAATCAAGCTATTTTGGATCATAGGCAATGCCCGCCATCGCCAACGTCTCCACCAACTCCTCGCGGAACGATTTGGTCCGATGATGCGCTCCAGGTAATCGTGCAGGCGCGCGCCAGGTCGTTTCAATGCACGGCACTCTGCCTTTGGTGCTGAATACCCAATGATAATGAAGGTCTAGAGTGTTGCCCCGCCGGATTGCACTCCTCCGGAGTGCCTCCGTTTTTTGTTCATTGACCGGTGGTATTGCTGCGCTCAACCACCGGCTAATGGCTATCAAGCCTCCCGCTTGATCGAAGTCGCTTCAATTCCTCCCACTCAGAGGCCGTATCCCGTAGCGCGAATTCCCGCGGCAATCCCAGTCAGAATTGACTTCGGTAGGCGCATTTGGTATATTTTGCCGTGGAATCACCGAGAGCACGCAATGTTATGGATTCAGCATACATCCGAAATTTTTCAATCATCGCACATATAGACCATGGTAAATCTACCTTGGCGGATCGACTATTGGAGCGCACCGGCGCGCTGAGCGCCAGAGAAATGTCCGCCCAAGTGCTCGATGCCATGCCGCTTGAGCGTGAACGCGGGATTACGATTAAGGCCCATTCCGTTCGTCTCAACTATACAGCCCGCGACGGCAATGCCTATATTCTCAACTTATTGGATACTCCCGGCCATGTTGACTTTTCTTACGAAGTCTCGCGCAGCCTTGCCGCCAGCGAAGGCGCTTTGTTGATCGTGGATGCCGCCCAAGGCGTTGAAGCCCAGACGCTGGCCAATGCCTACCTGGCTTTGGATAATAACTTAATCATAATCCCGGTAATCAATAAGATCGACCTACCCAGCGCCGACCCCAAGCGTGTGCAAGAACAGATCGAGAATATCATTGGGTTGGATGCTAAGGATAGTCTTCTGGTCAGCGCCAAATTGGGCCTAGGCGTTGAAGAGGTTATCGAAGCGATTATTCAGCGCATTCCACCGCCATGTGGAAATAGGGCCGCACCCCTCAAAGCGCTTATCTTTGATTCGTGGTTCGATCCTTACCGCGGTGTAATAATTTTGATCCGCGTAATCGATGGCGTCATGGGAAAAGGGATGCGAATTCGTATGGTATCCAATGGGGTCACTCATCAGATTGAGCAAGTGGGCGTCATCACCCCGAAATTTATGGAGGTCGATTCATTGGCGGTGGGTGAGGTTGGTTATGTAGTCGCCAATGTCAAGTGTTTAGCGGACACCAAGATCGGCGATACGATCACTGACCATACTAACCCTACTCTGGCGCCCTTCCCCGGCTTTCAAGAAATCAAACCCATGGTTTTTGCCGGGCTGTACCCGACGGAAAGCCACAAGTACGAAGAGTTGCGCGATGCCCTCGAGAAATTACAGCTTAATGATTCCTCGTTCTTCTATGAGCCGGAAACTTCCACGGCCTTGGGTTTTGGATTTCGCTGCGGTTTTCTGGGCTTACTGCATCGTGAAATTATCCAAGAGCGGCTGGAACGTGAGTTTGGCGTATCACTGATAACGACAGCTCCCAGCGTGCGCTATCGCATCACAAATAAAAACGACGAGGTCGTGGAGATTGACAATCCAGCCAAAGTTCCGCCGCCGCAGGATATTCTTAAAATTGAAGAGCCGGTGATTACGGCGTTGATACTAACACCGGACGAGTACGTTGGGAATATTCTCAAGTTGGTTGAAGAACGGCGCGGCCTGCAGAAAGGTTTTGAATATGTAACCACTAACCGCGTCTTGCTTACCTACGAGATGCCGCTCAATGAGATTGTCATGGATTTCTATGATCGCTTGAAATCCTTTTCGCGCGGATATGCCTCGCTGGATTACCATGTATCCGGCTGGCGCGAATCCGATCTTGTGCGTTTGGATATGCTCGTCGCCGGAGAGCCGGTGGATGCGCTGTCGTTAATTGTGCACAAAGAACAAGCCTACCACCGCGGCCGCTATCTGGTAGAGAAAATGCGCAAACTGATCCCGCGGCAGCTCTTTGAAGTGGTGTTGCAAGCAGCCATTGGAAGCAAAATTATTGCCCGGGAATCCATCGCTCCCCTCCGCAAGAATGTTCTCGCTAAGTGTTACGGCGGCGATATCACGCGCAAACGCAAACTCCTCGAGAAGCAGAAAGAAGGAAAACGTCGCATGAAACGTGTGGGTCGAGTCGATATACCGCAAGAAGCCTTCTTAGCTGTTTTAAAGGTTGAAGATTAACGCTTACGGGCCAAGTATATGGTCACTGTCACTCCTCGGTTTCGGCAGCCCTTTGCCGGTCACCGCGGAGTAAGACCGATATCCCTGAAAGTATCAGAATTCAGGGGGGGTAACTACTATGGCGCTTAAGCAACGTGGTAACGGCAAGTCCGGCTTTATCCTGACACTGCTGGTTTTTGTGGTTTGTGGCTACATCGGATTTACGGTTTTTCCGGTTTATTACAATGCCAAGGAATTTGAAAGCGCCTTGGTCAATGAGGGTGTAAGAGCCGGAGCCCGCTTCTATAATGATGAGGTCATTACCAAGGACGTCATACGAATCGCAAAATCCTTCGAGATTAACCTGAGGATGGATAATATACATATACGGAAGTTCGGTGACAAAGTCGAATTGACCGTGGAGTATGATTTACCCTTGGATTTCTCCCTGATCAAATACACGTACTCGTGGCACTTCGTGGCGCGGACGACCAGTCATTTGGGAATGCTGTGAAGCTTGGAAACCGCCGGCGATAAAAGCGCAGCGTTCGATGCTGCCGCCCGGACCCCGCACGGTGCGGACATCGGCCATTGCAGGCCTGCTGTATGAAGCTCAAGAGTCCTTATCTATGGCTGCTCGGCGGTCTTTTTCTTTTAAGTATCGCCAATGCCGCCGGCCGAATGCCGGAAGGCAAGAAATCATCGGTTAGCCTCCCTAATATCAGTTTATCCAGTCAACGGCTCGGCGAAGGGGACATCTTCATGGCCCGCAAAGAACATTACCCTGCCCTCATCAAATACCTTGAAGCCGGCCGACTTAACCCCAACAGCGAAGTGGTGTTCAACAAGATTGGAATTGCCTATTCCCAATTGCAATTGAACAAGGAAGCCATACATGCGCTCAACCGCGCCCTCAAACTCAATAAGCGTTACGCCTACGCTTACAATAATCTGGGCTCGGTTTACTTTGCTATACGAGAGATCGGGCGCGCCGAAAAGAACTTCAAGAAAGCCATACGCCTTCACCCCGATGTCGCTTCGTTCCACTTCAATTTGGGCGCGGTTTACTTCGAGAAAAAAAAATTCAAGCAAGGTGAAACGGAATTCCAGCGCGCCCTGGCGCTGGACCGCGGAATTCTAAACGGAGAGAACGTCATAAACTTGAAGGCCCCCGCCGAGACCTTAAGGAACCCCGAACGCCACTATCATTTGGCTCGCGTCTTTGCTTCCGTAAAGAATGTTGACAAAACCATCGAGTATTTGCAAACGGCGTCCGATCTTGGTTTCAAAGTCGTCGAGACGGTTGACAAGGAACCCATCTTCGACGCCGTACGGCAAGACCAACGCTTCGTCACATTCATAGAAGATCTGAGATTGCTCAAGTCGCTGAGCCAGTGGAAGTAGTTCTCCGGGGACCCCGCTGGAGAGCGCCAGCGGCGCACTCGGCGCGTCAAAGATTCTGTAGGAGCCTGTCGAAGAAAATATAAGGTGCGCGTTCGACGCCCCCTATTTCTGCAAATTACTTGATTTATTGAGCAGATACATCTTTCTTTTGTTCTGTAACCTTCTTCAAATCCATTTCTTGGTTTCTCTGTGGTCTCTGTGTCTCTGTGGTGAAATGCCAACGTGTTTGGTTCCGGCTCGTATGGGTTGGGGGTATTGAATCCGCTTAGACAACTCCGTAGGATTTATCATGAAGGGCTGGACCGTGCGGCCATTTAACTCGGGCTGGAAAAATGCTCGCCGTATGTAGACGAGTAAGAGCGGCTCCGTAAGCGCATAGGACGGGGCGAGACCTCTCCCTGCCATCCAAAGCGCGTGCATAGACTCGGGTTTATAATAGAAAATATACGGGCAGTTGTGCCGGCCGCACTTCACGGTAAATACTTATGTCGGCGGCTCAATGCACGCTTGCGTGTACGTGGTAATTTCAGCGGCCCGTCGTTGACCGGAAGCCGGCGGTCGCTGATGAGTCATGCGACGGTTGTGCATAGCCTGGCGACGACAATCTGAGTGGAGCCCGTTGTCTGCCGAATTCGGGTAGCGCCATTTCTTTCGCAAAGCTATGAGGTGAAAACATGCGCACATCATCAAAGGAGATAGAAGATTCTAAACCCGCGGTCGACGCGATTCTGCTCGATCTTGTTTGCGAATTGGCTTCCGAGTTGCGCGGGCCAAGGCGAGAGACGACGTTCGCGCTGGACAGCTCTTTGGAAAGGGATGTGGGAATCGACAGCCTTGGACGTATGGAACTGCTCCTGCGGATCGAGCACCGTTTCGGCGTCACCCTGACCGGCCCGCGAGCTGTTCTGGCGGAGACGCCACGCGACCTGGTTCGAGAGATCGAGGCGGCACGACCCAGGGCGTCATCGGCATCGCCGGCCACTCTTCCAATCCAGCCGCCGCCGCTAGCACCTGACGAGGGTTGCCCAGAGCGCGCCGCCACAATTCCCGAAGCGCTGGATTGGCACGTCGCACGACACGCCGCCCGACCTTGCGTGACACTTTACGCCGAGGACGATCAGCTATCGGTGATGACTTACGCCGATCTGCTTCTGGGCGCTGAGAAAGTGGCCGCGGGATTGCGGGCTTATGACCTCAACCCGGGACAAACCGTGGCCTTGATGCTTCCCACGAGTCTGGAGTATTTCTATGGATTTTATGGCATCCTCCTGGCCGGCGGAATTCCTGTTCCGATTTACCCGCCGCATCGCTTAACCCAGATTGAAGAGCACGTGCGCCGTCAGGTCTCGATCTTATCCAATGCGCAAGCATTCCTATTGATCACCATGCCGGAAGCTAAGAAACTGGCGCCTTTACTTAAGTCGCTTTTGCCGGATTTACGCGGCCTGGTCACCGGGCCGGATTTGGTCGCCCACGGTGGCCATGGACAACGGATCAAGCTAACGAGCCCGGATATAGCCTTGCTTCAATATACCTCCGGCAGCACCGGGAATCCAAAAGGCGTAGTGCTCACCCACGAAAACTTGCTGGCCAACATAAGAGGCATGGGAGTGGCGGTGAACGCCGGCTCTTCCGATATCTTCGTCAGTTGGCTTCCGCTGTACCATGATATGGGGCTCATCGGCGCGTGTCTTGCAACACTTTATTATGGAATGCCTCTCGTGCTTATGTCTCCCCTGGCTTTCCTCGCTCGGCCGCAGCGATGGCTCTGGGCGATTCACGAACATCGAGGAACACTCGCCGCCGCGCCTAATTTTGCCTATGAGATTTGTGCCCGGCGTATACCGGAGTCTGAGCTTGCAGGGTTGGATTTGGGCTCTTGGCGCCTGGCTTTCAATGGCGCGGAGCAGGTCAGTCCCGACACGATCCGGCGGTTTTCTGAACGCTTTCGCCCATATGGATTCCGACCGGAAGCTATGACGCCGGTTTACGGATTGGCCGAATCCTCGCTTGGACTGACGTTCCCACCGCGGGGGCGCGGTCCACGTATTGATCGAATCGAATCGGATAGCTTTGTGCGACAGGGGCGTGCCATGCCGGTCGCCGGCGACGATGGCCGCGCCCTTCGCATGGTATCCTGCGGACGGCCAATGCCCGCCCATGAAGTTCGTATAGTGGATGAGACGGGTGGCGAGCTCGGCGAGAGGGAGAACGGCCGTTTACAGTTCCGCGGACCCTCCGCCACCGCGGGTTATTATCGGAATCGCCAGGCCACGAAGGAGCTATTTCATGGCCCGTGGTTGGATTCCGGTGATCGCGCATATACCGCCGAAGGCGAAATTTTCGTAACGGGCCGCGAGAAAGACGTGATTATTCGCGGTGGGCGCAACCTCTTCCCCTTTGAGCTGGAACAAGCCGTGGGCGAGATCCCGGGAATTCGCAAGGGCTGCGTGGCGGTCTTCGGCAGCCCGGATCCAACGTCGGGAACGGAGCGCATTATTGTTCTTGCGGAAACGAATGAGGCTGCGTCCGAGAAGGCGGAAACGCTTCGCCGCCAAATCACACAATTAGCGACGGACCTATTGACCGTGCCTCCCGATGAAGTGGTGCTGGTTCCTCCCCACGCTATCCCTAAAACCTCCAGTGGAAAGATTCGCCGGTCGGCCTGTCGCGATCTTTTTAAGCGAGGAGAAATCGGACGCCGGCGCGCCGTCTGGTGGCAAATCGTTCGCTTAAGTCTGCTGAGTGTGCGACCTCGACTCCGCCGAATCCGCCGTCAGGTCGCAAGCGTCCTTTATGGGACGTACGCCTGGTTGCTTTTCCTTATACTACTGCCGCCCACTTGGCTAGGCGTCATGCTGCTTCCCAGACGGTCATGGCGAAGAACGTTGGCTCGCCTTGCCGCACGGGGGTTATTTTCGCTGACCGGGATTCCGGTAAGCGTCTTGGAACTGAAAAACCTTTCCCTAGATCGACCCTACATTGTGGTAGTAAATCACGCGAGCTACCTGGATGCCTTTGCGCTCATTGCGACTTTGCCGAGCACCATCAGCTTCGTGGCGAAAGGAGAGCTACGAGGCAACCCGTGGATTCATCGGCCATTGCAACGCCTTGGGTACTTGTTCATTGAGCGCGCCGACGCGCAGCGCAGTGTCGAGGAGCTAGACCAAATGATAAAGGCGGTGAATCAGGGAATGTCGCTGCTCTTTTTCCCGGAAGGGACTTTCCGGCGCGCCGCCGGCTTAGGAATGTTTCGCATGGGCGCTTTTATAGTAGCTTCGCAAACCGGCGTGCCGGTCCTGCCGGTAGCATTGCGCGGCACTCGCTCGATATTACGGGACGGGCAATGGCTGCCGAAGCGTGGCGAGGCCAGCATTACTATATCCGCTCCGATAACGCCGGCCGGCGCGGGCTGGAGTGAAGCGTTGCGGCTCAGAGACGCGGCGCGTGCCAGTATTCTTGGCTATTGCGGCGAGCCGGATCTGATACAGGAAATGTAGATGTAGTCGCATATAAATGGCCGGGCCAGACGGCTCGTGCCGGCACCCGGGTTGCGCCGGTTTTCATGGCGCGCGTTCCGGTGGTATCGCTCCATTCAACCGACGGCTAATGGCTGGAAACTCTCCGGGTTTCCGCGCGATTCCTGATTTCATATTTCGTACTAGTTCAACCACCTACGCCTTAGGGCAACCAGATATCTACTTTTCCAGAGGACCACGATGGCGAAAAAGAAATAGAGGGCGGTCACAAAGAGAGAATTTGCGGTCGCCAGCGCGAGCTCGAACACGGGCATGAAGCTCTTGATATCCGGCCGGAGGAGATCGGAAAACCCGCCGATTTTCCAGATCCAGAGGCGGCTCAGATGCCAATCATGGATTACCATGTTCATGAGGACGGCGATTCCGATCCCGATCGCGAAATAGCGCCAAGGCCTCCCCCTTTCCGCGAGGAGAATGGAGGCTGGGATCACGGCGAAGAGATGATTCTCGTGCATGTGTGTCGATAGGTAAAAAAACGAGAAGGCCACCCCAGTCCAGGCCAGAAGCCAGAATTCCTCACCCGCCCCATCATTTTGGGCCGACGAAGGCGCCAGACCGACCCGGCGTAACAAGCAAACAAGAATAAAGAGATACGCCGATGCAAAAAGCAGAAGGCTGATCGCCGTCGGCGAGATCCCGGCGAAGATCGGCTGTTCGGTTGAACGCCACGGTGCGATGAGCCACCAGAGGTTGTGAGCGTTGAGAGATGTATACGGCATTACATTTACGTCACGTATGAGTCGGGCAAAGGCGAGCCCGCCTCTTTCTGTAGCGATGAAGGGGAGGTAGACGACTAGACTTGTCAGTAGAACCGCTACGGCTCCACGCGCGAGGCCGCTCCATCCCGATCGATGCCATGTAGCGACCGCAAGGAGAGGGAGGAACGGAACGGCGAGCGGCTTCATGAGACAGGCAAGCGCCGCGCAGGACCAGCCAAGACTGCTTCGCTTCCAAAGGATCAGCGCAAGTGCCAGAAGGGAAAGAAAGATCTCGACCGAATCCGGCTGTCCCCAATAGGCCGAGTCAAAGAGGACGGCCGGATGGATCAGATAGAGCAACGCCGGAAACCAGGCAAAGTTTGCGCCTCGGGAATTCCAGAAGCCCGGCCGGCTCGATAGCCGCGCGAGCAGGAGTGCGAGCAAGAGATCAAACAATAACGGCGGAAGCTTCACAATGAGGCTGAAAAAGTGCGAGAAGGCGAAGCGCTCCGACCAATTTGGTGTAATCCAGACGTAAAAGCGACCCATTGGAGCCAGCAGATAGGCGTAGAGAGGTGGATAGTCAAACCTCGCATAGACCTCTGTGACGGCCAAGGATTCGGCTTTGGGTGTGGGTGACGGATCATAGACTGTGTGAATACCCCGCTGACCCGCAGCGATCGCCCAAATCTTGTAGTCCTGCAGATCAGGCGGATATCCGGGAAGAAGCATCAATGAAAAGCGGACGAGAAAAACAAGCAGCAGAAGGGCTCCGGTCCGAGTCCGCATCTTCAGTTCTCGCCGGAGGTCCCTCACGGGCTGCCGCCCGTTCGTTACCGCATCCATTTTCTTGACTCCACGGTACGGCCTTTCTGGCGAGAAGTGATAATCTGATCAGAAAACAAATTTTGTCTCATTTTTAATGCAAAAAAATGGTAACTGTTCAGCCACGCCTTCGATCAAGCCGGAGGCTTGACAGCTATTAGCCGGTGGTTGAGCGCAGCGATACCACCGGTCAACGAACGAAAAACGGAGGCAGCCTGAAGGGGTGCAAGCAAGGGCCAGACGGCTCGTGCTGGCACCCCGCTGGGGTGCGCCGATTTTCGCGGTGTGCGTTCCGGTGGTATCGCTCCGCTCAACCACCGGCTAATAGCTGGAAACCCTCCGGGTTTCCGCGTGATTCCTGATTTCAAATTTCGTAATTGTTCAACCACCCACAGATTAGGCTGCCCAGCCGATACGGAACCGCCGCCATGGGCTGAGCAGTTACAAAAAATGTTTGTAATTTCTCAGCCGTTATGGTCCCGTAGGGACCACTGACTGAAGGCAGGTCCTTTGGGGCCTACCCCGACACGTCGGGACGCGAATTCTCCTGTGTCCGGCTATACCGGCCTTGAAAGACCGACGTAAACTTAATCAGCCCCGACGTGTCGGGGCTGAGTAGTTACAAATGTTTTTGGAAAAGCGGCACAGGCGTCACGCCTATGTCTGACGTTTGGACATTTTTGAGACTCGCAGCGACTAACCGTATCTTCGCAATAAATCGGGATAGCCTATTTGAGCAACGAGCCAAAATGCTCGTGGAAAAATGGAGCCTATGAACCGCCAAGACGCCAAGATAAACGCCACCTATTCTTGGCGCCTTGGCGGTTTAAATTCTTAGGGGTGCCCTATTCCGTTTACTGGCATCTTAGTTTGCCGAACCTATAGTTTACCCGATTTATTGAGAAGATACAGAAAATCTATGGTACAGATTAAGCGAGGGGGTCTGCACGGATACAGAACAGGCGAGCGGTAGCGACCGGGTCGGCGCCTGGCGGAAGGGGTACGTACACGGTCGCTACCGCTCTCGGTTCTGTAAAAGCGTGACAAGGGGTGGCTGGCCCTTGTGGAGTTGTGGGTGGCGCTTATTGCCAGGTTTCGGCTTGGTCGTCGCTGACATAGACGCCGGCCCCGCCTGTCGCTAGATAGATGCGCCCGGTCACGGGAGACACCATAACTTTACCGATGCGTGTGTTGAGCAGGCC
>JACOSC010000102.1 GCA_016179055.1 Acidobacteriota bacterium
GATAGCCGGCGTGGCGGCGCTGCGCGGCGATCAGAGCGCGGTTGATCGTATGGTGGCGGAGTTTCGGCATCGTCGCGATATTATCGTGGCCGGGTTGAATGCCATCCCCGGGCTGTCTTGCCGGACGCCGCAAGGCGCCTTCTATGTATTTCCCAATATTAAAGCCACCGGCATGGATTCAAAAACCCTGGCCGACCTTCTGCTGGAA
This sequence comes from Acidobacteriota bacterium, assembly GCA_016179055.1. Lineage (GTDB taxonomy): Bacteria > Acidobacteriota > UBA6911 > JACOSC01 > JACOSC01 > JACOSC01. The sequence continues at coordinate 209 of JACOSC010000102.1, forward strand.
AAAGCGGGCGTGTCCTGTTTAGCCGGCACGGCCTTTGGCGCGTACGGCGAGGGTTATCTACGCTTCTCCTATGCCAATTCCGTGGAAAATATTAACAAGGCGTTGGGGCGGATTCGCGATACGCTGGCCACACTCCGTTAAGATCTCGGATGGCTGAGTGCTCCGGCGCCGGAACATCGTCGGTTTTCTGAGAACGAACCACAGACCTGCAGCACAGGCTGCAAGGAGGCTCTAAACATGTCAAACGCAGTGAGGCATCGTGTGTTCGCCACATGCCATATTGGAGATAAGGCCCTTGAAATTCTTCGGCAGCATCACTGCCTTGTCGAGGTTTATGACAAGATCGAGGCGCCTCCGAAATCTTTACTCCTCGAAAAAATCAAGAGCGGGATTGATGGTTTGATTACGACCCTGCGAGATCAAATGGATTATGAGGTGTTCGCCGCCGGCCGCGGCACGCTGAAGGTGGTCGCGCAAATTGCCGTAGGTTTCGACAACATCGACCGCGCCGCGGCCAATGAATTCAAAGTGCCGTTTACCAACACGGCCGATGTGCTTACGGAGGCGACGGCCGAATTTGCCTTCTTCGTACTGGGCGCCATGGCGCGTAAGATCTATTCCAGCGAGCGGCTGGTGCGCACGGGACAATGGGGAAGCTGGCAGTGGCATCCGTATTATCCCTTCTTGGGCGATGAAGTGACCGGCAAAACCGTTTCGGTAATCGGTATGGGACGGATCGGCAAGGCTTTCATAAAGAAGTGCATCGGATTCGACATGAGTATCCTTTGCTACGATCCGGTTTTCGAAGACCAAGGCTTTGCGCAGCTCACACAGGAATTACTCGACCTGCGCCATAAGATCGGCTTTACCGCGGAGCCCAAAACCATTCGATATGTCGGCCTCGAAGAGGCGCTCTCCAGCGGGGACTTCATCAGTCTCCACGTGCCGCTCACCCGTCCGCATGAGAGCGACAAGCCCACCTACCACCTGATTAACGACCGGACGATTGCACTGATGAAGCCCAACGCCTTCATCGTGAACACCTCACGCGGCCCGGTCGTCGATGAGGCGGCGCTTTATCGGGCGCTGAAAAGTGGCCGAATTAAAGGCGCGGCGCTCGACGTATTTGACACGGAGCCGCTGCCCGACGACTCGCCGTTGCGAGACCCGGCCCTGGAACCTGTTCTACGAATCTCTCATCATTTTGCCAGTGGAACCTATGAAACGCGTTTGTCGACGGACCCGCGACGGGGCATGGCCGGCCGATGCGTACAAGGTTTGTTGGACGTGCTGGAAAAGAACTTCGGCGGGGACTATGCCAAAATGCCGTATGTCGTCAACAAGGAGGCCTTCCGTTGAGCGCATTCCGTGATTCCTCCAGAAAGCGAGCGACGTGCAAGGGCTAACGCCGGCGGCTTGTGGAGGAGGGTCCAGCTTGTTATAATAACATCGTTTTGAAGATCAAAAACCGATATTCCATATAGGAGGTAACCAAATTATGCCACGTCCCACGAACCTACTCAAGGTTGGGGATGAAGCGCCGGACTTCACATTACCGTCAACTCAGGGATCGATTGCACTGAGCAGTTACCGCGGTAAAAAGAATGTAGTTCTCGCTTTCTTCCCGGCGGCTTTTACACCCGTTTGAACGGTGCAAATGCCCTCATACGAGGAGGACCACTCCGAGTTTGAGCGGTATGATACCCAGGTCCTGGGTATTAGCGTTGATAATGTTCCCACCAACAAGGCGTGGGCCGAATCGTTGGGCGGCCTCTCGTACCCGCTGCTGAGCGATTTTTGGCCGCATGGTTTTGTCGCGCTCAAGTACAATTCTTTACGCACGGAAGGGATAACGGAGCGCTCACTTTTTATCATCGATAAGCAGGGTATTGTTCGGTATATCGACATACATCCGATTACCGAGCAGCCCAAAAACTCAGAGCTTATTGCCGCGCTCAAGAAGCTGTAACCCGGCGTGCCGATATGGCCATTGAAATATCTCGCAATTGCATTCCCTATACGCCTTTTCGCGGCCAGCTCGAGGAAAGTCGGATTTGTCTGGTCAGCAACGCCGGCGTGTACATACAGGGCGAGCAGGAGGCTTTCAATCTCAAAGGGGATCTTACCACGCGTAAGATCCCCTCGGATATCGACAGTCGCCGTCTCGCCATTGCGCATGAGCATTATGATCATACGGATGCCGACCGCGACGTCAATTTGGTTTTTCCAATCGATCGGCTGCGCGAGTTAGTCAGCGAGAAAAAAATTAAATCGGTAACCGCGGAATTCATCAGCAAAGGCTATTCGCAGGCCATGCGCGAGATTAAGGAGCGCGTGTCATGGGAAATCGCCAAAGCGGTCGACCGTATGCGACCCGATATTGTCTTGTTGACCGCGGGCTGACCCTTGTGCCATCGGGTCGTGGTCACGATCCAGCGCGCCATCGAAATGTTGGCATACTCAACGGTGTTGATTACTGTGGACCCGGGCCAAACAGACCAAGGTCGGCCGCCGCGGGCTTACAATCCCGCTCCCTTTGTTCTCGGCCATCCCTTGGGGCGAGCCGGGGATATTAGCTTGCAAAAGCAAATTATACTGGATGCGCTTGATCAAGTGATTCACCCGGTAGAGCCCGGAACTATTGTCACAAAGAATTACTAGTATATCGTTTCATTGAAACATATCCATTATGCTGAGAGGGCTTCGAACTTTTTCCAACGATGCACCACTGGAGCCTGGTTGATTTCAGCAATGCCTTGCAGGATACGGTTCCGCAGCTCCTCCCAAGATTGAAC
>JACOSC010000103.1 GCA_016179055.1 Acidobacteriota bacterium
GTTCAATCTTGGGAGGAGCTGCGGAACCGTATCCTGCAAGGCATTGCTGAAATCAACCAGGCTCCAGTGGTGCATCGTTGGAAAAAGTTCGAAGCCCTCTCAGCATAATGGATATGTTTCAATGAAACGATATACTAGTCGTCTTAGAAGCCATGATGCTACAAGCACGTAAGGCAACCAGTAAATCCCACAACTTCCAAGGTTCTCTAGCACAAATAATATTGTATTGCTTCTGAATTGTCAAGCCAAATTCAAGAAATTTTCAAGCAATCTGGTAATCGCTCAGAAGCGGTTAATGGATTCCAGGAGCGCCCCGCAGATACCACACGCCTGGATACGATCGACGGGGGATCCGGCTTCCGGCCTGCGCGCCTTCGGCCGAATCGCGCGGGGGAACGGACACGCGTAAGCGGTTGCCTGTACCAAACTGTTCAGGGGATTTGCACTGATACAGAACCGGGAGCGGTAGCGACCGGGTCTATGGGCTATGCGGCGCTTACCCAGTCGCGGCCGCTCCCGGTTTTGTATCGGCTGGGTGGCTTAACCCTTGGGGGACCGCCAGAAGCGACGGAGTTCCAGCGTCCAATAGAAAAGCAGTAAATAAGCGAAGCGGAAGGGATAGAGCAGCGGACGAGCGACGCGAATTAAAGCGTGGATCACCATGGCGTGAGGCGCCGCCTCCACTGTACCGGCGCGTTGGCGCCAGCGCTTCATCAGAAAGCTAATCAAGCCGGTGGGTGTATAAAAGAAACAATCATAATGTTCATTGAATATTAGAAGCCGTTTGGCGCCGCAGAGAAAAGCAAAAACCTTTATCTTCCAAAAGCTGGGATCGCCGGTAAGAAAAAGCACGACGGCATCATAGCGCGCCCGACGGATAGCCCGCCAGTGCGACCATGTGTTCCCCATACCAGTATGGGACAGCACTTGCGGCGGCTCATACGCATAGTCGGCGAAATTAGCGCGGTAGCGATCCCCCTCGCGCAGGAAAAGGGACATCTGTGGGTCACGAAAAATGCCTCTTTTGTGAATCAGCGTCAAGGCTCGCTCTATCACGGCCAGTGCCGCCGATTGCAGCACGAGTACGCGCTCTGGGACGATGGCGGCATCCGCCGAATTTTCCATAGGCTTAACGCCGTGGCGGAGTCGGAGTGCTAGGAAACGAAGCAGCCCGCCCACTGAAAAAAAGAAGCCGTCGAGATCTTCCTTGAAAACCAAAATGCGCCGGAGACCGCAGACGAATGCGAGCGCCTTAATCTTATGGTAGCTGGGATCGCCGCTGAAGAACAGCACCAGCCCGTCGTAGTCTTGGGGACGGCTGCGCAGCAATTGCGCGAGCGCGGCTCGCCCGCCACGATGGCTTAAGAAGCGCGGCGGGGGATCGAGCGTTTGCCATGCGGGATGACGGATCTCATCTTGGCGGGCAAACACGGTAATCTGTGGACTGCGAAAGAATGTCCGCGCGCGCAGCCGGCGGACACCTTCCGCGACCAGCCTGGGCGGCGCAGACTGGAGCACCAGCACCTGCTCGCCTACGGATTCTTCAAAGTCGTCTTCACGTGGAGATACGTTCATAGGTCGCTATATCCCTCAGAAGGTTGCCAGAGGCGCGCCCTTACAGGCTCAGCCGCCGACGAGCGATGGATCCTTAACACCTTTCTTATGGCCAGCCAACGCTTGCCGTTGAATTTCGACAGGGCAAAGGGTGTGATTTCGGTACGATGTAAGCTCCGTAGGAGCGAAATGTTTATAGCAGGGTCTGCTAGCTTTTAGACTCAAGCCCCGTGGGGGCGACATGTGAACTATCACGACCGACCACATGGCGCTCCTTAGAAACTTCGTAACCGTTCACGGGTGGTGGATACCCCCGGCCGAAGCCGGGGGAGCTTCAAGATCCAACCTACATCACGAGCCCCACTCCCCCCACCCCCTCTCCCCGCCCGGCGGGGAGAGGGGGTGGGGGGAGTGGGGCGTCGCTGGAGTAGGCTGGGCCTGAGTCTCCCCCAGCTTCCGCTGGGGGTCTCTTGTGTGCTCTCAGCTTGGTATCTGCTTGCCGTCTTCGCAAGCTGGGGGACTCCTACGGAGCTTGAGGCCTCCCTCTGGGTTCACTTGACTATAAACATGCCGCCCCGACCTTGTCGGGGCTAATACTTATCCTGATCTGATGATAATTTCCATCTAGTCGAGTACATCCTACGGAAATCACACCCATGGCAAAGGCGTCACCTATTTCAGGTTTTTGAAAACTTCGTCCTCTGGAGATTTTTCAGAGGCCAGCAACTCGTTCAAGTTTTCAACCCGCAATTCGACCGGAACCGAGGATCGTATATGAACGTCCTTTTGCGGGTTGGGTATTTCTATGCCATGTTTTTTTAGTTTTTCAAATATGGCGAAGTTCATGTCGCTGGTCACCTGACCGGGACGATTGCTCAATCGAGATGTCCAAACCCGCACTTCAAATTCCAAGGAGCTCTCGCCAAATCGCATGAAGCGGACCGAGGGCGCGGGATCTTTCAAGATATCCGTATGCTCGGCGGCCGCTTCCAGTAGGGCCTGCTTCACCAGCTTTATATCGGATTGATAGGCCACGCCGACTTTAATATGGAAACGGACGCGCCGATCTCCCAAATGACTCCAATTGACCACCGTCGAAGTAATAAAACTGGCATTGGGCACGATCACGGCGATATTGTCATTGGTCAGAATCGTCGTGCTGCGCGCGTGTATACGCACCACGTCTCCAGCAATGGCGCCGACCTCCACGCGATCACCCACTTGAATCGGCCGCTCGAAAAGTATGATCAAACCACTGAGGATATTGTTGGCAATATTTTGTAACCCGAAGCCGATGCCGATGCCCACCGCGCCGGCCACCACCGCGAACGCACTTAAATTAATGCCGGCGCTCTGCAATCCAATAACCAAGCCGATGATGATCACCAGATAGCTGATCCCCGTAGCGACGCTGTGCTGTAGCCCACGGTCCATCGAAGTTTGCGGAAACAGTTTATTCTCCAGCCATCTTCGAGTTACCCCGGCCAGCAGGAAAATCATGACAATGAAAACCAGTACAAAGAAAATCGCCTTCATGGAGACGCTGGTTTCGCCCAATTTAAAGAGCTCGGCCACCAGCGCGCGACGAACCAAATCGATGGCTTTATCAAGCCATAGTAGCGCCGAGCCGACAAAGCGTCGCGTATAGGGAGGTAATTGCAGAATATAGTAAGCCGTCGCCAAGATGGCCAGTAAGCGGATGAATTTTACCGCCCAGCGCAGCAGCAAACCGATAAGGGCCAGCGATCCGATCTCGATTTGACTGCTTTTCCTCTGCTCGCGAATCAGTTCGAGGCGGCGAAGCGTCACCCGGGCGAACCACCGTAGGCACAAAAGCGCGGCCGTCAAAAGGATGCCCGCCAAGCAGGATTTAATAAGCACTTGACTCAGGTATTTCCCGGTCCGCTGTTCCTTGGCTTGGTCAATGCCTTCCTGCAAGAGCTCGGCCCATTTTGCGGCGAGGGCGTCCACGGTCGAGCGATTATGCACCGCATCTTCCTCCGTAATGGTAAGCAGCTTCTGGTCTTCTGCTTGAATCACGTGGAGGCTTTCAAAAACGATCGCTTTTACTTTCACATCCAACCGCTGTTCAACGATGCTACGTATGCGCTCATTAATTATAGCGGCGCGCTCGAAAGCCTTGGCGCCCGATGAGTCCCCAATAGTAAACAATTTTTGGCCATCGATGGAAATAGGCTCCCGGCGCTGCTCGCGAGACATCGTGAGGGCCTTGTCCAGAGCGTCACGCCACCGGTTGGCCAACTGCGCCGGCGTCGTCTTAAATTCTACACCGTCGTGCTCGTTGACCGTGTCCAGCAGGGTGTCGCCACAGACAATATCCCATTGGTCGTCGACGTCATGCCGTACCGTGACCATCTCGACCTTGCGGCCGCTGCTAATTAGTTTTTGCACACGTATGCCGATCAGTGTAGCGCGCTCCTCGGCCTCCAGCACAGGGCTGTTGCTCACCTGGTAGATCGCCTGACCGTCGACGATCACATCCACCTTATGGTGAGCAATGGCGATTTCGGCGCATACGCAGATTAACAGGAACACCAACCCAACGTAGGCGGGACGTGAGCGCCGCTTGATTTTCTGTTGCTTTCTATACATGATGATCGTTCCGTTGCCTAAATCGTTCGTAACGGTTCGCGGGGGTCAGGGGTCGGGGATCGGACGATATTGCTTGGATTTCTTTTCCAAAGACTTCCGCAATCGGTTAAGCATCCGCCCCACTACTCAATCTCTAAATCACGATGATTCCTAACAGTCATCGGTACCACCGGGCCCTTGGCCCCTGATCCCTGCCCCCCGATCCCCGTGAACAGTTACAATCTTCCCGACCTTGGGTCTGCCGCGATAGGCTTGCGCCACTAACTCGATGGGATGAATGGCCTTGATCGGCAAGTTGGCGGCCTTCAGGCCGTAGGCGATTTGCATCAAGCAGCCGGGGTTACCGCTAGCCACCCATTCCGGCCGGCACGTCTTAATATGTTCAATCTTACGTTTAAGCAAGCGCTGAGACATGTCCCAATGGGTGAGGTTATACACACCGGCGCTGCCGCAGCATTCATCGGCGCCCGGCAGGTCGATCAGTTTCATGCCGGGGATCTGACGCAGGATCTCGCGGGGCGCCTGGCTGATCTTTTGCCCATGAATCAAGTGGCAAGGATCGTCGTAAACCACATGGGCCGGCAAGGGTCGCATCGGTTTGAGTGGTCCGATCTCCACTAGGAATTCACTGATATCGCGCACCTTGGCGCTGAATGAAATGGCGCGGCCGGCATGCGCGCGATCATCCGCTAGTAAGTGTCCATAGTCCTTAAGCAATGCCCCGCATCCGGCGGAATTGGTTAAAACAACCTCGCATCCGGCGGCCTCGAAGGCTCTGAGATTGGCGCGCGCCAACGATTGGGCCAGTGCCCGTTCGCCCGCGTGATTCTGCAGCGCGCCGCAACAAACCTGTCGCTTGGGGACCAGGACTTCACACCCGTTTTCCGTCAAGACATCGATCGTGGCTTTGTGCACGGCTCCGAAAACTTCATTCATGACGCATCCGGTAAGCAGCGCCACTCGATATCGGCTGATGGCTTTGGCCGTAAACCGGGCACCCAGTTTAATACGTGTCACGGCCAGCGGAACCGTCGGCAGCAATCCCTCTTTTTCTTCGAGCCCCGCCGGCAAAAGCTTCAGCAATCGGCTACGCCGCATAAGCCATTGCAAGCCCAATCCCTGATAGAGGCACAACCCGAAAAAGAGCCAACGCAGGCGAGACGGTCGGGAAAAAACAAAACCGAGAATCGCCTTCCGCAAGAATTTATGTGTGCGGGTTTGCGGATTATGAGTTGCAATATCGGCGCGTGCGATGTCCAGCATGGAGCTAAACTCTACTCCGGAGGGGCAAGCGCTTTCGCAAGCGCGGCATCCTAAGCATTGATGTATATGGTCAACATAGGCGTGACTGCGTTTCATTTGACCTTGTTTCACCAGTTGCATCAGATATATTCGCCCGCGTGGCGAATCAGCTTCATGGCCCAATTCCTGATAGGTTGGGCAAACCGGTAGACAAAGGCCGCAATGTATGCAATCCGTTTTAACTGGGTGGGAGTGATCTACGCGCATGTCCGTTGCCATTGGGTTTCTTAAGCGCTCCTCATTGACCGACCGATCCGTACTTGTTCATTTTATCAGAGGGTGGCGAAAATTCCCATCTGACCATGGTTAACCGCGTGGCGCCCGCCGGCGCCCGGCTGACACTGTCTACTCCATCTTTGTCATCACGGGCTGATGGGGCTAGAAGGATGATACGGTTGGCGGTGGCCTCTCTTGGGTTCTCAAATAGAGCCGACAAAACGGCCGCGATTAAATATATGCTTGGGATCGAAATTGTCCTTCAGCGCGCGCATCAACCGTTGACTGCCCTCGGAAATGGCGGCAGAGCCCCATATGTCGATGCGTTGCTTGATTGCCGGCGGCGCCGATTCAATTATGGTGTAGCCGCCAAACCCCGTGCTGAATTTTCTTAGCTGTTCAATGGCGCGTAGGAAGACCTCCGCCCGCTCGAGCAGGACGTCGCCTCCGGTGAGATACCAATAAACGATGCCATTGCCGGCGTGGCAAGTAACATACATGACGCCGCGCATTTGCTTTTCGAGCTCGCGCGCTCTTTCGAAAATTTCGCCAATATAGGCCATCGGCACAACCGTACGGCACACCCACAGTTGCTTACACGGCTCGGCAAGCTCCTCTCGAAAACGAACGACGTGCGGCCATAGCACTTTAAAGAGTTCCGCATCGAGAATGGTTGCTTCCCCCTTAGTTGAAGGCAATACTCGATCAACCAGTTCTTTGGACTGCCAGGCGATGGCCTCTTCCAGTTCAGACCAACGCACCAGCAAGGTAAGCCTGGGCGAAAGCCAATCAGCGCAGATTTTCTGATTTAAACGAGCGACTGCTCCAGCGTCCATCAGCTCCAAGGCATCGGGCAACAAGGGCGACTGGATGATTTTTTGAATGCCCTCCAGCGCGTCGCTCATCGAGTCAAACGTTATCGCGCAGGCGCCTTCGGCGACCGGCCGCGGCAGCACCTTGAAATTGACCTCCGTAATGACACCCAACGTGCCACAAGAACCCGCGTATAATTTGCACAGATCGTAACCCGAAACGTTCTTGACGACGCGCCCGCCGGCTTTACTGATTTGCCCGTCCGCATGCGCCATGCGCATACCGATGACGTAATCGCGTATCGCGCCGTAACGATAGCGCAGCGGTCCGCTGCTATTGCAAGCCACAACGCCGCCTACCGAACACTCATCGTAAAAGGGTGGGTCGAAGGGAAGGTACTGGCCATGCTTGGCCAACTCATTTTGCAAAGTAATCAATTTACAACCGGCCTCAACGGTTACCGTAAGGTCGGCCGGTTCATAGTCAAGGATACGATTGAAATGGTCCATCCACACGAGGTGATCAATGTGGGTCGGCCGGTTCCCCCAATCCAGTTTTGTGCCACCGCCCGCGGGCACCACGACCTGAGACTGCTTTTCCGCTTCGACCAAGAGCCGGCAGAACTCCGTAGTATTCTTCGGCGCGGTCACGCTTTTAGGCTTAATGCCATCTATCAGTACATTGCGCATGGTCTTTTGAGTCCGTAACGCCGGCGAGTCAAACCGTAGCCGCTTGCGCCACGACAAGAAATTTGCGACTCTCACCCGAAACCCATGGGCGACATGCCGACCTTCTACACGGGATGAAAGTCATACCCCTTTCGCAGTATTGTGCCGAGCTCGGAAATTTCACCGCACGATTTTCGTGTCGGCAAAACTTTGCCCGGATTCAACCGTTGGTCAGGATTAAACGCCGATCGCGCCCGTTGCATCATGGCCAAATCCGTGGCGGAAAAAATCAGCGGCATGAAATCGATCTTTTCAAAGCCGACGCCATGTTCGCCGGTGATGGTTCCGCCCGCCTCGACGCAAATGCGCAATACCTCCCGGCAAGCGCCCAGCATGCGCTCGGTTTCCTCCTTGTCCTGGCCGTTATAGGCAAAGACGGGATGCAGATTGCCATCGCCGGCGTGGAAAACATTGGCAACCTTAATCCGAGCTTGCGCGGCGATCTCACAAACCTTGCTGATGATGTCGGGCAACTTGGTTCGCGGAACCACCGCGTCGGCCAAATAAATATTGGCGTTGAGACGGCCGGTGGCGCCGAAAGCGCCTTTGCGGCCTTTCCATATCTGGGCGCGCTCCGTTTCGTCGCCGGCCAGACGGGTTTTAAAGGCCCCGGCGGCGCGGCAGATATCTTGAATCCGTTCCGCCCACACATCCATACCGGCGGCCAGCCCGTCGATCTCCGTAATGAGGACCGCCTCGGCATCGATGGGAAATCCGGCCGCATACACGGAAGCCTCGACGGTTTCAATCGTAACTTTATCCATGATTTCGAGAGCCGCGGGAATGATGCCGGCGGCGATGATCCGCGACGTCGCATCGGCCGCGGCTCGTATGCTGCCAAACGCCGCCAGAATGGTCCTGACCTGTTGCGGCATGCGCGTGAGGCGCAGCCAAGCCTTGGTGACGATCCCGAACGTCCCTTCCGATCCCACAAACAATCCCACCAGATCGTAGCCCAAGGGATCGCCAAAAGGGGCGCCGAGCTGTACAAGGTCGCCATTGGGCAGTGCAATTTCCAGGGCCAGTACATGGCTGGTGGTCATTCCATATTTTAGACAATGGGGTCCGCCGGCATTCTCGGCAATGTTCCCGCCGATGGTGCAGGCGCTCTGGCTGGAAGGATCGGGCGCGTAATAATATCCTAAATGGCTGATTGCCTTTGAGAGTTCCAGATTAACCAGGCCGGGTTCGACCACTGCGTAGCGGTTATCCAAGTCCACTTTGATTAAACGCTTCATGCGGGCCATTTCAATAATCAAGCCACCTTCGAGCGCTACGGCGCCGCCGCTTAATCCGGTTCCGGCGCCGCGTGCCAGAAAGGGGATCTCTTCCCGATGGGCGATCCTGATGACATTGGCCACTTCATCGGCGCTGTTGACGAAGAGCACGGCTTCCGGCAAGGATTTATGAAACGTTAACCCGTCGCATTCATAAACCACCAATTCGGCTCGATCGGAGAGGACATTCGATTTCCCGACGACTTTTTCAAATTGTTGAATGACGGCTTGCGCTATCACCAGTATTTCCCCGGCTCTAAGTATTTGAGAGCCTTATTATACCACTTTCCTTGGCTAGTATGGGCGACAAACCAAAGCCGAACGGATACGGTGAAAACAGACTTCAGACATTATAGGCATTCGTTCAGAGAAATTCGGCCAATAGAATTTGTCCCATGGCGTCTAGCATCAGAGGTACCAGGGCTATATTACCGAAAAATACACGGCATGATACTTGACACATTGGCGAGTTTTGGGTATTTTACCTGTTTGCTTCATATAATAGTTGTGTTTATCGAGGAGCGCGATGAAGACCTATATTCCGACTAAAGATGCGATGGAGAAGAAGTGGTATATATTGGATGCGAAAGGCGTTGTGCTTGGGCGTTTGGCTACCAAGGCGGCTCGTATTCTCATGGGAAAAGTCAAACCCATCTACACGCCATTTCTGGATACCGGTGATTTCCTAATCGTTATCAACTCCGAGAAGGCCAAGCTAACCGGCAAGAAAATGACTGGCAAAATTTACCGTCATCACACCGGTTATATGGGCGGTCTGAAAGAAGTCAACGCACGCGACGCGTTGGCTCGGAAACCTGCGCGGGTAATATACGAGGCGGTCACCGGAATGTTACCGAAGAGCAAGCTGGGGCGCAAGATGGCCACCAAATTGCGCGTGTATACCGGCGCCGAACACCCCCATAAGGCCCAACAACCCATCCCCATAGAGGTATGATCGCCAGTCCATGCATGATGAGCGCCCTCCTAATGTTTTGATATCATCATTCATGACAGCATGTTTCTAATTAGGTAAGTGACTCAGGAGAATGACGGATGGAAGTTCAATATTACGGCACGGGTAAACGGAAGAGTTCCACGGCCCGTGTATTTTTGTTCCCGGGAAAAGGAAGCATACGGGTAAATCGCCATACATTGGCCGACTATTTTAAGACCGAGCCGGATCGGCAGACGGTCCGCACTCCGCTCCTGCTCACGGAGAGCCTCGAAAAATTTGATGTGTATATCAATGTTGAAGGGGGCGGGCACTCCGGACAAGCCGGCGCTATACGGCTGGGAATCTCCCGCGCCTTGCTCCAATACAACAACGAATTGCGCATCCGTTTGAAACGGGCCGGCTTTCTTACACGCGATCCGCGCGTGAAAGAGCGAAAGAAGTATGGGCAAAAGGGCGCTCGCAAGCGGTTCCAATTCTCGAAACGTTAATCTATGACGATTTAGCTTTCGCAGTTCCGCGTTGCGCTGGGACGGTCAAGGACTGTCGCGGGGAGTTACGGATAGGAACTATCCACTTAAGCGGGAGTGGGCGGTTGCTCGCGGAATGTTATAAGGTTCTTGGAGGTTTTCTTGATACCAACAATCACACCGTCGATTACTATTAAGCAATTGCTTGAGGCGGGAGTTCATTTTGGACACCAGACCAAGCGCTGGAATCCAAAAATGAAGCCATATATTTTCGGCGAACGCAACGGAATATATATTATCGACCTGCAGAAGACCCTACGCTTATTTAGGGCCGCGCTCGAATTCGTGACCGGCCTGGCTTCCCAAGGTAAAACCGTGTTGTTTGTGGGAACCAAGCGGCAAGCCCAGGAGGCGATTGCCGATGAAGCGAGACGCTGCAATATGTTCTATGTCAACCAGCGCTGGCTGGGAGGATTGTTGACCAACTTTTCTACCATTCAGCGCAGCATACAGCGCTTAAGAGATCTGGAAGGGATGAAAGCGAATGGTCAGTACGATCTTCTGTCGAAAAAAGAAGTGTCGCGACTCGAACGGGAACGCAAGAAGTTAGAGAAGTACCTGGTCGGGATCAAAGAAATGCCTTCTCTACCGGACGCTCTGTTTATAATCGATGCCATGAAGGAATCCATCGCCATTCGAGAGGCGAATCGATTGGGCATTCCGGTGGTCGGTATCGTTGATACCAACTGTGATCCAGAAAAGATTGATTACATCATTCCGGGCAACGATGATGCGCTTAAATCGGTGCGTCTGATCACTTCTTCGGTGGCGCAGGCGGTTATTACCGGGCGCCATTTGGCCGTAGCGGCGGCTGAAACCAGCGAGGAACAGGCCGCGATCGAGGCCGCCGGCGCGCCGGCGGAAGCCATTACGGGCACCGGAGCCGCCGAAGCGGCACCGGCGATGTCCAGTCCGCCGAGCAGCGAACACCGACCGGCGCGACCGGCCGCTCCCGGCGGTCCGCGCCCGCGCCAAGACCGGGGTCCGCGCCCGGACCGTAGAGCTCGCCCGCAACCAGCCAGACCGGAAGGCCCCGGAGGTCATCGGTTCGATCCTGCTAAAGGAAGGGGAGCGGCGGTTGGGGGTGGTCCCGCACCAGGGCAGCCGGCCGGCGCACAGCGACCCAGGCCGCCACGGCCCGAGCGAGCCCCACATAAAGAAGCGCCAGTGAAGACGACAAAGCCTGCAACACTTACTTCCGCGGCAGCGACGCCTGTTATAGAGACTACTGATGCCGTTGTGGTGCCCGTTGCACAACCGGTAGTGTCGACATCCACTTCGGAGACGCCTTTTCTGGGATTTGTTCCGGAAACACCGGCCACGATGGCGGCTCCTGCAACGGATGCTCCCGTGACGGAAACCTTGGCCGCTCCAGAGGAACCCGCCGCTGCACAGGCGCCCGCGGCTCTGCCGGAAACCGAGAATCCTGCGGGCGGCTCAGCCCCATTGGACCCTAACGTGGCCTGACTTCAATAGTCGTCTGAGTAAAGAATCAAGGAATGGAGGCAAGTAAGATCGCAATGGCAATTCCAGCAAATTTGGTAAGAGATCTCCGTGAGGAAACCGGAGCGGGAATAATGGAATGTAAAGTGGCTCTGGAAGCGTCAAGCGGCGACAAGGAACGGGCCAAAGCATGGCTGCGTGAAAAGGGTCTGGCCAAGGCCATTAAGAAAGCCTCACGCGCGACCTCGGAAGGCTTGGTAGGGTCCTACATTCATATCGGAGGAAAAATCGGTGTTCTGGTCGAGGTCAATTGTGAGACCGATTTCGTGGCTCGCACCGATGAATTCCAGAGCCTGGTTAAGGACATAGCCATGCAGATAGCGGCTACCGATCCCATGTATCTGCGCGGCGAAGATGTTCCCGAAGACGGAGTGGCTCGTCAACGCGAGGCTTTTCGACAGGAAGCCCTTAGTTCCGGCGTCCCCGCCGACCGCCTGGATAGGGTGGTTGACGAAAAAGTGGCCAAGTTTTTTGCGGAACGCTGCCTTTACGAGCAGCCCTTCATCAAGGATCCGGGTACCAATATCGGACAATTGGTGGCCGGCAAGATTGCTAAGATTGGGGAGAACATCAAGGTTAACCGCTTTGCACGATTCAAAATCGGCGAGCCTCAAACCGTCTGACGCCCCATACGAGAATCCTTTTCTGCGGCGGTTGACGGATTGTTGGAGGTGGGATGATATTTCAACCCACTCATTCCGCAATCGGCAATTCGCCATATGCAATCGCATATGACCGATACGCCCATCTATAAGAGAATCCTTCTAAAACTTAGCGGTGAAGTCCTTATGGGAGGTCAGGGATTTGGTATTGATTACCAAGTGGCCGATTATATTGCGGAAGAGATTAAGGACGTTTGGAGCATGGGGGTAGAAGTTGCCGCGACGGTCGGCGGCGGCAACATCGTGCGCGGCGTGACGGTCAGTGACAAAGGGGTGGCGCGCGTCACCGGTGATTATATGGGGATGTTGGCGACAGTGATAAATGCTCTGGCCTTGCAGGATGCCCTGGAAAAAAAAGGCGTACATACGCGGGTAATGTCCGCCATTGAGATGCGCGAGGTTTGCGAGCCGTTCATACGCCGGCGCGCCATACGGCACTTGGAGAAAAAGCGCGCGATTATCTTTGCCGCCGGCACCGGCAATCCCTACTTTACTACGGACACCGCGGCGGCGCTGCGCGCCGTTGAGATCAAAGCGGACATTATACTGAAAGCTACCCGTGTCGATGGTATTTACGATGCTGACCCGCTGATAAACAAGGACGCCAAGTTCCTGGAGCGCATGACCTATTTGCAGGTGCTGGAACGTCAGCTCAAGGTCATGGACACTACGGCCATCAGCCTTTGCATGAACAACCAAATCCCAATTCTGGTTTTCAACTTGAAGCATAAGGGAAATATTAGGCGGGTAGTCTCCGGACAACCGCTGGGATCCTTGGTAAAAGATTAATCGGGATGGCGCCGTCATCGCAACGGCCCATTGAGCGGCCTATTGCACGCTTGTTGTAATATGACGGCGTACGCGATAGCCGACGGAGTACAGCCATGATCAAGTCGCTAATCGACGAAACCAACAAGAAAATGGAAAAGGCCATCGCAGATCTGCAACGTAACTTGGCTTCGGTTCGCACCGGGCGCGCCTCTATACACCTGCTTGATCACGTGATGGCGGATTATTACGGCGCCTCCACACCGGTGAGCCAACTCGCCTCTCTCTCCACGCCGGAACCGACGATGATTCTTGTGCAACCTTGGGATGTCAGTGCGCTAGTCCCCATCGAGAGAGCCATACAAGCTTCCGATTTGGGCGTTAATCCCTCCAACGATGGGAAAGTAATACGCGTTCCGATTCCCGCGCTTACAGAGGAGCGCCGCCGGCATTTGGCCAAAGGGGTTGGGCATATTGCGGAAGATCACCGAGTCGCGGTTCGGCAAGTTCGGCATGACAGCCATGATCGCCTTAAGAAGCTTCTCAAAGACAAGAAGATCACTGAGGACGACGAGCGCAACGTCATGAAGAAAGTTCAGGAGCTGACGGACTCGCATATCAAAAAGATTGATGCTTTGGCGAAGGCCAAAGAAGATGAAATCTTAAAATTCTGAGTAACTGCTCGGGCAATGTGTCTCAGCCCCGTAGGGGCGACCTGTTTGTAGTAACGATTCCTATGGTAGGTCCTAAAGCTCCGTAGGAGCGACCTGTCCGGACGTGTTCGTCGACGAGAGCAACCCTACACCGGACGCCCCTACGGGGCTTGTACGAACTCACGCATGGATTCTTGCTATAAACAGGCCGCTCCTACGGAGCTAAAAGCACTGACTGAGTAGTTAAAATTCTGATGCGAATGCAGTCACGACGGAGATTTCTTAAATCTGGTTTTTTAGCCGGCGCTGTCGCGCTGGTCGGTTGTAAACAGCGGGAACCGTCAGAGAAAAAAGCCGGACCGGCGACCGCAGAGCCGGCAAAGCCGGCGGATTCCACACATCCTCACGAGTCCCCTTTTTCTGAGCCCCTCATGCAGGAGGAATTCGCACGGCGTCTGGCTAGCGCACAGAAACTCCTAATCCAAGCCAAGATCAGTGGTCTCTTCCTCACGCCCAGCACCAACTTTTATTATTTGTCCGGCATGCGATTGCACCGCAGCGAGCGTCTCACTGCGCTGTTGATTCCGGCGCGCGGAGAGCCGGTAATCGTCGCTCCCGCCTTTGAAGCGGAACGCGTGGGCCGGCAGGGTTGGCTGTTCAACCTAAAGACTTGGGCGGAAGGTGAAGATTCTTTTCAACAAATGCGAGAGGCGCTGCTCAGTTTAAAGATCGCCTCACGGGCCATTGGAATTGAACCGACGACCGATTTCGAGACCTTGCTTAACCTTAGGCGAGTAGTGCCCGGCGCTTCATTGGTAAGCGCCGCCGCTATTTTGGACCGTATGCGCATGATCAAATCACCGCGTGAGCTTGAGTTCATGCGAAAGGCCGTCGAAGGCGTTACACGCGCCATGGATAGGGTCTTACCCACCTTGACCTCCGGCTTGACGGAGCGCCAGGCGGCGCGAGATATCAGTACGGAAATTCGGCGACTGGGCGGCGATGGAGGCGGACTCGTTCAGTTCGGCTCAAACACCGCCGTTCCACACGGAGAGCCTACCGATCGTAAGTTGGCGCCGGGTGATGTGGTAATTTTTGATATTGGCATGCGAATTGAAGGCTATACTTCGGACATCACACGTACCTGCTTATACAAGGAACGCAACGCCGAAGTGGAGAAGATTTTTGATATCGTCCTGCGTGCGCAGCGAGCCGGGCAAGCGGCCGCCAGCCCGGGAGTGACGTGTGAGGCGGTCGATGACGCCGCCCGACGGGTAATTCAAGAGGCGGGGTACGAGCAGTATTTTACACACCGCCTCGGCCATGGCCTGGGACTAGACGGCCACGAGAAACCTTATCTGGTCCACGGCAATAAAACATCCCTACAGCCGGGCATGACCATCACTATGGAACCGGGGATCTACATTCCAGGAAAATTTGGCGTTCGCATTGAAGATGATTTTGTAATCATGGAAGACGGCTGCAAGCCGCTCTCCACACTGGAAACCAATCTGCGACTGGTCTAAGAAAGATGTAACTGTTCACGGGGATCGGGGGTCAGGGATCAGGGGCCAAGGGCCCGGTGGTACCTATGACTGTTAGGAATCATCGTGATTTAGAGATTGGGTGGTGGGGCGCAGGCTTAACGGATTGCGCAATGCTTTGGAAAATAAATCCAAGCAATATTGCCCGACCCCTGACCCCCGTGAACGGTTACAGAAAGATTCCTGGCGGCAACTCAAATCGGGGATGACGGGACAGCGCCATTGGCCGCCTCGAGAATGGGTTTGATTATGCACGGAAAACACCGAGTCGCGGCCATTCAATTGACCTCCACGGACGATTGGGCGAATAATCTGGAAACAGCCGAGGGTTTTATTCATGAAGCCGCCGATCAAGGCGCCGAGCTGGTCGGTCTGCCGGAGAACTTCGCTTTCTTGCGGGCCGATAGCCAAACTACTCCCTGCGGCCAGACCCTCGATGGCGAATTCCTGCAACGGATGGCCACCGTGGCGCAACAGCGGCAGTTGCACATCCTCTGCGGCTCCATTCCGGAGCGCATAGCGGATTCTGATCTCATTTACAACACCAGCGTGCTTCTGGGTCCCTGCGGAGACCGCTTGGCCGTGTACCGCAAGATTCATTTGTTTGATGTGAATTTGCCGGGAGGCGCGGTCTTTCAGGAGTCGCGCTTCGTTCGCCCGGGCAATGAGATCATCGTGATCGACACGCGCCTCGGCAAGATCGGTCTGACCATTTGCTACGACCTACGGTTTCCCGAGATCTATCGCCGCTTGACCCAAGCCGGCGCAGAAATAATCTTTGTCCCCTCGGCTTTCACCGAGTACACCGGCAAGGATCACTGGGAAGTGTTGTTGCGGGCTCGGGCGATCGAGAACCTCGCCTACATAGTGGCGCCCGCACAATACGGACAACACAACCCCACACGTCGCTCTTACGGTAAATCAATGATCATTGACCCGTGGGGCAATGTAATTGCGCGCGCCTCGGATAAGCCCGGCCCGATCCTCGCCGAAATCGATTACGATTTCCAGTCGAAAATTCGCCAAGAGCTGCCTTGTCTCAACCACATTCGGCTATAACGGCGCGCCTGGCCTCGTGGGGCAGGCGTTTTACCTGTCCCGGGAGTTTGGACATTATAAAGTGACTCGCGAAATTATTTTAATTTTGGATTTTGGTTCGCAGTACACGCAATTGATTGCCCGCCGCGTGAGGGAACTGGCCGTCTACAGTGAAATAATCCCATACAACACACGCTGGGATGACATAATCGCACGCCATCCCAAGGGGATCATATTGTCCGGCGGACCGGATTCCGTGTTGCGCCCCGGCGCGCCGGATTGCCACCCTGACCTCTGGGCGTGGCCAGTGCCCGTCTTGGGCATATGCTATGGCGTGCAACTCATGGCACAGGCTCTGGGCGGGAGCGTGGCCCCGGGCAACCGCCGGGAATTTGGTCGGGCTCAAGTCGAATTAGTTAAGGATAGCCCCTTGTTCCAGGGCTTGCCGCGCGCACTAGAAGTTTGGATGAGCCACGGAGACCACGTGCGCTCCGTTCCCCCGGAGTTTAATGTACTGGGCATTTCCGACGAAATCATCGCTGCCATAGAATCTCCGACGCGCCGCCTTTATGGTTTGCAATTTCATCCAGAGGTCACTCATACCGTTTACGGCAAGGAAATTTTAAGCAATTTTCTCTTCAATATCTGCGGCTGCGCCGGACAGTGGACGATGAAGGCTTTCATCGAAGAGTCGATCTCCGGCATCAAAGCCGCCGTGGGTGACCGGCGCGCCCTCTGCGCCCTGAGCGGAGGCGTCGATTCTACGGTCGCCGCCACACTGGTCCATCAGGCCATCGGCGAGCGGCTAACCTGTATCTTTGTCGACAACGGTCTACTGCGCAAGAATGAGTACCAATACGTGGTGGATACCTTTCAACGCCGGCAGCATTTGAAAATCGTGCCGGTGCGGGCCGCCGACCGCTTTCTTAGTCGATTGGCCGGAATAGCGGACCCTGAGCGCAAGCGCAAAATCATTGGCGAAGAATTCATACGTGTTTTTGAGGAAGAAGCGCGACGCCTGGACCACGTCGAGTTTCTCGTTCAAGGAACGTTATACCCCGACGTCATTGAATCCCTTTCCGTTAAAGGTCCATCGGCCGTGATAAAAAGTCATCACAACGTCGGCGGACTGCCGGAGAAGATGCATTTAAAGTTGGTCGAGCCTTTGCGGGAGCTTTTTAAGGACGAAGTGCGTCGGGTCGGCGCCGAGCTGGGATTAGACCCGGAGTTTATTGAACGTCATCCCTTTCCGGGGCCGGGTTTGGCCGTGCGGATCCTTGGCGCCATCACGCCGCAGCAACTGAGCTTGCTGCGCGAGGCGGATGCCATTCTCATACAGGAAATACGCAAGGCCGGGCTGTACCGGGACATCTGGCAGGCCTTCGCGGTTTTGCTCCCGATACGAACGGTCGGTGTGATGGGCGATGAGCGCACCTACGAGCACGTTATTGCGGTCCGCGCCGTTCACAGCCGAGACGGTATGACCGCCGATTGGGTAAAACTGCCTTATGATGTCCTCGAGCGTATTTCCAACCGCATTGTAAACGAAGTACGCGGGATTAATCGCGTGGTATATGATATCAGCTCCAAACCTCCCAGCACGATCGAGTGGGAGTAGCGGACCGTTGATTGGTCGATTCAATCGAGAGCGTAGCAAACTGGCCGTGACACAGGTTGTCTTAATACTGGAATAGGAAAGTTAAGAAAGGCCGTCATCAGGTCACCCCCCCGAGTGTGAATTGCCTGCAATCTGCTCGCTATGGTCGGAGATTACGATGAATTAAAATGGATGATCAGCACCTACGGGACTCGAGATGCACGGTCACACATATCCTTTCGTTCTTGTGGCCATCCTGTGGAAATCCCACCTGTGAACCCTCATCATTTATGTGTTCACACAAGGCTCCGCCATTACCGTTCACCGCCTAATTTTATGACCAAGCCGGTGTTGAGAGCGAATCGATGATCGGCTCCTGAGTTGGCGCCAAGTCTAAAGTCGGTATAGCCTGGAAAAAACGTTACAATATCGGTCGCATCGATTCGCCAAGATAGCCGGTTCGTCAGCATAAAATCCGCGCCTCCACCCCACCGCATGGCAAATCGTGTTTGTTTACGGAACGTGTCTATCGTAGTAGCACCCAGCAGGAGATGCCCGTAGAACGTCACCGGCTTTGTCCGGTAAGAAACTCTCGGCCCGGCCGCATAGGAGAACATATTTTGCTCACTCCGTATGACAAACGGCAGGATCGGGTCAAACGGGGGCAGCGGTGGAAATCTTACGATCACGCCGGGAATAAATCCAGGCAGCGAACGCAATCCTGACCCAAGCCGGTAATAGTTGAAAAGGGCTTCGGCGCCCAGCCATTCGGTCAGATTATAAGCGCCACCAAAGCCTGCGCCGTGACCGGCCACATTGCCCGAATTAAAACCATAACCCAGCCAGATATCCGCTTTGGGAAAATCAACGTATGATTTGGCCGTAGCGCCGCTAGAGACACTCTGGGAAACGAGAGTCGGTTTTTCCAAGCGCGACCGATCAACGATCGGATCCGTCGCGTCTACATAGCCGGCCTTTTCATTGGGCGATATAAGGGATAGTTGAGCTGCCGATCCAGTCTGTGTTTCGGCTTGAATGGGAGTAGACAACTTGCTCGTCCATTCCTCTACATTATTCTGGGCCAATCCCCAAAGGCCGAATAATAGCCACATCGAAAGAAAAAGTCCCATAATCTTCTTATTAGTCATCGCGTCTTCTCCTTGAAAGTAATCCATTCATTATCGAGAACTAACAAACCCAGACGGAGATGTACCCCATATATTGGAAAGATGTTTAAGGTGGAATTCTTGTCGCAAGATCCGCTGGCAAAGCCCACCACGACACAGCGGGAGCACCTTATTGGATCGCGCCCAAAGCCCAGATAATCTGCGGCGGTCCAAGCCTCGAGGTCAGCCGTAAGCTGGTCAAGTACGCGGGGAGCCGCCACAGTTTTGCTTAAAGAGAGTCTGTGCTGGTTCACCGTGAATTGGAATTTTCAAATTAAGAATAAGCTACTAAAATCCTGGGGCTTTGCCCCAGACCCCAGGGTTTTTTAAGGCATAAGGAGGAACTCTGGCTCGTCATTATTTGAGTGAGGAGAAGAGAGAGGAGAACTTTGTCGCCTCTCTTGAAACGACGATCCGTCGTCCCTCGTTCGGCTATCCCTCAGCGGGTTGCTCCCCAGCAGAGCCCGCCTCTGTTTTGCCGGACGGATACAATGTTACTCCTTCACCCCCTTTGGGTCAAGAGATTTTCCCGCTTCACCGCGCGTCTTTCCCGTGCTTCACTTAATTTTCTGTCACGTTCGGCAAAAATTTCCTTTTCACGCCCCGACAATTTGTCTTGCGGGGTTATATAACCTATTGCGCTATGCAACCGGGTCGTGTTGTAATGCTCGACAAATTCCTCCACAATCCGCCGGGCATCCTCCAGATTCAGGGGGCAATGGGGACGGATAGTTTCCTGTTTAATTGTTTTGTGCCACCTTTCTATTTTTCCATTACTTTGGGGATAGAAAGGCGATGTTCTCACATGCGTCATTCCGCTGATCCGTATGAATTCCTTGAAATCCTTGGCAATAAATTGAGGCCCGTTGTCGGAAATGATCCGGGGCCGCGCATCCGGGTATTTTCCCTTGGCCCGTTCCAGTATGATCTCGATCCGCGCTTCCGTCATACTCTCCCTGATTTCCCAATGCACAATGAATCTGCTATATCCATCCAAAGAGGCGCATAAGTAATAAAACGTGCCTTTAATATTTATATACGATACATCAACCTGCCAATGTTCATGGGCTTTTAAAGGCTGTACAAATCCCGTCCCCTTTTTTGAAGGTTTCCTGTTCCATTTGCGCATTACGCCGGCGTTAACCAATACTCGATATACACTTGACGGGCTCACCGCCACAACATCCGCGTCAAGCATCATAAATGTCAATCTACGATAACCTTCATCCGGATGCTTTTCATAGTACTCAAGGATCGCCTTCTTTTCCCAGTCCGCAAGCCACGTGTCCCTGGGTATCCACGCATTGGGTTCATTTACTTTGCCGTAGCGACTCCTCCATTCATTGAACTTGGACAAGGATATACCAATCCCGATGACCAATCGGCGAACCGGTATTTCCGCCTTTTCGGACCCCAGGTTGATAAAATCAATTACGATATCCCTTTTGTCATGAGCAACCCAAATTCCTTTTATTTCACCCCAAGACTTTTTTTTAACGCGACATGTTCCTCCATGAGTTCAGACAGAACCTCATTTTTTCGAGTTAATTTTTTCTCAAGTTCCAGCGCCCTATTCTTCCATTCCTGGCATTCTTTATTTCTCCCTTTTTCAAAGGCGTAGGTCGCGTTTGACAGTAATTCCTTCAGCCACCGATAGTACATGGTTGGATGAATGCCATTGGCGTCACCTACATCCGGCAGGGTTTTCTTTTCAAGTAAATGCTGTTTCAAAATTTCCGCTCGCTTCTCAGGAAGGTATCTTTTTCTTCCGCTTGATTGCTCCATAATTTCCTCCGTTGAAAAATTTCATTGTAGCTTATTTCAATGAGGGAAATTCCAATTCCGTCTGAAGCAAAACAAGTCCACCTTAAAGTAGCTGGGTTTTTGTCTAAACAATGGGGTGCACCTTACTAGGTTCGGCAACCAAAATACCAGTAAACGGAAGAGGGCGCCCCCAAGAAATTAAACCGCCAAGACACCAAAAATAGGCGCCGTTTTCTTGGCGTCCTCGGCGTCTTGTTAAAAAGCGGCAGAGACTCTATTTTAACACAAACATGTGCAAGGAACTTGGCGCTGTGGCGGGAGTGACGGAAAGGAAAAAGCGCAGGCGCCCTGTTTGGACGCCTGCGCGGCCAGTGACTCTTCGGGATTGGAGGAAAGTTTTAACGACGTTTCAAATTAATGGCCTCTTGATAGACTTCATCACTGGTCGTGATGACGCGGGAATTCGCTTGATAGCCCCGCTGTGCAATCATCAATTGCGTAAACTCTTGCGCGATGTCCACATTGGACATTTCTAACGCGCCACCGATCACATTGCCGCGGGTGCCGGTGCCCGGCGTTCCGATATTGGGCTCGCCGGAAGAAACGCCGGAGGCGAGGAATAAATTATCGCCCGCCTTCAGCAGTCCTTCCGCGTTGGCAAAACTGGCAAGGGCCAACTGTGCCAGCGGGGACACTTGTCCGTTACTAAAGATGCCTTGTATGACGCCGCTGGCCGCCACCGCAATCGAGGTCAGCGTGCCGCTGGCAAAACCATTTTGATTCTTAATGGATGTAGAAGATTGTGAGGCATAGGATGTCAGAAAGTAGCTGCTCGTGGACACCGACGCCCCTTGGGATTGTGTCACATTCCAAGTGACGCTATTTGAACCCAATTGACTGCCATTGCTAAATGTAAGCATGGAGGGTGGAAAGGTAACGTCCAGGTTGGTTGGACTCACGGTGGTCACCCCCGTGATGCCGGCCACCCTGCCGTTGGCGTCGAAATTGATTCGGCCCGGGGCGGCTCCGGCGGGGGCCCCGGTAAGCAGGCTAAAGGCCTGGCCTGGAGTTCCGCCATTGATCTCGCTGCCATCCATGGTAATGTCAAAGCTATAAGAGGGCGGCGCGCCCGATAACGATATGCGCGTAAAAGTATAGGTGGCCTTATGCGCCTGCCCGAGGGCATCGAATATGGATATGTCGGTAACAAACTTATCTCCCTGCCGCATAGTAGCGTCCAGATTCATCGTCATCTGGATTTGAGTGGTTGGGCGCGGCGTCATTAACGAGCCGACTGGTATACGAATGGGCGATAGCGGTCCAGTTTGCGTCAGGGTGGTTCCCGATAGCGTGACCCCATACCCCTGTACGTAGTAGCCTTGATTGTTGACTAGATAGCCTTGGGCGTTTACCCCGAAATTGCCGGCTCGGCTATAAACATAAGAGCCCTGGGTCCCGCTTAATCCTAAAACAAAAAATCCATTCCCTTGTAGAGCAATGTCGGTAGGCACACCCGTGGTTTGAATGCTCCCTTGCGTGAAAAGATTTTGGACCCCGCCAATGGTCACGCCAAGACCTAATTGAATGCCGTTGCCGGCGCCGTTAAAACTGCCTTCGGAACTGAGTAGGTCCTTAAAATTGGTCCGGCTGCCTTTGAAACCTACGGTGTTTAGGTTGGCCAGATTATTGCCAATAACGCTCAACGAAAAACTGTTGGCATTCAATCCGGAAATCGCCGCAAAAAACGACGTGATGGGCATAGATCGACCTCCAAAGCGGATTATCCTACACGGATACTCCGAGCTAATCGCGCATTAATCGTCCGTCCCATGGGAAACATTGACCGAAGTCGCCGTCAGGGTATAGGGGTAGCAACGGACCGCTTAAGTTGGACGAGTCCGTCCCCAAGGCGTGTCGCGGCCTTCGGGTGCTGAGGTGATCGGTCGCATCAAGGCGCGCAACAGTTCCTTGATCCCAATCAATTGATCCAGAGAGCTGAATTGCGCCATTTGTGCAACAAATTCCGTACCGCTCTGCGGGCTCAACGGATTCTGATTCTTCAACTGCGCCAACATCAGCATCAAGAAATCGTCGCGCCCAAGATCGCTGCCGCGGGTCGACCTTGCCGTGGTATCCATAGCATCGGTCAACGCGCGTGTTGTACTGGGTGGTGTAATCGGATCCATAGTTTGTCCTTTCGTCAGGGGCGTGCCTGCCATACATCGCGCAAGGCACGCGCGGGTCTTTCAGCAATCCTCATGCCAGGACCGCGCGTAGATCCGTCATCGGGAAAAACCTTCTAAACGCATCATTCAGCAAAGATATCGAGGATCATTTATAGAATGATGGGAGCTAGCAGGGGAAAATATTACCTAGCGGCCCTGCAGAAGTTGCCGGAGGATCCCGTCTTTACGGGTTGGCTTTCAGACCATGGCTGCCGGCGACAAAGGGAGCTCATGCGGATGAGCAGAGTGTGAATAGGCTACGATGGCCCGCTCACATGGGCATCGTCATGATAAAGTCACTTTGAAAAATTGCAACTGCTCACAGGGGTCGGGGGCCAGGGGTCGGAGGACGCCGATGGCGCTTAGGTATTATCGCGATTTAGAGCTATCCGTTGCTTATGGTTCTCTGGCGGAATAAGAGACCCAGCTTCAGATAGCCCGACGCTTGAATTATGTAGATACCGATTCATTTAATCCAGGTATGGATAAAGCATCCGTAATGGGTCGGATGCTTAACGGATTGCGGACGGTATGGAAAAGAAATCCAAGCAATATCGCCCGACCCCCGACCGCTGACCCCCGTGAACGGTTCCGGTAAAATTTCGAAAAAGGCTTGCAATGCCTTGGCGTTTTGAATAAGATGAACGGGCAGGAAATATTGAATCCTTGCTGGGCGTGGCGTCACGTTAGAAGGTTACGATCCGAATAGCATTCAAGATTTAACAAAGCGCGCTTCGATGTTCTGTATAGTGATGCTGAGGAACATCGCGAAAGATGGAGGCAATAGGCTCATGAGACGATTGGGCAATTGGTTAGGGAATGATATAAGCGTTTCGTTTTTATTTTTTGGCATGGCTCTCGTGATGAGCGGACTAGGCCCCGTCCCAGCCGGCATGGCACAAAGCACGGGTTTAGCAGAATCGCTAAGCGTGAGCGGCGATAGCATATCACGCGCGTTCGATGCGGATGACCGGCGGTGCACGCTGAGCGATCAGCTCAATCACAATTGGATCACCGGGAAAGATAACGGAGATGATCTTTGCTCGCCGGGGCCCGATGGCGTTTTCTCGCACCGCGAACGCCTGGAATGTGAGTTGGGGAGGTTGCTGGACGAATCTACGTTCAATGACGCGCGTAGCGGCGCAACCATGTTGCGGGATTTCTTTAGTCAAGCGGCGGCTATCCGGCGCAACCTGACACCGGCGCTACCGCTTCATTACATTTCAGTCTTACAAGGCCACAATGATGCATGCACGAGCACGCGTAACCGCGAAGTAGCGGACTGTGGATCGGCCGACAAAGATCCGAATAATTATTGTCGCACGACTCCGGCCGCTTTTGAGCGTGAACTTCGCCGTGGAATGGATGAGCTCATACAGATCCCGAATTCCAGGATACTGGTCAGCGCTTTGGCTCGTATCTCATTGCTGTGCAATAGCGGGGATAAGCGCAATTGCATTTTGGGCTTGCGCTGCTCGCAGTTCTGGCGGTTGACCGGCGCCACCTGCGCGTCGCTGACGAGCGACTGCTCGGATCAGCGAAAGATCGATATGTACAATACTACCGTGGCGTATAACGCGGTACTAAATCGCCTCAGCGCCGAGTATGAAGCGATTCCTGAAGGAGGCCTCTCACCGACGGGAGCCCGAAAAGCCGCTGATGTTCAAGTTCGGTACGTCGAGGGCTCGTTCTACTTCAAATACAATGAGGATGCTATTTCCTGCTGTGATTGCTTCCATCCCAACCTCGCCGGCCAAGCCACGATAGCACAGGGGCTGTGGGAAGGAATGCAATGCGCCGACGATTCTCCCTGTTGCCTAGACACCGGTGACGCGCTGGCCGATGCCACCTGTGAAAGTATTGATACCACGACAACGTATACGGGCGGATTCTGGGCGAGGTAAAATCGTATCTGTTTACCATGTGGAGTGCAAAAGCTTCGCTTTTGCACTCCACATGGCTTTTGCTAATCTCGGAACAGCAATGTTGTGCCGGCTGAGCCGTTATCATTAGTGAAGGTTGCGTGACGAAATGAAAATCAAATTCCGGGTGCTCTTATTGGTTGGTGCGGTTTTTTCGTTGGCCATCTTTCTATGGAACCGTTGGGCCTATCGTCCGGCGGCGGCCAGCCCCGTCTCGCAGAACGCCACGAAGAAAACGGGATCGGAGAAATCAGTTGCCGGCAACGCCTTAAAAATTTATTCCGATCAACAAAAGGGGTTCGTTATGACGCAGAAAGTAAACAAGACAGAACCTGAGTGGAAAAAACTCTTAACGCCCGAACAGTTCAATGTGACCCGCCATAAAGGGACCGAGCGAGCCTTCACGGGTGAATATTGGCAAACCAAAGAGACCGGCATATACTCGTGCGTCTGCTGCGGGACCGACCTCTTCAGTTCGGAGACCAAATTTGACTCCGGCACCGGTTGGCCCAGTTTCTGGTCACCAATTTCCGAGGCCAACATTAGGACGGGATCGGATAAGAACCTTTCTGAGGAACGCACTGAGGTGCTTTGCCGGCGTTGCGACGCTCATCTCGGTCACGTTTTTAATGATGGCCCCAAGCCTACGTTTCTACGGTATTGCATCAATTCCGTGGCGTTACGATTCAATAAGAGGAAGACGGCAATGCCTTAAAAGATTGTGCATGGTGGCGCCGGCATCCCTGCCGGCGAGTTCCGTCGCGGACTGCACCCACCCGTGCCGGCGAGACGCCGTCGCTCCTAGGCACGTCATTGCTGGTTTCATACGTCAGCGCAACAGTGCCGGTTGCGGTAGCGACAGAGTGTGTCTTACCCAGGCTTACTCACCTCGGCCACCCGCCCGCTACCGCAGACGGTTCTGTTTGTTATTCTTCCTCAGAAATTGAGTTTCACCGCGACTTGAAACTGCCGCGGGGCGAACGCCGATGTGAAGCCGAGCGGGTCGGTGGCCGAAACTTTCTTGCTGCCTTGCGCGCGAAAATCTGAGAGCGGTGTCACTCCGACGAAGGGATTAATCCCCGAAAAATTGGGATGGTTAAAGAGATTAAAAGCCTCGACGATCAACTCCAGGTTGTTGCTTTCCTTCCCCGGCAGTCCGATCCGTTTGGCCACACGCACATCCATGCTGATAAAGTCCGGTCCGACGCCCGTATTCCTTCCAGCAAAGATCGGCTTGCCACTTGAAGTTAGAACGGGGCGCCCGTCGCGCGTGAGCGCAATCGGCCGATCGACATTGAAATTTAAGTCGCCATTGAGATCGTCGCCGAAGAGCAAGTTAAAGGGATGGCCGGCGCCGATCGTCAGAATTGGTGCAACAACGATATTCGTCAAAAAGCGCGCATAAAGCGGCTGGTCGACGCCTCCCTTAAAAGGCGAGTCCAGGACGCCGCTCAGCACAAACCGTTGGCGCTGATCAAATGAAGAGAGGGAGCGCTCGTTGCGTAGGTCCAACTGATTATTGGGCTGCAAGTCACTGATGAAGTCCGAAGTATCGTCGATCGCTTTCGACCAGGAATAGGAGGCAAGGAATTGGAAATGGCGGCTGAACCGTTTGTTCACGCCGACCGCTAATCCATGATATATCGAACTGCCGGAGGTCTCGGCGTAATTGAGCTGCGCAATACTACGATCAATCAGAGTCTGTTGCGGTACGACGCCGAAGAGCAAATCAAAAAATGGGGGTGAATCGCCGAGGCGAGGGTCCTTTAATCTGAGATTGGCATTGCGACTCCGCAGTTGCTTGACGCCGCGATTAAGCATATAGTTGGCCGTTACACTGAAGTCCTTGACGACCTCTCGTTCGATGCCGAAACTAACTTGATGGCTATAAGGGTTAACGATGTTCGGCGGCACCGTAAAAATGGCCGGCGGCGTAGACCCTGGCCGTAAGCCGAATTGCTCCAAATCGGCGGGAGTAAGCGTTCTTCTAAACAAGAGATTATTGTCTCGCATGAGACTAAAAATTCTTGCCGACACGCCGGGCAATTCAATTACGCCGGGGATCCGTCGCAGCGGGGCCACCAATTGGACAATTTGTGTCCCATCCAGCACTCGTCCAACGAAGGATATGGCTTGGAAAAGCGGCGCATAATAGATGCCATAGCCGCCCCGCACAATAGTCTTTCCATTGTTGAACGGATCCCATGAAAATCCAACGCGCGGACCGAAATTGTTCTTATCCCGGTTAATGCCATTCGGCAGGAACCGTCCCGGCGTCTTATCCTGCAACTCGACATCGTAGCGCAACCCCAAATTCAAGAAGAGACCTGGTCGGACTTTAATGCCATCTTGAATATAGAAGGCCAACTGCTGAGTCGAAAGGGTGACCACCGGATTGCCAAACCCTTGCTGATAAAAAGCCGGCATGTTGTAATTGAGCGACTGCAAAGTCGTAAAAGTGGAGGTTCTGACCGCAGCCACTAAATCCTGGCGACCCAACCGAGTGAGGGCGCGCTCCACTTCGCCAAAAGGTCTGACCAAATTGGCGACCGTGCTGCCTTCTAAGGTCGTTGCCCCCGGGACCGCCGAGGTCCAGGGCACTGCGATCCCGGTAAAGGCGAAACGTCCGCCAAAGAACACGCGGGTATCCGTGTCAAAAGTCAAATGGCTAATGTCGAGTCCGGCTTTGAAATCATGCCGTCCGCGCGTAAAAGAGAAATTGTCGGCCCACTGATAACGACGCTCGCGCCGCTCGGAAGGAATAAAAAAATCGCGGCCGATAAACGCTACCCCAAATATGTCCATGGCGGGGCCGTAGGGGTCCGTCGGAACGGAATTGAAATACCGATCGGCGTACTGGAAACGGAATTCGTTTATGTTTTTCGGATTGAATATGTGGATATTGGAAACCACCGCGGCATGGTCCTGAATTTTCAAATTGCTGCCGCGCGAAGGGGCGCGTAGGCCGCCAAAATTCAGGCCTTGATTATCGGAGTTGGTAAAGTTGTAGCGGAAAAAGAAGCTGTCCTTGTCCCCCATTTTGTGATCGATTCGTAAGGAGGCATTGTTGGAAATACCGAGGAAGGGAATGGCGGTGTTAGGAATTTCGAGGCCCAGTTGTCGGCTGAAAGTGAAAGGATATCGGGCGCGGGTAATGGTCAAAAGATTTCTCATCTGCGCGCCGGTCGCTCTTTCTGTGGGGCGGTCCGAACCCTCCAATACACTAATAATCTGAAGCTGGGACGGAGAAGGCTGCAGCATGCGATCGCTTAACCCAATACTGACAATCCGAGATTCGTGCTGGGTAAGGGCTTCATAGTTGACAAAAAAGAACGTCTTGTCCTTCCGCAACGGGCCGCCAAAGGTAAAGCCGGGTTGCAGGCGCGTGAACGGCTGTTTAGTTCCGACCAGTGTGCCCTGCGCGTCTCTGGAAAACGAAAAATATTCGCGGGCCTGAATTTTCTTATTTCGCAAAAAAGCGAAAAGATTTCCATGATATTCATTAGTTCCGGACTTGCTGACAATATTAATGAGTCCGCCCGAGGCCTTACCGAACTCGGCGGTAAAATTGCTCCGGTTAACTTGGAACTCTTGGACTGCTTCCTGGCTTAAAGTCGAGCGTACGGTGCCGACGGCGTAATCGTTATTGTCGGCCCCATCCACGCTCACATTATTGGACCGGCCGGATTGGCCGCCCACCGACACCCCTGAGGTGGGCGTCTGCGCCAATGAAAAGGTGATCAGCGCATTGGAATCCGTGACACCGGGAGTGAGAAACGCATAGTCCAAGTAGTTTCTGCCATTAATGGGAAGGTTTTGGATGCGACGTTCGTCGATTACGTCGGCCTGTTGCGTTTTTTCAATTTCGATCAGTGGGGCGGCTCCGGTGACCGACACTTCCGTGGCCAGCTCGCCGATGGTGAGCTTGATATTAATCACCGACGTCTGGCCGACGGTTAGTTCGATGCCCCTCAAGATCTTTGCGGAAAAGCCCGGCATTTCGGCCTTGACTTCATAGGAGCCGGGAGGGAGAAATGCGGCTCGATACTCGCCGCGTTCATCGGTGATGAGCGATCGCGCAACCGATGTGGAAACTTGCGTAACGGTGACGGTCGCCCCCGGTAGAACCGCTTCGCTTTGATCCGCGACCTTACCTTTCAACTCGGCTGAAGAACTGCCGGCTTGAGGATAGACCGTGTGAGACGTCAAGAAAGCAGCCATTAATAAGAATAGAACCCTGATAAAATGCCTATGCATACCCCTACCCCTCCTTGAATTCAGATCATCAGCCACTCTTGTGGCCGTGACAATTATGTATATGGGTTGGTCTGAAAATCGCAGTTGCCTGTATACGGCCATAAGCCCTCGTCCAGATCGTATAGGTTTGAGCGATTCCCAGTATTCCCGCGCCTTGGATTCACAAGGTCTCATGACTACGAACCCGAGCGCGTTTGTGTAAGAGTGTTTTAAACCAGTTGGCTCCCAGGAACTTAGACAAACTATCTGCTTTGAGTGAGGGACGTATTCCACCGGTTCCATCCGGTGGAATGCGCCCCACGTTATTAGTCATCAGCCACGTGCGTCCGTGATGACGTTGCATTTTTAACGGCGGTAGCCTAGGCTAGCTCGTTGTCCGCGCAGCGCCATAACCGACTTCTGTCGATTGCTCTTTGAAGATCAGCGATAACCTATGGGCCTACGGTCGTGAGATTTCCGCAGGAACTTCCGCCGCCAAAACAATCGTTATCGATGGCTCTGGCCGAGTAGTTGCCGGCCGGCAAAGGCGTAGTATCACTGCAAGCCACCGCCGCATCGTCGCCGGCGGGAACTAAGGCCTGGAACTGATTTAACACGGGGCCCACGCAACTATGTCCGGCATGGGAGACGCCTGAGAAGTTACAATCGGCTTCTTGCGGGACGATGCCAACTCCGGCACAAACGATCATTCCGAGCGCGGCGCGGTCCCATACCGTTACACCATCTTCACCGGCGGGAACCACGGAAGCGCGACAGGCGCCGGCACTACTGCCATCCGTGCAGAAAAAAACTTCGCCGGAATACTGCGCCATGGCCATCTCCGAAGAAACGCCCAATACGAGAACAAAAGCAACTGCCATGCTGAGGAACGTTAATCTTTGCATACTTCAATTTCTCCTTTCAAATTTTCACACCAATTGGGATCCCCAATCTTATCCTAGAACCTGATTATAGAATTAGATTGTAGTACCCCCCTGTAACTTGCCAGCATACACTACCACAAGTACCCGTATTATTCAAATCAAATCCATTTTTTCGGAGGAGCGGCGCCTGGTCGCCTTGGTCTTAGCGGTGACGAGGTGAGTAGGCACCAAAGAGACACAGAGGCCACCGAGAAGCCAAGCTATGGATTTGAACAAGATCACAGAACAAATTAGCGGAGCCGCCATCGAGGCGCATCGGGCGCTAGGGCCAGGTCTGCTGGAATCGAAGTATGAAGAGAGCCTCGACCTAAGGACGGTATCCGTAGAAAGATTGGATGACGGCCGCATCCCTCAGTGAACTCTGTGTCTCTGTGGTGAGAAGGGAGAGGCCATGTTGGAGGAGTTTCCAAACCGTCAAACGCCCACATGAATAAAGGAAAGTAGCGGGCCATTTCCATGCAAGGTTGCCGCGTCTCTTTAGAGCCAGGGCTCGTTCGCCCCGAAGAAATCCTTGAACAGGACTCGCAAGCTCGAGAGAAGCTGCGGCGCATCGTTCTCCTGTGCGGCCACCAGGCTTAAGTTCCGGTTTAAGCGCCGATGGCGATCTTGGCTTACCAAGCCCGCGAAATGCCGCTCTAAGAAAAGCGAGGCCAGAGCTCCCGCGCCTTAGATTCACCAGGCCGCATGTCTACAGGCACACGCCCCTGTGAGTGTTGTGTTTTTAATCGGATGCCCCCTCCAGGAATTGCGGCAAGATCTCTTCTTCAAGTGTGGGACACTTCCACCGGTTCCAGCCGTTGGAATGTGTCCTACGTTATTAGTCAGCCGCTACGCGTATCCGTGAAGACATGGAATTTATCAACAGTGGCGAGCCAACGCTGGCTCGTTGCCTGCGTTGCGCTATGGCCGACTTCTTTGATTTCTCTGCGACGATTATCGAGTACTATGGGTCTACGGTCGTGAGATTTCCGCAGGAACTCCCGCCACCAAAGCAATCGTTATCGGTGGCTCTGGCCGAGTGTCTACCGGCCGGCAAAGATGTAGTATCGCTGCAAGCCACCGCCGCATCGTCGCTGGCGGTAACTACTACCGGGAGCTGATCGAACGCGGGACCCTTGCCGCAAATATAAAAGCGCCAGAACGAGACTGAGAAGTTACAATCTGACTCTTGCGGGACGATGCCAAAGCCGGCACAGACGATCATTCCGAGCGCGGCGCGGTCCCATACCGTTACACCATCTTCACCTGCGTGAACTTCAGAAGCGCGGCAGGCGGCGGCACTACTGCCATCTGTGCAGAAAAACACTTCGCCGGAATACTGCGCCATGGCCATCTCCGAAGAAATGCCCAATACGAGAACAAATGCAACTGACATGCTGAGAAACGCTGATCTTTGCATACTTCAATTCCTCCTTTCAAATTTTCACACCAATTGGGATCCCCAATCTTATCCTAGAACCTGATTATAGAATTAGATTGTAGTACCCCCCTGTAACTTGCCGGCATACACAACCACAAGTATCCGTATTATTCAAACCAAATTCAATTGTTGGAGGAGCGGCGCCTGGTCGCCCTGCTCTTAGCGGTGACGACGTGAGTAGGCACCACAGAGACACAGAGGCCACCGAGAAGCCAAGCTATGGATTTGAACAAGATCACAGAACAAATTAGCGGAGCCGCCATCGAGGCGCATCGGGCGCTGGGGCCGGGTCTGCGGGAATCGACGTATGAAGCGTGCCCCGGCTGAAGGACGGTATCCGTAGAAAGATTGTATGAACGCCGTATCCCTCAGTGAACTCAGTGCCTCTGTGGTGAGAAGGGAGAGGCCATGCTGGAGGCGTTTACTAACAGTCAAACGCCTGTATGAATAAAGGAAAGTAGCGGGCCATTTCCATGCAAGGTTGCCGCGGCTTTTAGAGCGAGAGGTCGTTCTCCCCGAAGAAATCCTTGAACAGGACTCGCAAGCCCGAGAGAACCTGCGACGCATCGTTCTCCTGTGCGGCCACCAGGCTTAAGTTCCGGTTTAGGCGCCGATGGCGATCTCCGCTTACCAAGCCTGCGAAATGCCGCTCCAAGAAAAGCGATGCCAGAGTTCCCGCATATTTGGAAAGACGGCGAGCCTCCCGCGCCGCTAAAGGATCATACGGCTCCAAAGCTCGCGCATAAATAAGCAGGTGTACCTGTATAGCGGTAAACTGCCGGCTCTGCCACTGCAACTGCTTCTCATACGTCGGCGAAATGTAGGGCTGCGCCATGTTCCGAACTGTGCGATTCTCCAACTCGCGACAGGCGACGGCGATGCGGCGAAGTGCTTCGAGTTTGTCCGTCGCGATGTACGGTGAGCTCTGCAACTGGAAAATGACATAATCTCCGACTACCGCCAGCACCTCAAGGCGCCCAGCGGATTCCCAATGAACGATGGCCTCCGAATGGCGCCTAATATGTAGCACGTAAATCTTCTTGTACGCCTCTACTTCACTCCCGACGTCCCGCGGGCTTCGCCGCCCGTCCATTGCTATTTGGGTTGGCTTCACCTCGAGCCATTGCCCGTCCTCCATAGTGATCGGGACATAGGCGGCCACGGCATTTCCCATCGGGGGCGATTGGAAGAGAATCAAGCGATGGGTCAGTTGCTGCGCGGACAGTTCGTGGGCTATGGCCTTGGCCGTGGACCAATCAATATGACGATCCCCGCGATAAAGGCCCGTCATCCAGGCGGCCTCCGCGATAAGATTGGACGGTGTCAGCGGAAACGTATAAAAGACGACCAGCAGAACGACGGTCAGCTTCTGCCCGAGCTTGGCCGGCAATCGCTGACCAAGCCATTCCAAAAAGAGCGCGCCCAAGAAAACCTGAGCGAGCGGTGATTGCAAAAGAAACCGGCTAGGGAGAGTGACGAGCCAAGGAACTGCGGCCCCCAAAAATGAAAGCTCAAACACCCTCTTGCGCCAATCACGGAGCGCCAGCATTAGGCCGGGGATCGCCGGCAGGACCAGTAGCGGATCCCACAGCCAAGCGGCATCCGTTGCCGCGCCCACAAACCACGAACGGTAACGCCAGAGATGAATCATATGGGGCAGGCAAAGCAGCACGGTTCCCGCGCCCACGCCTATACCCTCTCGATAACGTCGGGTCATCAGCACAGCCAGGCCGATAGCTATAGGAACGGTAACATAACCGGCCACGTGTGCATGGATGGCCAGGGCCGCCAAGATCGTAGCCGGTAAGAGCTTTCTCTGCAGAAAGCGATCAATCATCCACGGGATGAAAACGAAACACCATCCGGACGGTATACCGATCGCGAAACTCCATGAGGCGAAATAGGCGCCGGAGAACATGATAAAAGCATGAAGGGCGCTGGATTCATTTTGATAGCGGTTGCCGAGTCGCCAGACGGTCCACATGGCCAAGGCATAAAGAGCTATTCCCTGTAGGCTGTTGGCCAAAACATAATCAACTCCGCCGCCGCCCAGCACTTTACCTAACCCCCCAATCAGCCCATGAAGGAGCGGTCCCTGCAAGTGCGGGCGGCCGCCGGGTCCGAAGTTTATGTGGTCCCAAAAATAATAACCATGCTCGGCAAATTGCCGGCCAATCGCGACATGATAACAGGAATCCGCGCAAACGCGATAGTCAAGGATGGACAGGGTCAGCATTACTATGTGAAGTGAAAACAAGATCCAAAATGTTTTTTTCGCTTTGGACATTGTAAGATTCTACCTTCTTGCCATCGCTATGACCAGTCCACCTTAACACGGAAAGGCCATCTTCCAGGACCCGAGCATCCATATATGAACACGATTATGATGATTGTAAGGATCTGCGATTAAATAAGTGTATCAAGTCAGGATTGACGATGTGGTCGAATGGTATAGTTCCAGTCGCCGTGGAAATCATCACGCCGCAGGTTGATTTTAGCCCACTCTTCGTCGGAGACCTTGCGACCGACGGGA
>JACOSC010000104.1 GCA_016179055.1 Acidobacteriota bacterium
GCCCGGTCCTGCGGTCCGCCCATCTCGATAAGTGGGCGCCACCGATCTCGTGGTTGGGAAACAGAAAGTTAAAGTTCGAGTGGGGAGGTTCCGTTTAATCCTTAATTCTGAGACTTAGGCTTCAGCGAAAATCACTGATATTTCTAAACGTATTCCTAGAAGCCTGAATGAGCGAAAAATGGTTGCACGAAATGAACACCCTGCGTATGGATTTCAATGTCCGGCGCGCATCACCTATGGAGATTTGCAGATGGTTCGACCGTCGGCCTTAACCGTCGGCTTATGGTTGGGAAATCTGCAGCGTTTCGTCGATCACGACTGTGGGCCAACTCTGCTTCTCGGGATCGGAAGGCTTCGCGATAATTTTGAAATGTCGTCCGTCATCTACTTCCGCCGAATAGTTGTAGCCCCGGTGGTTAGTTCCGGAAAAAGAGAGCGATCCTTCCCGGTGGAGCTGATCGATCGTGCCGTAAGTTCCGTGGCTGACCAGATAAGTCCGCTCGGCCTGACCCATCGCCAGCAGATCCATTTTCACGCCGGCGACATCGATGACTTGCTTGGGCGGAGCGCTGCCGGTCGGCCCCTGATTATATTGCGATTGGAATAGGTAGTATCCAATACCAAGAGCAATGACAAGCCCTAGCAGACCTCCTAGCTTTTTCATGTTGAAGTTCTCCCTTTGATGTCGTTACTACTGCGAGGGGTGGCAGAGCGGCACACGCTGAGATAAATCGGAGATCCAATTTGCTCTCCGCGTGGGAATCTATCATACTACGGGCTGAAAAACAATGAAGAAGCGGACACCGAGCCGAACTGAGCGCTTTCAGCCAAGCGACTTGGAAATACTACACGAGAAGCCGGCCGACAGCGCAAACCGCCGAAGTATGGCGTCCGCAACGACCCGAAGCGCACCCGAGCTACCTACATAGCCTTGTGCTTGTTGTGTCTCTTTGCGGCAAAAAAAATGGGCCGAAAAAAAGCGCACAAGACGCAAGAGAGAAAACTGGCGCTGCGCCGGGAGCCGCGACAGGTGTGGAAGCTTGGCCTACAGACAGGTACGCCTGCCTGTGTACGGCAGTGTGGCCAATTTATTGATCTATCCAGGCTAAAGCGTTGGCCTGTCAATAGGGTCCTATTCCATCTTTCGCACAGCAGGACGCCGTGACGTCTGCTTGACACAACCCTTCGCTCCGCTAAATATTCTCCGCACATGACAAGGCACATTACTTGTTATCGAAATTAAGGGTTGAGTCTGAGAATCGATCATAAGCTTTCGGATGGGACCAGACCCAGCCCCGTATGGGGCGACAGCGTGTAGCCCAGGGTGAAGCGCAGCGAAACCCTGGGTACGATGGACCCCTTTCCACGCCCAGCCCCGACAAGGTCGGGGCGACAGATTTTCTACGACCAGAGCCGGATTCTGTCGCCCACTCCGTGGGCTGGAGGATTTTTATTCGTCGGTCTACCCAGGGTTGCGCTGCGCTCCACCCTGGGCTATATTCTGCCGCCCCGTCCGGGGCTGGGGTTTGGCATCCGCGCGTTTCTTATGATCGAATTTCAGAAGGGTTGAGTAGTTCCAATTGATTATGAGCGGTTTTTATAGTAAGATGCCCCTATCACTTTGAGGAGGGTTTAACCTAAACGCTGACGCGCGGGAGGCCGCAAGACTACGTATTCTTGTTCTTGGTTCTGTTGGTTACGTGATTTACTTTGCAAAATCCCGATTCATTGGCGGCGCCCCTGCCTTGTGGTACAGCGAGAATGCCCTGTGCCGTGAGGAGCGTTGCGCCGAAGACAATATCCCTGAAGAAGTGTTTGGAGAGCCGCACGAATTGGGTGAGCGTTTGGTATGCCCCCTGGCCAATGTGGGTCACGATACGAGAATCACCACTAAGGATCCTCGGAATTTTTCTGGACGCGACCTGATAAGTTGCGCCTGGAGTGTTGTGGGTATCAATCCAGAAATTGTACCTAAGTTAGATTTAGATAAAGTATCAATCGGAGGAGAAAACGAATGAAGCGAAAAATATTTTATGGACTGTTATTGGCTTTTATTGGCCTGCCGGCCCTGCTTGTACTGGCGCAGGCGCCGCTGCCGGAGGACGAAATTGTTCTTCCTCGCTACCGTACGCAAGCGGAGAAAGATTACGAGCAGGCGATGACCACCGCCGGCCCCGGCGGTGGTTATATCTGGGAGTGTTGGCCCGATCTGGCCGGCATCACCGGCCAACCGCCAGCTACTGCTCGCTGGCGTGGTGAGTCCGGCAAACTGAGTGGAGTCATCTATGGGTGGCCGTCTTATGGCTGCCAGATGCCCGAGCTGACTGAACTTATCCGTAATTCGATTGCAAACGTGACGGTGACCGTTATTGTGCCAAGTGGGCTGTATAATTCTGCCCGGACCTGCCTGCGCAACCGTGGAATCACGGATGCGCAGCTCGACACCATCAATTGGTTTTTCGCGCCTCTCGACGGTATTTGGATTCGTGACTGGGGACCGGAAGTGCTATTAGATGATAAGGACGGGTCTTATAAATTCGTGGATATGGTCTATTATGACGGTTTTTCCACAAATTGTAGGCCACCTTTGCCGGGTCGTCCCAACGACAATGTTGCGCCGACACTCTTGGCTTCCGAATTTGTCGACGGTCCCGCCGAAGTCTTGCGACCCCCGCTACGAACCGAAGGGGGCTATATCATGGTTGGCGAGAGTACCGCCGGCGAGAAGACTTGCATTAGGCAGACCCGCGACATCTTTAGCCGCAACAACTTCACTCGAGCCGGCCATGAAACCTGGCAATATACTCAAGACGCTATCGACGACGTTTTTAGACAGTATTACAATTGCCCAAATGTTGTTAGAATGACGTCACAACAGCGAGACCCTTGGGGATTTGGTGTTATTGACCACATGGATATGACCACGGCACAGATTTCGGCTAACAAATTTCTGGTGGGCCGGTTTGATCCAGACGATGATCCCGTTAACGCGCTAATAATTGACTCCCATGCCGAGGCCTTAGAGGCTGCGGGTTTAACCGTCGTGCGTATCCCGATGCCAAAGCCTTACTGCACAGTGCGTCGGGCAAGCTGCATCTCTCTGGTAGGTGACGTGCGTGAGTGCACCACGCCTCCTACGGGCTTGGATCGGGTGTTTGCAACTTATGCCAACTCAATCCGCGTCGGAAATAAAATGATGGTACCTGTATATCGTGATCTTGCCACCCTACCACAAGACCATCAGGATACGATTGCAGCACAGGAAGCTGAAGCGCTCGCTATTTTCCAGCGTGAACTGGACGCTGAATTTGGCACAGGTTCTGTGGAGGTTGTCCCCGTCGTATCCGATCGGATGATACCTTGCCAAGGAGCCGTGCATTGCATCACTATGACGTATTAAGAACAGAAGGCCGCTAGGCATGTGCTTTAGCGTCCTAAGCCGAGAAACCAAGAATTCCTAAGCAAGATGCCTCCGGGAGCTGATAAAGCTCCTGGGGGCATTTTGTTTTTACAAGGCATAATTAAAGCTTGGTCGCGGCCTCAGACCGATAGGGGCTCCGGCTGGGAGGGTTTGGCGAGATGGTGCCCTTCCGTTTCGGCGAGTTCACCAACTTTGATCGTAAAGGTCAAAGCGAGAACAAAATCGGGGAAGCTGAAAACCCGGGCCAATTTAGTACATCGTTTCGTAAATTCAATAATGTATTGTAATTACTCAGCCGTTATGGTCCCGTAGGGACCACTGACTGTAGGCAGGTCCTTTAGGGCCTGCTGGTGACGGTCGAGCATGCTCCCCGTCGCGTAGCGACGGTTGAATCCTGGCCGTGCTCTGGTCAATCGTCCCGACACGTCGGGACGCGAATTCTCCTGTGTCCGGTTATACCGGCCTTGAAAGGCCGGCCTAAACTCAATCAGCCGCTACGCGGCTGAGTAGTTCCTAGAGTTATTTGAAAATTTCTAACTGTTCCAGAGGACGGTACCGATACTGTACCGGGAGCAGTAGCGACCCGTACTGCATTGGCTGCCCCATAGCCTTAGCAGTTACAATGTATTTTTCAAATGGGTGGCGCAGACCTTTAGGTCTGCGACTGGAGTTTGGACATTTTGATGGCCCGGAGTACCGAGCCGGCGAAGCAGGCGGCAGCATAAAGCCTGGGGCGTGAGCCCCAGGAACGCGTCACTCCTACACTATAAGCCTGTGAAACGGGCGACAGCCTGTTGGCGTTCCTCTGGTATGGCGCGGTTGCCCCGACCTTGTTGGGGCTGGTGGCCTTTTCACGTTCTCACACCCTGGGGTTCCGCTGCGCTCCATCCCAGGCTGTATGCTTTCGCCCCGCAGAGTGGGGCTCTTCCGGCTTCGGAGACAAGTTGGCTCTCCCGCCCTGCGGAACTAAATAAAATGTCCAATCTCCAGGCGCCGGCCGCCATCCTGCCCTAAAGATGTTTCTTGAAGAACTCCAGCAAACTTGCCGTCAAGTAGGTGCGCGCTGCTTCGCCGTGGAAACCATGTTTCTGTCCGGGTTGAATTTGCAGTTCGTAGGGACGAGCCGCTTTGACCAGCGCATTCAAGAAGCTCATGGTGTTTTGCATGTGCACATTGTCGTCGGCCGTTCCGTGCAGGATCAGCAGCTTGGCTTTAAGCTGCGCGGCCGCTTCCAGCGGGGAGGAATTCTTATAACCCTCGGGGTTTTCCCGCGGTATTTTCATATAGCGTTCCGTGTAAATGGTATCATAAAACTTCCAGTCCGTGACCGGCGCGCCCGCCACTCCGCACTTAAAAACATCGGGCGCCTTGGTGAGCGCGTAAAGCGTCAAATAACCGCCGTAAGACCACCCCCATAGGCCAAGCCGTGAGGCGTCCACATAGGGTAGCGATTTCAAGTAAGCCACGCCGTCCAGTTGATCGGCCAGCTCGTGCCGCCCAAGGTCTTTGAAAATCGCGCTTTCCCATTTATGCCCGCGTCCCCATGAGCCGCGGTTGTCGAGCGACCAAATTAGAAACCCCTCTTGAGCGAGAAGGTGATCCGTGAGAGAAGTCACTCCCCAGCGCTTCTGTATGAGTTGGCTATGAGGGCCACCGTATACAAAAACAATGACCGGATATTTCTTCTGAGGATTGAAGTCCGACGGTTTTACCAAGCGCCCGAAGAGCCTGGCTCCATCAGTCGCCGTGATTTCATGGAATTCTGTAGTGGCCAGACGATAGTCGCTCCAGCGATTCTCCGGCTGGTCGAGCGTTGCCATCCAGACACCGTTCGATTGCAACAGTCGTACTTGCGGGGGCGCATTAATGGCGGAGAAGGTCGATATGAGGTGAGCGCCGTCGGAAGACAATTTTAGGCTATGTATTCCCGGCTCCTTCGACAGCCTTTCCAAATCGCCGCCCGTAATACGACGGCGATAAAGGTGCCGCTCGCGTGGGTCTTTTTCGGTCGCGTTGAAGTACAGCCATCCGCCCTTTTCATCCACTTCGGGCGACTGATCGATAAGCCAGTTCCCTTCCGTAACGGCTCTGACCAATTCCCCGTCAAGTTTGTAAAGATAAACGTGGAGGAATCCGGTGCGTTCGGAGAGCCAAAGGAGGTGTTGACCATCTTTCAAAAAACGGGGCGGCTCAAGAGAATTGATCCAGAAAGGATCTTTTTCCGACAGCAGCTCTTGATCTTTCCCCGCTATGGGATCCCACAAGTGGACGGTCAGTTCGGTTTGATCGCGGTTGAGCGTCAGGAAGCAAGCGGCTTTGGAATCGGCGGTCCAGGAAAACTCCGGCGCGACGTATTCAACCGAATCCTTCAAGGCCACGGTCCAAGTCTTGGTCAATGGCTCGCCTACGGTAACCATATGCACGGACGGTATCGAATTGGGATCGCCGGCCTTGGGATAGCGCTGTTTGATGAGAGGAGGATGCACCGACAAATAATCCGTCAGGACGTATTCGGGCACACGATTTTCGTCCAGGCGTAAGAAGATAATTTTTTTACTGTCAGGTGACCATTGATACGAGCGCCTACGGCGCCGATTGGTGAGTTCTTCTTCATAAACCCAATCCAACTTTCCGTTCATGATATGCGGGCCGCCGTCGCCGGTAAGTTTTTCCACTAATCCGGTCTTCAGCTCCAGCGCGTAGAGATCATTTTTTTTGATATAGGCAATGCGCTCCCCGTCGGGAGAAAAAGTAGGTTCTTCCTCGTCCTCCGGGTCCTTGGTTAATCGCCGTTGAACTCCGCTAAGGACATCGACGATCCATAGGTCGCCGGCGCCTCTGAGCAATAGGGCATCGCTTTTAGGAGACCATTGGTACGAGGAGACAGACAGCTTTTCACCGGCAGTGGACGAGTCCAATAGGAGTTTCTCTTTGCCGGTGGAGACCTCATAATTCCATAGGGAGCTGACGGCGTCTTTTCCCGATCCTTTTTGACGAACATAGGTGACCCCACGTCCTTGGGGATGCCAGTTTACGCCACTAATAGCCGGCGCAGTCAGCAGGCCCTCTTTGTTGATGAGTTCCGCGGTTAGCCGCCGGCTCTCATCGCCGCCGGCCAATAGGGCGAGCGGCCAGAGCAATGATAGAAACAGAATTGATTTAATCGGCTTCATAGTTCCTCTCGGTGGGTGGCCCACATTTTCGCCGCGCCTCTGCCACGATGACATGGGCGAGCGCGCTTGGCCCCGCTAACTCTATTTCTCATCGAGGAGCCTCATAATGAATCGGACCACGCGCAGGCCTTCGGTAAGCTTTTCATACCAGGTCATTTCTTTCCGCGCGGAGTCGACATGAGTGACGCCGTGGCTGATCAGCATAGCATGCGCCGGATGCCGGCGCTCTTTCAGGGCTTGCGCCAATTGTAAAGTCTCGCTGCACGGAATGACGTCGTCGCGGGCGCCGTGAAATAAGTATATACG
The DNA here is from genome assembly GCA_016179055.1 of Acidobacteriota bacterium. Classification (GTDB taxonomy): domain Bacteria; phylum Acidobacteriota; class UBA6911; order JACOSC01; family JACOSC01; genus JACOSC01. Next base: position 6,901 of record JACOSC010000104.1, read on the forward strand.
GGCTTGCAGGCGTTGCAGCGCCGCCGGCGTCAGCGCCGCCGAGGGCGAGACCGCTTCGGCAATTTCGGATGTGCGCTCGATCGCATTGGACATTCGAGCATAGGTCTGCGGCTGCACCGGGCCAATGATTAATGACAACACCTCTTTTCCTTCGTCCGATAACTCCGCTTCCCATTCTTTGGCGCAGACTTCGTCCAGCCGAAGGTAACCGCGTATGATCTCCTCCAGCAGCGGCTGCTCGCCGATCGGTGCAATCAGATCAAGATTGTTTAGTGCAAAAATCATACGAGCCCAAGGGTGCGGGGGCCGATTCACGGCTTGACCATCGACCCAGTAAACACCGGTCAACACATACTCGATGGGGTTTCGTAAGTGGTAATAGCCGCCGCTGGAGACGACAAAGGCCAGCTTATCGGCAATTTCTGCGCGGCTGGCTGCAATCAGGGCCGGACCGGCCGAAAAACTGATCCCAAAAAGTCCTACCTTTGAACGATCCACCGCCGGAACGTTCTCCAGCATAAATTTAGACGCGCAAACGATGGCGGTGATCGCTTGGTGTGTGATACGAAAACGGCGAAACTCGGAAATGTCGGGCGCCAGCACGGTAAATCCTTGGCGAGAAATTGCACGGGCGAGAAGATCAAAACGGGGATCGTCCACGCCCTGCGGGTGCAGCCCCGGCACCAAAATGATCCCTGCGGTCTTTTCATCAGTAACCGGCTGATAGATTATCCCATGGAAAGATGGCGGCTCGATGAGAACGTGTTGCCGAAGTATGGGATAAAAGATGAGCGGCGCCCAATCCCCAACTGGCTCTCCTTGCACATCGAACAGAAAGGCCACGGCACGCGTAAACCGTTGTAGCCCACCTTGCACAAGGAGCATAGATATGACCAAAATGGCGGCTAACCAGAAAAGAGCTTGCTTGTGAAAAAAATGGGCCGTCAGACGCATCGAAATAATCTCTCTCGCCCATAAACCGTAACTAACGAGGCGACGTCGCTGATCGACGCGGCGCGTTCTTCGCACAGTGAGGTATAGGAAAGCACAAAGCCGCCTGGAGTTAATGTGCCTCGTCGTCAGTAGCCAGTCGTCAGAGGTCCGCGGTTTAGTGAATCGGAATAGCTGGCTTCCCCAAACTTGCCACATTTGCATCAGCTTCTTAACTACAGGGCCTCCAGCGGCGTTGGGTCACAGCGAACGATAATTGGTGAACTGCATGTCGATGCCAAAATCCATTTCCTTTACGCGCCGTATAATCTCTTGCAAAGTGTCGCGGTCCTTCCCGGACACGCGAACATAATCACCTTGAATGGAAGATTGTACTTTCAGCTTCGCGTCCTTGATGAACCTGACAATCTCCCGCGCTTTTTCGATGGAGATCCCCTGTTGCAAAGTAATGCACTGGCGAACGGCGCCTTTGGCCGCCGGCTCCACCGAACCATAGGTAAGCGCCTTAAGCGATATCCCCCGACGCACCAGCTTTTGCTGTAACAACTCCGTCAGCGAACGTAAGACAAACTCATTAGCGGTAGTCAGCACAATGCGGCTTTCTTTGTCCTCAATAGCGATGTCGGAATTTGTTCCTTTGAAATCAAAGCGCTGCCGCACTTCTTTCAGCGTCTGATTGACCGCGTTCCTAGCCTCGTCCAAATCAATATTTGACACAATATCGAAGCTGTTCTGTTGCGCCATAACTTTTTCTCCATTACTCGTGATAAGCAACAGTTTCATATAGCAAAAGCGGAGGATGATAGCAAGCGCCGGGAGGATGGCAGCCTTGCGACTTCTTGTAATTCATATATTACTTGTTGATGTTTGAACTCTTCTGCTGAGATCACCGTATAATGGCCGGGAGAATAATTGGGAGATCGTTACGATGGTAGGCTTCTTACTTGAGAGTGCCAAGTTGTCCACTAGCCGGCCAGTCGTAGACCCTCAGCCCTGCCTACATCTATCCGTTCGATGAGGAATTTTGTGAAAGGAGACCCCTGCCGGTTACCCACGAGAAATTCGGGAAGGCTTATCC
>JACOSC010000020.1 GCA_016179055.1 Acidobacteriota bacterium
GGGTCACCGGCGGCATACGCGGCGCTGGCTGCCCATATCGTTTCCACTGCATATTTGAACGGCGAAGTGATCCGTCTGGACGGGGCGCTGCGGATGCCGCCGCGCTGATCGTCTCAAAACCTTTACGTCCGTGGTAACCTTTCACGGGGATCAGAGGTGAGGGGTCGAGCGATATTGGTTGGAATTCATTTCCAAACCGTCCGCAATCCGTAAAGCAGCCGCCCCACGACCCAATCTCTAAATCACGATAATTCCGAACGGTCATCGGTACCCCCGGGCCCTTGGCCCCTGACCCCCGTGAACAGTTACCGTCAGTGTATAGCTCAATATGATTAAAGTCGAAAAAGCGGGACCCGTATCTACGATTATTCTGGACCGGCCGTATGCGCGCAACGCGATCGATGCTCCCACGGCGCGCGCCTTGGCGGATGCCTTCCGAGATTTTGATGCTGAGGCCAGCGCGCTGGTAGCCGTTCTATGGGGCGCCGGCGGTAATTTCTGTGCGGGCGCGGACCTCAAAGCCATGGGAACCGATCGCGTGAACGTTATACAGGCGGATGGCGATGGACCGCTGGGCCCCACGCGTTTATTGTTGCGCAAGCCGGTCATCGCCGCCGTCGCCGGCTATGCGGTAGCCGGCGGGCTGGAGTTGGCCTTATGGTGTGATCTGCGCGTGGCCGAGCAGGACGCCGTCTTCGGCGTATTCTGCCGCCGCTGGGGGGTGCCGCTGATGGATGGCGGCACGGTTCGCCTTCCACGATTAATCGGTCTATCGCGCGCATTGGATATGATTTTAACCGGACGACCGGTAACCGCTACCGAAGCCTTGGCCATGGGGCTGGCTAATCGTGTGGTTCCCAATGGGCAGTCGCGCGCCGAGGCAGAAGCGCTCGCCCGGGAGATTGCCGTGCTGCCGCAAGACTGCCTGCGCAACGATCGCGCCGCGGCGGTCACACAATTTGGGTTGCCATTGGACGAAGCGTTAAAAATGGAATACGAAATTGGATTGCGCTCTCTCGCCTCTCCTCAACTGACCCAAGGCATAGCCCGCTTCCAGTCCGGCCAAGGCCGGCACGGTTCCTTTGAATAGAGGAAGGGCATCCACGCCGGCGGCCGCCCAGCAAGCATCATTCTGGCGCCATCGCAAGGGCCCCGATTTATCTCCTTCGGTTTTTCCAATAGACACAACACCGATCTCTTCTATAGCTTTGTTTCTAATTTTGTAACTGTTCACGGGGTTCACTGAGAGCACACAAGAGACCCCCAGCGGAAGCTGGGGGAGACTCAGGCCCAGCCTACTCCGGCGACGCCCCACTCCCCTCACCCCCTCTCCCCGCCCGGCGGGGAGAGGGGGTGAGGGGCTCGTGATGTAGGCTGGATCTTGAAGCTCCCCCGGCTTCCGCCGGGGGAATCCACCACCCGTGAACGGTTACCTAATTTTTTCCTTCTGAAGAACTCGGATATTCCTGCGGCAAGGTACGAAGCAGGCCGGACAAGAATATTTCATCATTACGTTTCACGAAGCTAGGTAAGAGTATGAGTCAAAAGAAAGCCAAGATTTATAAATGTCCTTCCTGTAAAGAGGGCACTACCGAAATCAAGAAGATTAATTATCAGCTAAAAGCCAAGGGAGGTCGAAAGATCATCATTCCCGATTTGGAGATCGAGGAATGTACGCACTGCGGTGAGCGGATCTTCGGCATGAAAGCCGCCCGCCTGATCGAAGTCCATAAAGCCCATTCCGGCCGTTTGCTGGTCCGGTTAAAGCCCGAAGTCCACGCCCAACTCCGAGAGTTGGCCCGCAAGCACCACCGGTCGTTAAACCAGGAAATCAACTTCTTGTTGGAGACGGGGGTGGATAAAGCCTCCTGACCCGGACGAACCGGAACCAAACCGGTTAAAAGTTGTAGACTCTCAATAAATCGCGATAAATCATCTGAGGCGGGGCCGTCACATAATAACCCTCCTATTTCGCCTTGTCCTTACCCAGATTATGGCGACCGACTTGAAAGCTGTATAGACGGGCCGCGTAGCGGCCCAATGACATTAGCCGTGTCCTTTAGGGCACGGGTCGCATGGACCCGCCACAGGCCCCCCGTCGCGTCAGCGACGATTGATTCAGGCGATAATGGCGTTCTACGGCGCCCTAGAAAAGTCAGTTCCATTAATTACGCTCGATATTGCGGCAGTGAAGTGTAGATATTGGCCATAATTTCTATCCCGTGCTGCGGTTCAATCGTCCCGACAGCGGCGGGACGAAAGGGATTTTCGACGCCGGACCTGCCGTGCCTTGAAAGGCACGGCTATAGTCATTAGGCCGCTACGCGGCCGGTTTTGCAGCCTTGTTAGCTTCACCGCGAATTGCTGGAAATTGCCGCTCCTGCCCTGTGGCGGATACCCCTCGATGAACACAATGCCCGCGTTGGCCTTACCGTAGCGGCTGTGTCGTAGGCACACCTATGTTGGCCTTGCGGCGGCCGTAGCTATAAAATTTGATTAATACATACCGTTATGAATCGAAAAAGCTAAAGATCAGGTTTTGATATGTCGATAGTATACCAGGCTCAGAGAATTCCAACCGCCTTTAAGGCCGGTTGTACAATAGGAGGAAACGTGAATATAAAAGGATTAACATTGGTTCTTGGTTTCTTGTTGTTGACAGGCTCGGTCTTTGCCGATATCGATTGCAGCGGCATCATGGCTTGCCAAGCCGCCAATCAGGATCCCAACATGGCCCCATTACCAGCGGTCTTCTTCAATCTTAATGAGGATCAGGCCGTTCATATAACATCCACTGTTTGGAACGCGGCTGATTGCCAGGGCGACCCGCCCAACGTTTATGAAGGCAACTTCGACCTGATTGCTGGACAGAACATTGCGGGTCTTCCTTCAGACTCGGGCATTGACATGAGCATGTCCGTTTCCATTGTGTGGACGGTCAATGATTGCGTCTCTGACTGTATGAACTACAGCGCAGGCGACAATGCGCCGCCCATGTGTGTGGACCTAGTATCTCCCCCTCCCAATCCCCCAGAAAAACCCGAAGACCAAGACAAACCCCAAAGCGAGGTGCTGATACTGCAGTAGGCGACAAGCTTGCTGTGCAGCATTACTGAACGCGTGGATCTAAGGGCTCTCCTCGGGATTTGGCGGTTGAAAGAAACCGGGTAGGACTGTTCCTGCTGCCGGGAGCGCCGCGCAACGCCCGTACGGGATTCAACGATGGTATCTCGTACGGGCGCTTCGCCTGGGCCGCGCCGTCGCACGGCCCTTGCCGAGGGATACTTAGGCTTCCTTCGCCAACGCTTCCCATTCCTCGTATAGATGGGGGATGGTTTCGCTGAGGGTGCGATACTCAAGGACAAGCGCCTTGGATCGTTCCCCGTCCTGATAGAGGACAGGATCGGCCAATAGCGTATCCAATTCCGCCTTACGCGCTTCGCCGCGGGCAATCTCATTTTCAATGGCGGCGATGCGCTGTTTCTTCTCAGCCCGCTCAGTGGAAGTTCGGCGGCGTTCGTCGGCTTCCCGGCGGCGCTGCTCTCGGGTCTTGCGCCCCAGCATTTCGTCAACCGTGGCCAACGCTTGGCCGGAATCATTGGCCGGCGTTTCATCCATCGGCCGCTCGACGGGCCGATCGGCCAGCGAGCGCTCTTGCTTTTTCTTCTCCAGATAATCGCTGAAGCTGCCCAGGTATTCGGTCAGTTGCCCATCCTTTAATTCGAGAACTTTATTAACAAGCCCATCCAAGAAATAGCGATCGTGCGAAGCGATGAGAAATGAACCCTCGTACTCAGACAGCCCGGCCTTAAGGATATCCTTGGTCTGTATATCGATATGATTAGTGGGCTCGTCCATGACCAGAAAATTGGCCGGCCCCAGCAACATTTTGGCTAGGGCGAGCCGCGCCTTTTCGCCACCGCTCAGCACGGCTACTTTCTTAAACACATCATCCCCGGAGAACAAGAAGGCGCCCAGTATGGTGCGGAGCATGACCATAGTTTGCCCTTCGGATGAGCACACCAACTCTTCGTACACGGTATTCTCCGTGTTAAGTTTCTCAGCCTGCTGCTGAGCAAAATATTCCAGTCGAACGTTGTACCCCAGCGTGAGTCCGCCTGAAGATGGCGGTTCTGTGCCGGCGATGATTCGGCTGAGCGTGGATTTTCCTGCGCCATTAATGCCGACCAGCGCCGCCTTGTCTCCGCGGTAAAGCGTGTACGAGAGATCATCAAATACAGGCCGCCCATCGTAACACTTACTGATATTGTCTAGCGTGAGAACAACATGCCCGCTGCGCGTCGGTTGCGGGAAGCGAAATTTGACGACCTTCTGGTCCGCTTCGGGCAGCCCGATCTTCTCCATACGATCCAGCATCTTCAGATGGCTCTGCACCTGGCGCGCCTTGGTGGCTTTAAAACGAAACCGTTCCACGAAAAGCTCAATGCGGCGGATTTCCGACTGTTGCTGTTCATACGCCGAGAGCAGCAGTTTCTGCCGCATGGCCTTTTGTTCGAGAAAGTCTTCATAGCCGCCATAGTAATCATATAATTGCTTGTGCTCAAGCTCTACCATGCGGCGGCATAGGCGATCGATGAAGTAGCGGTCGTGCGAGATGACCACTACGGAGCCCTGATAATCGCTTAAATACTCTTCCAGCCACTGAATCGAATCCAAGTCCAAGTGGTTAGTCGGCTCATCGAGCAAGAGCAACTTTGGACGCTGGAGCAAAAGCTTGGCCAGCAAGATACGCATCTGCCAGCCGCCGCTGAAAGCTTCAGTGAGTTTGTCAAAGTCGGCGTCGGTGAACCCCAGGCCATGAAGCACCTTGGCGGTTTCGGCTTCCATAGTGAAACCGCCTCGATCCTCGAACTCATGCTGCAGCGCCCCATAGCGCTCGAGCAGCGCCTTATGCTCAGCCGCAGACCGGTCGTCGCCGTCACTTTGAATAGCCGGGATTTGTCCGCCGGCCTCGGTTTGGTCGGCGGAGACTTGAGCGAGCGGTTGGGCTTCTGACAATTGGTGTGCGATATCCTCGATGCGGCGTTTGATAGTCAGCACTTCGTCAAAGGCCGACAAAGCCTCTTCAAATAATCGCCGCCCGTAGACCGCCAGCCCATCCTGCGGTAAATAACCGATGCTGAGATCATTCGGGCGTAAGACTTCTCCGCGCTCCGGCATCACCTCGCCGGTAATAATGCGAAACAGCGTTGTCTTGCCCATCCCATTGGCGCCGATCAGCGCAATACGATCTTGCTTGCGAATATGCCAATTCAAATGGTGAAACAACTCGCGGGGACCAAAATTATGAGATATGTCAATTAACTGCATCATGCATCAAGCCGCGCTCCGCCGGCCGTAAAAAGACTTGACCCTCACTGAGGAAAACCATTAGTTGAGGGCAGAATAAGGCGCCATTTCGGCCACGGTTCCAGGTCTCCGGTGCAACGCCCGCAACGATCGCCCTGCGGCGCCGGGCGTCTCTTATTTTACAACAACTCGCCAAATTTCGTAGAACGAGCTTAACCAATGAAAGCCGCCACGTCCGAGGCTCTCATATGAAAATACCTGGTGGCGCCGGCATCCCTGCCGGGGAGTCCCTTCGCGGATCGAGTCCACCTTTGCCCCGACGGTAGTCGGGGCGCCCCCAGGGATACCGTTGCTGTTTTCATTCGTCGGGGTGTCCTATCGCATGAGTGGATGAACTGCAATTATAATTCAAGGATTCTGCGCGGCCGATGACGTGCTCAATGAACGGACGCTTATTGGACCAATTCCACTAACCTTTGGTAAAATTTTCGAAAACTCCACGACTTCTAAATTTTGGTGGGCGAATCAAAAAAAGTTAGGCGGCGCTGCGTCACGGCTTTATAAGGATTTTTCCTTCTTCCCGAGCTTTTAAGTTTTCGATGGCGGCGATGGCTGTGTCCAGGGTATAGCGGCGAGTCACCATTACCGTAGGGTCGAAGGCGCCGGCCGCCATAAGGCGAATAACATTAAGATAAGTTCCGTAACCGGAATTGCCGTTGGCCGCGAAGATTTGGGCGCGCTTGTCTTGAAAGGTTTCCAGGAACACGGAAGTGCGCTTGGCGGACTTCCCAATCATGATGACACGGGCGCCAATAGCCAGGCACTGCTCGATCTCCGGAAAGGTTTGTGTCGGAGCGCCGGCCGCCTCAACGTGTACATCGGCGCCGATCCCTTTCGTTACGTCGAGCACGGCCTCGTGCGGAATTACTTCGGTAGGATCGAAAACAAAATCCGCTCCGAGCGCCCGGGCCAAAGTCTGCCGTTGCCGGGAGGGTTCAAATACCATCACGCAAGCAGCGCCGGCGCTTTTTAGCAGGGCCAGCGCGGAAAGGCCGATGGGTCCCGCGCCATAAACCGCGGCGAAAGCGCCCGGACGAAAACCGCCGGCAATCTCGAAAAGGCCATTGTACACAACGGCGGTCAGCTCAACTGTAGCGCCGGCCTCGCACGCCTTTTCGAAGTCTCCCCCATAGCGCTCGACCAGCGCGTGTATGCTCCAACAATTTTCAGCCTTGATGGCCAAGTATTCGGCAATCGCTCCATGCGTAGAGAACCCGATCTCATCAAGATTCCGGCACTGATTGGGCCAGCCCATACGACATGGCGCACAGTGCCCGCACTTGATCATGTCCTCGACGGCCACCCTTTCATGAACCATTAAGCCGGTTACATTACGCCCTACTTCGATGACTTCGCCGGAACATTCGTGACCGAGTACGGAAGGTAATCGGGTCAACCCCGGATAAAGCATATAGCCGTCCTTATCGGTCTCCACCATGCTGAGGTCAGATCCGCAAATGCCTACGGCGCACACTTTCACCAAGACTTCATCCGGACAGATCTTCGGATCATTTACGTTTTCCACGCGCAAAGCCGGGTAGCGCCATGCCGTGTTGCCATTCATGACCTTGCGCGTCTGTTTTTCCGATTCGCTCAGCGCAACCCCTGGACGAGGATCCCAAACGCCGTCCAACACGAGTCCTTTCATTTATCAACTCCTTGATATACTTTGAACGGTCACCAGGTAATAGAACCGGGAGCAGTAACTACCGCGCTGACCCGTTGTGGAAAGGTTTCCCACCCGGTCGCTACCGCTCCCGGTACTGTAAGGGCGGGATAAATCTTGTGAGCAAGCCACGAAATCAATAAGCCGTAGTATAGCGTTCCGCCCCATCGACAATGGCCTCTAAACTGGAAAATACTTTAGCGATGGCTTCCACATAGCACTCCATCAGCTTTGGACTTTGGCAGTAAACCGGATGGAATTCGGATCCGATGACCAGAGAGCAATCGAGCAGCCGGTTGGTCTCTGGGTAATCCTCGATTCGATACACATATTTTTGTGAGCTTGCGCCGTTGGTCCATGGATAACCCTGGCCGTATCCGGCCATGGTTTGAAACATTGGCAAAGCAGGCATGCTGGAAGTCTGCCAGAGGACCACGTCCACGCCTTCCGCCAGCAGGGCGGTTCGCACTGCTTCACGGAACTTGATCGGCAGTATCTTGATGCCCAGCGCTTCCGGCTCGAGCCGTACGCGATATTTATGGAAGACGCTCGTACGGTCGGACGGAATATAGGGCGGCGTAATTCCCGGCAAGTCAGCCAGGTGTTTCGTCAGATAAGCGGCATTGCGCTGCCCGAGGCCATTCACCTCGTCGAGCCGACGCAGTAAGCTACGCGCCAGGGCGCATTGGGTTTCTTGGGCTCGATAATTCCACGCAAGCAAGTGCTGGTAACGAGACCCGCCGTCATTGGAGGGTAGGGACTCGCCGACTTGGCGAAACATATTGGCGCGGTCGCGGAAATCATCGTCATTCGTGGTAAAGAGGCCGCCTTCGCCAATCCCAAAATTCTTGGTGCCATTCAAGCTAAAGGCCGCCATGTGACCTAGGCTGCCGGTCCGGCGGCCTTTGTAATAAGCGCCGGGCGCCTGGCAGGCATCTTCAATAACGGCCAACTCATACTTGCGCGCCAGCGCCCAAATCTCGTCCATATCCGCCGGCAGACCGTGTATATGGACCGGGATGATCGCTTTGGTGCGCGGAGTAATTTTCTCCTCGATGCGGCTAACGTCTATGTTATACGTGCGAGGATCAATATCGACAAAGATGGGGATGGCATTATGGTGCAAGATGGCAGCCGCGGTGGCGACAAAAGAAAACGCGGTTGTAATGACTTCATCGCCCGGCCCTACGCCGGCCGCGGCGACCGCCATGTGCAAGGCGGAGGTGCCGCCGTTAACCGCCAAGGCGTGTTTGACATCCAAATAGCGAGCAAATTCCGATTCCAGCGCGAGCATCTGCGGGGCGAGCAGACTTCCATCTTCCGCGCTCATCGCCCAAAGAATGCCGCTGTCGAGGACCTCCATGACGGCGTCTTTGTCCGTCTGCGTAACAACCGGCCATCGAACCTTCAGTTCGTCCGGAACAACCTTCTGTCCTCCGTGCAGTGCTAATCGTCTTCCCATAATGAACTCCCTTATATGTAATCGAATATACCATCAGCATAAGGCCGTAAGATGTACACGGGATTCAAGCCGCTTTAAGGGATTTTCCGGCGGAAGGCTGATGGCCCAATGCTTTTTGCAATGATTTCATGAAAGCAAATTCCAGCGCTCGTCCACGACTCGACGCAACTTTCGGGCGCCGCGGAGAACGCCGCGCGGATAATAATGAAAGGACATATCGAATAGGCGGAGGTTGAAATCTCGCCAGCATTCCGGTTGACGCCGTTCGATATTCTCCTTGAGGCAACGCGTGACCAACTCCTGGTCCGCGCCCTCCTGCAACTCCAATCGAAACTCGGCAAGATCGCGATTGGTCGGCCGCTTAATCGCCACCTGCCAGTCATCGGCCAATCCGGGAATCCCGCGCAGGATTTCTTCGATAAACCATGGGCTGATGTTGCCCATTCCACAGTTAACCATCTCATCACAACGGCCGCGAATTCTGGCTAGGCGGCGCAACGGTCCGAATTCGCAACCGCAAGGCTCGTCAATGATTTTGGTAATATCCGCCGATCGGTAACGAATGAAAGGCATTACTTTGCGCGTAATCGTGGTGTAGACCAACTCCCCGTAACCCTCTTTATCCGGATTAATGATTTCGGGAATCAAGTTTACATCATTCATGTGGTAGCCATTCTTGGCTTTGCATTCCGTGCCAATCGAGCCAAAAGCCTCGGTTTGGCCATAGCTCATGTATACATTCGTGTTCCAAACGGATTCGATGTACTGGCGAGTCTGCTCGCTCATATTTTCGCCACCGGTAAAGATGAACTTCATCGGCCAGGTCCCCTTCTTCTCGGCGATTTCCGTCAGGCATAGTATCCAGGAGGGCTGGCCGGCAATGACGTTAAATCGGTAATCCAGCACACGATCATAAAATTCATCCGGTGGGATCTTGGCCGCGATAACGTGAAAGCAGCGCATGCGCGCGATGATCGCTGAAAAAGTGACGGGAGCATTCCAAAAGGAATAATCAAACGCGCTGACCACGCGATCTTCCGGCCGTAGGCCTAAAGCATAAAAACCGACCGCGCCGTCGAGGCTTTGCTCTTCAACTTCTTTATTGGAAAAATACACTCGCTTGCTCTTGGCTGTGGTGCCGGTGGTTTCAAACGCCATTTCCGGCCGGTCACAGAGAAACTCTTCGGGCGGAAAATGTCTCAAATCTTCGGCGGTGGTAAATAAGGCGCCCAATTGCGCAGGATCACTCACCAGGTTGGGATCTATATTGAACTTGCGAAAGCGCTCTCGATAGAACGGCGATTTTTGCCCGACGTAACGCATGACCTCCTGAAATCTTTCCTTGCCGATGTAGCGAATCAGCCAGGGGGACAGCCGTTGGGCAAAGCGGTGGCGGAGAGGTATGGATCGACTTAGCAGAACACGATCCAATCCATCCAAAAATAGCTTAACCATTAAATGAGTCCCTAACCACGCCTGGGCGACCATATTACCGATTCCATCCAAGCCCCGACGTCAGAAATTCTTTTGCTTTTACAAGACTTGAGATTCTAACATGTTTTAAAATAATTTTCAGCCCCCAAAAGTCTTGCGCTTTTTGTGCCTCTTGGCGGCAAGAAAAAATGAGCCGAAAAAAAGCGCACATGGCGCAAGCGGGAAGGTGGAAGCGGCATCCTGCCGCTTGTCTTAAATAATGAGCCGAAAAAAACGCACAAGGCGCATTTCTTATGATCGGATTTAAGACCCTATCCTGAATCACTGGACTAGGGTCAATTTTTGTGGAACCATAATAAATAGCCAACGTGTAGGAGAGCGTGTTCGCACGTAGAAGTTCATTTCCATAGAAGGTTGTTCTAGAAGGGGTATGGAGTCTACAGCCCTTACGCTGAATTGGATGGTATTGACGGATGACGAGCTAATCCATAGCTTCGTTGAGGGCAATCAAGAGGCCTTTAGGGGATTGGTGTCGAAATATAAGGATCCCATTACCCATTACATCCACGTCATGATCAGAGACTATGAATGCGCCGTCGATTTGGCGCAAGAAACGTTCTTGCGTGTATACAAGCATGCCGACGCTTATAAGACCACTTACCAATTCTCGACTTGGATTTACCGAATTGCCACGAACCTCGCTATTGATGAAATTCGCCGTCGCCGTCGTCAAATGACGCAGCCCCTGGAAAACCGGCGCCACTCGTCCGGCACGGCCTTCCCCACGGAATCCTATATCATTGATACTCGCGGCCTTCGTCCCGACGAGGCTCTCATACAAAAAGAAAAGTTGCGCTACCTATCTAATGCCATCGAGAGCCTGCCTAGGAAATATCGCCACGTTTTCGTGTTAAAGGAAATCCAGGATCTCCCTTACGAAGAGATTGCGGATGTGCTTTCCTGTTCAAGCGGAACGGTTAAATCCCGGCTGCACCGCGCGCGTGGACTCTTGCGAAAGAAATTGGCCCATTATTTGAATCGCGGCAAAGTATGAGAAGAAGTACAGGACCCCGACTTTTGATTTTACCCGAGGACCTATGGCCTTCGTCTGAGGAAGGATGAGATTGTGGATTGCCATCGATTTAAAGTTATAATCGGCGAATATTACGACCAGCGATTGCCCGAGAAGCAACGTCTGATCTTTGAAAGTCATCTATTGTCTTGCGGCGAATGCCGCAAGACCCTACAGGATTGGGCAGAAATTTCCGCACTGGCTAAATCCATACCGATGACGAAAGCGCCGGAGCATTTCGAGGCCGCGCTGCAACGCCGGATTATGGAAGCTCGCCGAAAACCTGTCGGCTGGACGGCCCTGGTGCAGTGGCTGACCGTTCCTCAAGGGCGAATGGCGGCGTGGGTGGTGGCGCTCATGGTTTTGATCGGCAGCTTATTCTTTTTGCAGAGGGACAACAAGCCCGAGCCACGGCTGGCCGGCCAAGCGAGCCATACGATCGATAACCATGCTCCCGAGCCGGTCGCGCTGGAGGCGCCCGACTACGTCAATGTTCTGCTGAAAGGGAACGGCAATGAACAAGTGATCATGAGATTGCCGTCGACGATAAGGGTCTACATGCCGGACAACGACGATTCTTACTATCGCAATGTTAGTCACTAAGGATCTGCATGACTGTTCACGGGGATCGGGGGTCGGGGATCAGGGGCCAAGGGCCCGGTGGTAGCGATGGCTTTTAGGAATGATCGTGATTTAGAGATTGGGTGTTGGGGCGGATGCTTAACGGCTTGCGGACGGTTTAGAAAAGAAATCCAACCAATATCGCCTGACCCCCTACCCCTGATCCCCGTGAACGGTTACGGATCAGCGAGGCAAACACTTTATGAACAGACGTCCGACCGCGGATCGCAGTCATCAGGGCTCACCTATTAGCCAACCAACAAAGTCTGAGGTCGGGAGCCTGCGATCCGACGTCTGGAACAGAGAGTAAGGATGAGAACAGTTAGTAGGCCGTGCGGATTGGTAAATCTATTCTGGCCGGCGATTTTATTTTCTTGCTTCGCCCTCAGCGGTTTTGCTATGGCCGAGGGTGAGAGTATGTTCCTAACCACCACCGAGGTCGCACGCCCGGAGGCAAGGCCGCCGCGTGTCGCGGTCGCTAGACGTATCGGCGATGCCGCGCCGCGTAAGCGGAGCGAATCAAAACAAAAATACGGGAATCGCACCGGGGCTGAGTACGCGGACTTTATCCTACGAGTAAATATCATTCAGTCGCATACGAGGATCTCCCAACCGTCGTTAGGCCCGGCTCCGACCGTGGTCAATGGCGCGATCATGGACAATTTCATGCCCCTGTTCGAAGAGGTTTATCCCACTACCGGACTGGTTCTCGATGAAAAAGGACATCTTCTCGTCTATGTTGGCGAGCGGTGGATGGCGTTGCGCCATCCCAGTACACGAATTGAGGTGACCACGCCGGATGGGCAAGTAGCCCACGCCATTTTGGTCGGCACGGATGAGCGTATAGGCCTCGCCGTTATGAAGTGCGCTGATCTTAAGGCCAAACCGTCGCCGATTGATGTGGGCAAAAGTTTTCGAGCGGGAACTCCGGTCAAAAAGATCGAGCTATGGCGGCGCTCGCAGATTCACGTATTGCGCGCCTACGTTGAACACTGGGAGCCGCAGGGCGAAGCCATTATCTCCATAGAAAAACCCCAGGGTCGATTGGCGGGACCCGTTTTGTCCGGCGACGGGAAGGTCGTCGGCATCGCCCTTGGCCAAGCCCGCCGGTCCGGCGCTGCGGAGCGGCCGCAAGCGACCGTCATTCGTATGGCAGAAATCCTTACTGTAGCGGAACAGATCATACGGACCGGCGCTTCCATTCCCAGTGGGTGGATTGGAGTTTTCATTAATGATTTGGACCCCGAGCTGCGCCGGCAAATCAATGCCCAGACCAAACAGGGCATTCTAGTGCGAGAAGTCAGTAAGGGAAGCCCCGCCGAGAAGGCCGGCCTGCAAAGCGGCGACATTATTCAAAAGATAGCGCAGCGCGTGATTAACGACAGCCGAGATTTCGTGTACCAGGTTCAAAATGCGCCCGCCGGACAGACAATCCTGCTCCATATAGTACGAGGCCAGATCTCCAGAGACATACCGGTGCTGGTCGAGAAGCGAAGACCGGAAGAGTACATTTTTATTCAGACGCCTCCGGCGCTCGAGATTAACACGCCGGAGCTCCTCGTCAAACTGCGGGCCTTGCAGAGCACTCTTCAGGAAACCGTAGCGCAAGAGAAAAAGCGCCGGCGAATCTCAGAGCTGAGTTCGGAGGACTATCGCAAATTGGTTCGGGATTTTGAAGACCGCAAACGCGAAATCATCGAGTCGCAGGTGCGACTGGCCCCGGCACGACCGCATTCTCCGACAATGGGAGTTTTCTGTTCCGAACTCAGTCTGCAGCTCGGCCAGTTTTTTGGCGTAAACGATGGGGCGGGAGTCTTGGTAAATTCCGTTCCGCAATCCACACCGGCTGAAATAGCCGGCATCAAGGCGGGCGATATTCTTGTTAAAATTGAAAACGCCGCCATCAGCCACTGTGCCGACTTGGTCAGGGAAGTTCACAAGCGCCGCGCCGGCGACAAGATTAAGGTAACCATCGTACGCAACAAAAAGTGGCTGCCGGTATACGTGACGCTTGACAAGAGCGTTGTCCCCGTCACAGTGCAATGATGCATTTCACCCATGCCAACACATCATCATCTCATGGCTTGGCCATCGCCGCGCCGGCGATGACCGTCGAATTGACTTTGAAAACCAAAATTCTTTGGCTCTTCGTCATAAACTGCGGCGCCAGGAGTTCAGGATACTTGGCCAGTAGCACTTTCAAATGTTGGTGTGTGGCGCGTTCCTGCCGTGGTTGGAAGATTAAGTAATCAATTTTGTAGATCTTCAAATTATTGAAAATCTCCTCTGGGCTGCCGCCGATGACCCGCGTCCGTTGAGGCTCGTAAAAGCTGCGAATGGGGTTCAGCGCGTGATGGCTGATCGCCCGTCTTTCCGTATAGAGGTAAGTCATGGGATCATCCAGGCAGGCCAGGACCGACTGGGGCGGAGTCCTGGATCTTATTTGAGCAAACAGCTCCAGCATCTCCGTCCACGGAATGCCGGGGTGAGGCTTGGCCGGGTCGAAGGACCAGCCATATTTCCGGGTCTCGATAACTCCTGAAATGTCTACGCTCAGGTTGGAAAGCACCGAAGTGAAAGCAACGACCATTAGCAGGGCGTGAATCCATTTTTGTTTTTGGGGTTCTGGCAAAGGAAAAAAGCAAAGTTTCAGCAAAGCGTTCATGAATCGCAACATGTAAAGAAAGGCAAATGGAAAAATGACGACCAGGAAGCGTTCCGAGTGGGGCCAGGGCCAAATCAATATATTCAACACGTAAACCAGCAGGTAAAAATCAAGCCGCCTGATTTTATTGCTCGTTTTTCTTATCCACATGAGCGCGCCGGTTCCCACTCCGGCCAGCCCGAACAAACACAGGAGCGTCGGAAGCCCTGGGAGAATTTCCATTCGAAGCACGAATAAGGGAAACACCGGTAGATAACTAATCAATGGGAAAACTTGGGCCCCGAAGTTAGCCAGGCTGTAAACCATGTTCTTGGCGAATACATTCAGCAACTTATTCAATGGTGAAGCGCCAAGGTACTCGAAGACCCATTGGGTATAGCTGCTGTAATAAATTTCTACTTGGGATCGGAAGGCTTGCGGCGCATGGCTGCGCGCCCATAATAACCACGGACCCATAATCAAAATCACAATGGCTAAGAACAAGACCGCCTGCTTGGGTCGACGCTGATAAATAAAATAAAGGAAGGCGGCGAGCGAAAGGGCCATGCCTACCGAACGCGTCAAACAAGCCAGCCCGGCCAGGGCGGCGGCTAGGATCAAGTATTGGTATGGGGGATCGCTATTCTGATCATGGAGCTCCAGCAGATAGAGCACCGCGATGGCGATCAAGGCGTAGGGCATATCCGAAAGGATCATCCCCGAAAAGTAGAGCGTTCCAGGCAAGAAGGCGGCCGCGGCTACGGCGGCGAGCGCAAGATTCTTGGAGGCATAGCCAAACTTGATTAAAAAATGATACGCAAGAACCAGGAAAAGTACCGTGGCGATCACGGACAGCGCCTTCATGTAAATTAGATTTCCTGGAAAATCTGGAAACACTCTCCATATGAGGGAAAGCAGGAATGGATAAAGGATTGGGTATTTGGTCTGCGCCAGAGGTTCCGGCAGACTGATAATTTTATAACCCTGACCCGTGGCGAGAGCCTTCGCCGTGACCACATAGATTCCATCATCATGATACGTTCCCACTACTCCCGGAGCCAGATTAAGAATATAAAGACCCACGGCCAGCATTAGCAAAATAACAGCCGAGGTGATTCTACTAATCTGAATCGCTTTTTCCCGTTCGAGCATTCTCCGGCATCCAAAATTAATTCCTTTTTAGTGTATCAAATCCTGGACCCTAAAACGAGACGTACTACTAAAGGGAGTGTGCGTCAAAAATATAGGTAGGAATGGACAAGAGATAGGGTTTTTCCGAGCCTCTGAATGCTGAAAAGCATTCCGAGTAAATCTTACCACAATGACACAAAGGCACTAAGCTCACAAAACCATTCGCTTAATTCCATCCTTTATTAGCGGAACGTTGAAATTGACAAGCAATCCAAGCCGCTTACCCGTCAGCTTGAGATAGGTTAAAAGTTGCGCTTCAAAAATAGAATTGATTTTCTCCACCACCTTGAGTTCCACAATCACACTTTGATCCACGACCATATCTAATCGTAATCCTGCATCCAGGCGAATCCTTTCGTAAACCACTGGAAGTGTAAACTGGCGCTCAACCTTCATACCCCGTTTTTCCAACTCGTAGGCCAGGCAGACTTCATAGACAGATTCGAGCAATCCTGGTCCCAGCGAACTGTGCACTTTAAACGCGGCCTCTATGATTACTTTGGCAACCCTCTCCGTTTCACGTGGTATTGGCTCAAACGTTTTCATCTTGGTGTCTTCGTGTCTTTGTGGTTAAATGAATCCTGCTATAAATATACAAAACCATTACCAGAAAATCCCGCTCATGGCGCTGTGGCGCCCTGTCCAACGGGACGCCCGGCGCCGGCCCCGACCGGAAACTGATTGCCGTAACGCAGGACCCCATCCGCAAATATGGCAAAGTTATAACGCCCTTGGTTTGGACTTTGCGGCTGCGCGGAAAAGGCAAACCCATTGGGCGGCGTCAACGGCAGCGCACTGCCTTCAATCTGCGGCGGTACTGAGCCCACGGAGTTCGAATCATAGAACAGGTAGCCGTTGATCGCCCGAGTCAAATCGGAAAAGCGATCATCGATATAGCCGCCCTTTACCAACTCCCCCAGCGGACCGTACTGCTGGTTGTTGCGGGCGGCAAAGGTCACTTGCGCCGACGCCATCGTTCGCAGCGTTCCTAAAGCGGCGCTCTCATTTGCGCTGCGCCGCGCTTGCAGCAATGCAGGCACGGCAATCGCCGTAACGATCATAATGACCATCAAAACGATTAGCAATTCGACTAGAGAAAATCCAGAATTATGTCGCATTAACGTTCCTCATCAAGTACCACGCCCCTTTATTCAGTAGACCCCAATCGCGGGTCTCGCCTTGAAATGACTGCCGTGGCCAAGCGCCAGCCGACCGGGGCTGAAGGGACAGTAGGGCCGCTCTGCCGATTTGGCGATCATAAGGTTTCATAGGCTCACCCTGGCCCACTCACGCGTCATAGAGGGACGGTCATGGAACCGTCCCTCACTTCTCCGCTCGCGCCGGTCACAGGGTAAGTCGTTCCCGAATCTTCTGAAACTTCTTTTCACCGATCCCTTTTACAGACATGATATCCTCCACTCGCTTGAAGGGACCGTTCTTGGTTCGGTGCTCGATAATCCGCTTGGCCATGGCGGGTCCAATTCCCGGCAGAGTCACCAGTTGTTCGGAACCGGCTTGATTGATATTTACTTTAGCCTGACTGGTCTTTTTCTCTACGGCCAGCACCGGTGATTGAACGGCTAACGCCGTCACGCAGAGCGCGGTGATGAGTGTCACCCATCCGCGCAGATGAATCCAACGCATAGACAAAGTTCTCCTCCTATGGATTTATGGTTCCCGGGAATAGTGACTAAACCAGAGCCAAACTTAGAAATCGCTCTTATCCGGCGGAATCCTGACCGACGGCGCTATTCCCTATATCTTGTATAAACTGGGGTGCGCGAATTTTTGCGAAGTTTTCTATAGGCAAAGTTGAGTGGGGCACGGATTGCGGCACTCTGGCTCCGCAGGACGCGGTTGGCTTACAACCAAGGAATCGACGAACGGGGAGCTCAGCTTTGGGGTGGGTTATGGCCGCCTTGCTTTTGTATGCGCCGCACTTGGGCGTCCATGACCGCCGTCACCAGCCATGGGCAAAAGCGGGTCAAGCGAACAATCATACGACTTTCAAAATTAGGGAGGATGAGGAATTGCTTTTTTGCCATGCCATTCAGCAGGCAACGAGCTACGTCGTCCGGCGACATCATCTTGGCGGCTCCGGTAATCGCCCGCGTTTCTGCCGGCTTGTACCGGTTTTCTTCGTGCAATTGCGGCGTGTCGGTGTCCGGTGGGCAAAGCAGAGAGACACGGACATTATATCGTAGGAGTTCCGCGCGTAAGCTTTGCGTGAAGCCTGTCACGGCAAATTTGGCGCCGCTATACGCCGTGTACCCAAAGACCCCAATCAGTCCCGCCATGGATCCGATATTGGTTACGTGCCCTTGTTTTTTTGCAATGAGATACGGGAGAACAGCCTTCACGGCATTGACCGTGCCCATATAGTCAATGTCCATCGAGTCTTTGAAAACCTCCAGCGGTAGCTCCTCCACATAGCCGGGCCGTGCAATGGCGGCAGAGTTTATCAGCATGTCCGGGGACCCCCACCGTTGCGCAATTTCGTATATGCACTCCTCAATGGCCGTCCCATCGGCGACATCCAAAGCGTACCACGCAAACCGTTGTTGAGGATCGGCCGCGCATCGGACTATCTCCGCCTCGGCGGCGATGAGACGTTCTTTCCCTCGCGCTATAATGAAAACATTGGCGCCGGCGGCCGCCAGCCGTTTTGCCGTCGCCTTGCCGATGCCGCTGGAGCCTCCGGTAATGATCACATTCTTACCATTAAAGTAAGTCGTGTCGTGCATAGCCTTCCTGGTTGATACGGATCATTTAAGGACGCGCTTAATATAGTCACTGAGGTTTTGCTTAACGAAAAAGATGGCGCCACTACCGAACAGCACGCAGGTAATATTGATTAGCCCATTGATGGTCGCATCCACCGGATTTGCCATAAAAATGCCATTCCGCCAATTAAAGGATAAGTCCAGCAGACCCAGAAAAATCAGCCCGCCTAACGAGGCCACTGTGAGATACAAAGCTGCAGGACGGTTCCTAAATATGCCGGCGGCGGCCAGCAACAGCGACAACGCGAGACAGCCATCGGGAAAAGGGAAGGCGAGTTCGTAGACAAAATAACCCGGCGGTGGCTCCTGCGGCGCTAGACCGATGGTAAAAAAAGTCACCCAAAAGCCGATGAGGCCAAGCGCCATGACAATTTGCAGTATAGCGAGCTTACGCAGCGCCGAAAGGTCAAGGTTCATCATACGGTTGCGCTAGTCCCTTTTCTGTATAGTGCCAATACGGCCATCGGCGTAATTGAGTTGCCGCTCGGCACGGGCATTAGCGCTCGGCCGGCGCGCAACGCGCATAGATGGTCGCGCCGCACAAGGCGCCATCTACTCTTTGAATGACGGGTTGTTCTCCAGCCAAGCCATGGTTATTTCGAATCCCTCGGAAAAGGATATCTTGGGCTGCCAGCCGAGTTCTTTCTCCGCTTTTTGTATGGAGAAGCGCAAGCAGGATCCCAGATTCTTGACGGCATACGTGGTAAGCAGCGGCCGGGTTGGGCGGCGAGCAGCTTTCCACAAGGTTTCCATAACCCGTGCGGCCGCCAATGCCAGACCATAAGGGATGCAACGGGTCGGCGGCGGACACGCTTGCCGCTTGGCCACCTCTCGGCAAAATTTTTCGAGGGCTACAGATTCGCCATCGTGAACCAGATAACCATTGCCCACTGCCGCGGGATGGCTGCGCAGCACCATCAACAAATCAATTAGATTATCAATATAGGTTGGCCAAAGCCGCGCCGCTTTGCGCCAGAACAGCATATCGCCGCGGCGTATGGCCTTGAGCAACGCCGGCATGAATGTAGCGTCCCCCGGCCCGTAGACCCAACAGGGATAGACCATGGTCACCGGGAGCCGGCGCTCAACATAATATTTCCAAACCAATTTCTCCGCTTCAATTTTCGTATCGGCGTAGGGCTCGCCCCATTTCTTAAGCGGAAAGGTTTCGTCGATCAACACGTCTTCCACGACACCAAACACATCGTTAGTGCTGATCGTGACAAAGCGCGTCACACCGGCCGACACGCTCGCCCGTAGCATGTTGTCCATTCCCTGAATGTTGACTTCGTGGAATAGCTTTAGGGGCGCCCAATCGGTCACCAGTGCGGCCGTATGAAACACCGTATCGACACCTTGTAGCACCGGAACGAGGGACGGGTAGTCGCGAATATCTCCCCGGTAAACCTTGACCCCAGCCTGCTCAAAATCAGCGGGAATACGATCGCCGGGCAGCGCCAAGATTTGCGGCGTCATGTTCTCCAATAACAACCGACGGACAAGGTGGGATCCGATGAAACCGGTTCCCCCGGTGATTAGAATCTTCATCGTTTCTTCTCGCCGGCGTCGCTCGGACGCGTGGTTACGGTTTCACTATAGGTTCCTGAACGCTTCGCATGAGGCGGCGGTTACTGCAGCACCGCGCAGTCATCCCAGCTTACACGATCCGTCACCTCGCACGGCTCCGAAAGTTCCGCCAGCCTGGTCAACGTGGCGCCGCGGCCGGTCGGGGAGTCGCAGCAATAGATCATCAAGCAGCGGACGGTACGTGTATCGGGAATAAACTCAAACTCGGCCGATTCTCCGGCATCCAACGTAACATCGGGGTACGTGGATGTCCAAGTGCATTGGCTGGATGAGCAAACCGTCCGCGTCGTAACCAGATCAAATCGAATCGCCTGTTCGTTGTTATTGACGACGGTCGCAACGCCTTCCGGGCTCGTGCAGACCAAAACGTTATCACAAATTGTGTTGTTGGTTTGCTCACAAAGACCATAGCTGGTCAACAGCGCCGCAAAAAACGAAAACACAACCCATGATTTCTTGGATATAAAATGTCGAGTACGCATGATACTACCTCCTGTAGGTTTCACTTGTTGAAATTTCTCAGTCACCCATGCCATAGGACCGCCTGCCACTACGCTCTCGGTTTTGGATCAGTGCAGGCCCGCGGTTCAGTCATGATTTATTTTCCAGCGAATCAGAACCGGGAGCGGTAGCGACCGGGTGCGTACTGCCTCGACCACACGCCCGCTATCGCCGGCGGTTCTGTTTTCATTATAAGAAACACTCTAATCTAAAGTAGAAATAGTCGGCTTCCTCATAATAGCCAATGCAAGGTCCAGAAACCGACGAAACAGACTATAGCATAGATCGCCTCGCTGCCTCCGTCAATGGAAAATTGATGTGGTCGCATAGCCCGCCAGGCGGTAATTAATAGCTCCGAAGAATATTGAGTGAAACGCAAGATAACCACAAAAGATGAAGGCAGGTCACGTCGGATGGCTTGACAGAATTTTTGATTTCTGATAGGTAATTGGTTCGGCGTAGCTTATCATTTATCCCGAACGCCGGACGAACTGTTGCCATCAGGAGGTCCGTTGTGAGCGCAGATTTGACCCATGAAAAGCCTAACGGTGAACGCTGGGTAATCAAGTTTCAAAACTATATGAATGTGTGCGTGGCCACCGCCTATGCGATCCCCAAGCAGGGAGGATTTACGTTTGCCGCCGAGAAACTTAGCTTTGAAGCCGATTCGCTTCCGGCGGCCTATGAAGGAATAATCGCTAAGCTTAATGCGTTACCCTAAGGTGGCGGCCAGCCCTGCTTCTTCGGCGGCTGCCCATCTAATTCTTTTGCGGTCCCGTCAGGAGAGGCGCCAGGTATTGAGCGCTCAAGACGGGCATCGGAAAGCTTGGCGCGTGGTCACAAGCCGGGAAACGCGCCATTTCTCAGTAAGCTTCCTACATCCCCATATAAGGAATCATCGCTATGTCAAAATTTGACGATGTATTATTTCTGGATGCCACGGCGCAGGCTCAGCTTGTCCGACAGAAAGAGATTCAATCGATTGAGCTGATTGAGGCGGCCATTGCGCGCATAGAGAAGCTTAACCCTGCACTCAATGCCGTAATTACACCCATGTTCGATGAGGCGCGCCGGGTTGCTCGAAGCGGAGTGGTCGAGGGACCGTTAGCCGGGGTTCCGTTCCTGCTGAAGGATTTGCTGGCGTCTTACGCCGGAGTGCGGTTAACGGCTGGCTCGGCTCTGCTCAGTGACTTTGTTCCCGACCACGACGGCGAATTAGTGACTCGCTTGAAGCGAGCCGGCTTGATCATTCTGGGAAAAACCAATACACCGGAATTCGGTATTCTTCCGACTACTGAACCGCTTTTTCTCGGTGCCAGTCGCAATCCCTGGGATACCCGCCGAACGCCGGGCGGGTCTAGCGGCGGTTCCGCGGCGGCTGTCGCGGCCGGTATGGTTGCCATGGCTCATGGCAATGATGGCGGCGGCTCGATACGCATTCCCGCCTCCTGCTGCGGCCTCTTCGGACTTAAGCCCACACGGGCGCGCAATCCGCTGGGACCGGACCTAGGCGACCTGATGAGTGGATTGGTGGCCGAGCATGCCCTTACACGGTCTGTGCGCGATAGCGCCGCCCTACTGGACGCGACCGCCGGTCCCGATCTCGGCGATCCCTACTGGGCCCCTCCGCCGGTCCGCCCGTTTCTTGACGAGGTGAAGACGGATCCCGGCCGGCTAAGAATTGCCTACACCACGACCGCCCCCAGCGGGGCGCCTGTGCATGCCGATTGCGTCAAGGCGACACAGGACGCTGCCAACCTCTGTGCCGACCTCGGCCATGACGTGGTTGAGGCTTCCCCAGCCATTCCTGGCGACTTGATGTCTCCATGGTTTGTTACCGTGTACGCGTCGGGATGCGCCGCCGCCGTTGATTTCGCCGCCCATCTCACCGGTAAGACGCCTGCCGCGGAAAAGGTTGAGCCCCTGACCTGGGCGATTTATGAAATGGGACGAAAGTATAGCGCGCCGGAATACATGGGCGCCATCATGGGCTTGCAATGTATGGCGCGGGAAATTGCGCGTTTTTTTGTCAACCATGATGTGTGGCTTACCCCCACTCTCGGTGAACCGCCCGTCCCCCTGGGGACCTTTGACTCTCCGGCAGAAGAACCGCTGCTCGGCCTTTTTCGATCGGGCCTTTTTGCACCCTTCACTCCGATGGCCAATTTTACCGGGCAACCGGCCATGTCGGTTCCGCTTTATTGGAATGACGAGGGTTTGCCGATAGGGGCTCATTTTATTGGTCGCTTCGGCGACGAGGCCACGCTCTTTCGCCTGGCCGGCCAATTGGAAAGGGCTCGCCCCTGGGCCATGCGTCGACCCCCGCTGACGATCTGATTTGCGCAGCGATATTTTTTTTCGCTAATCGTAGTGGTTTTCCATGGGTCACGGCGATGGCTGACCTCGGTGTTGGGACGATAGCGGGCTTATAAAAATGGTAACTGTTCAAGGGGGTCGGCACGGATACAGAACCGGGAGCGGTAGCGACCGGGTATATGTGCCATACGGCGCTTACCCGGTCGCTACCGCTCCCGGTTCTGTATCGGCTGGGTGTCCTAACGCGTAGTTGGTTGAACCGTTACAAAAAATGTTCCGGGCAGGACGGCTATGGAAAAACAATTAGGCATCAGCGATCTGGTTACTTGTCGAACCTCATACCCTTTTGCCGGACAACTGCGGATTGCGGGCGAAGTGGGGATCATACTGGAATTCCGCAAAGATAGTTGTCGAGTTTTTTATGAAAGCCTATTCCAGAATTTTTGGCTGCCGACAGAGTGCCTGCGAAAGGTCTGGGAATCCGAAGCGATCGGACTGCCGTTCCTGACGCGCCTGCGACAGCTTCTAGTGATGGTAGGCGCCTCCGAATGCGAACTCGAGCGGTTGGGGACCGGCTACCGGCTCAGTGCCTACACCGATGATTTACCCGGCAACGTCCTCGAAGAGGTCCGTCGTTATATGGATGCGACCCTCAAGAGTTATGCCGTGCATCCCTTTGGCATGACGAAGATGATCCTCGAACTGGACTTTGTTGTGCCCGAGATGTCCGCCTAAACCATTGCTCGAGGCGCCGAGCGCGCCATGCGATCTCTCCCGCCGAGAGCAATTATGCCATTCCGATTCGTATAAGCCTCTCAGCTTCGGGTCCCGTCCGGCGCAAACGGCGTATCCGCCAATAGCGGGTGGCTGCTAAAGGCGTCGCGCCGATTCTTGGTCGAAGCGATGATGGCTGCTCCGTTCGGTTTGTTCGCAAACTGAGCCCGCACACGCGCTACAGATTCGTTCGTCATCGCAGCGAGAAGCGCCGATTCCGTCATGCCGGGCTGTTGCACCTTTTGAAAAATACTCTGCCCTCCGCCGTCGCCATGCTGATTGGCCAAATCGAGCATGAATGCCACGCCGCGTTCCGATTTAATTTGCGGCGCGAAAGCTTGGAGTCGCTGCAATGAAGCCTGGAAGGCTGCCAACGCCGTCTTAACCTGAACGCGCTGCAAAGCCACATCCTGCGCGGCCGCGTGAAAGCGGCTCACCCAAGGTTCAGCCGTAAGGTTAAACTGGGGATTTGTGGTGTGGCCTTTTGGATCCACGCCACCCTGCGGCTTAGAGGTATGCACCAGCAAGCCTGCAACGAGTGCGCCGTCGCCATCGCCCAAAATCTGGACCGATTTGACCAACTCTTGTTGCTGAAAGGCGCTCAGCAACTCATGCAAGCGGCCTGGCTTTTGTGCCCACTGAATCAGACCAAACGACAAGCCCGCTCCATCCGTATTGAGATTGAACGCCGCAAACTGGCCGCCGCCTTCAAACTGAGTCGTCAAGCTCAGCACCCGCGTCAGGCCAGTGAAAAGGAAGTCTAAGACCAACGTCAAGTAGCCCTGGCTAGCGAGCGGCTGGATGGCCGGCGCGGCCACCATGGCTTGTAAGGTCCCGCCATCAACGGCGCCTGTGATAGGCAGGGTCTGACTCTGTTGAAAGGCGTTGACCGCGTTCGTAGTCTTTGGCCCAAATACGCCGCGTGCGGAGTCAAGCAGGTGTGGCAATTCGTTGTGGCCATGGCCAATTAAAAAATCTTGAATTACACCGACCGCGTCCGCGTCTGGCTCACCAGCCGAAATCGGGTTGGCATTCTGACCCTCAAATAATTGATCGATCCGTGCGATGCCAATTTGTGCCATGGCGTACCTCCCTCAATGATAAATTTAAAATGCCTGTAGAAATCTTTCGGCTAGAAGAAGAACCATACGACGCGGTCCCGTCGCTGACGCCTCGCCCAGCGTCGTACCGGAAATCGGTTTTTGCCAGCGAGAATCTTCTGCGCGCGGCGCATCTGTACGGGCGCCGGCTTTGCCGCCTGCTGGAGAAACTCCGACGTGTCTTGGTAGTAAGCTTCACCTAGGACATCGCCCGTAGACGGGAAAGGAATTCTTGACTAATAGCTTGAAAACTCAAAAAAAGATGGTGCCGAGGGCCGGACTCGAACCGGCATGGAGTGTCACCACTCCGCAGGATTTTAAGTCCTGTGTGTCTACCAATTTCACCACCCCGGCATGGCTTGATAGTACAATACTTACGGATCTTCGTCAATGTCATCATCCGAAATTTGTCTACTTTATTGTCTACTTTCCAAAGTGCTAACGGCATCCTCTAGGCTCTTATCGACCCAGATGTACCGTTCTGTCACCTGGCTGGTAGAGTGTCCCAATAGAGTCTGTACGACACGGATGCTGACCTTGTTATCCGTAAGCTTCGTAGCACAAGTGGCCCTTAAATCATGGAACCGGAAATTTGTGACATTTGCTAGCCTACAGAGCTTGGCCCATCTATATTCAAGCTTGGACCGGAAATCTCCAGTCCGATCTATTTGGAAGACATATTCGTCTTTCTTCTCAATGCCAGTAATCGCCTCGTAAACGGAATCATTCATTGGAATATACCAAGGCTTCTTGCCCTTGGCTTTAACGATAGTGATAACCCGACTATCTAGGTCTGCGGCATCCCACTTCAAGGTTAGGAGTTCCATCAAGCGCATCCCTGTATTTAAGGCTGTAATGATGATAGTCTCATAACCATCAAATAGAGGATCGAGTTTACAAGCGGCCAATATCCGTATTCGCTCTTCGTTTAATAGTGGGCGAACAGGACGTTTCTCTTCCTGTAGTTTTAGCCGCCTTCGGCTCATAGGGTGGTACATGATTCTTTCATCCTCTATGGCTAGGGTAACCATTCTACTGAGCGTAGCCAACGCTCTGTTTATAGTTGCCGGCACGGTAGGTTTTGATTCCGACAGTCGATATTTGCGGCAAGCTTTAATCTTGAGAGTGCCAAGTTGTCCACTAGCCGGCCAGTCGTAGACCCTCAGCCCTGCCTACATCTATCCGTTCGATGAGGAATTTTGTGAAAGGAGACCCCTGCCGGTTACCCACGAGAAATTCGGGAAGGCTTATCCTGA
>JACOSC010000015.1 GCA_016179055.1 Acidobacteriota bacterium
CCGTAGGCCGACTCCCACTGCTGCAGCCGCGTTTGATCCCCCGCCGATAATTCCAACAATGGACTGGTTCTTGCCATGCCCACAATCATAGCACCATTCTCAGAATATGTCTAGCTATTTAAGGGACACTACACTAGTTTAGACCCTTTAGTCGCTTGACGCTTTGGACAAAATAACGCGCGCCTTTCGTGATTTCTCCTATTTGCCATTCTTCTTCATCAATCCGCTCGCCCTGAAACTGAAAGGTGTAGGAGTCGGTGAAATAGCCATAGCTAAACAGAACGCCCCCAATCAGCAGGAAAAGCGCCGCCAAAGAAAAACTTCCAAAAAAAAGTGAGAGGGCTAAGAACATCATGCCTAACGCTAGGAAAATGGCACCAAATCCCATCAGCCGAACATTGGTTTGCTTTTGCAATTGGATCCCTTGAATGTTATCGAGCGGCACCTCGACAGCGCGCGCTTCAAAGCGATCGCGTTTGTACTTAATCAGCCGTCCCGTGGTTGCGTACCATATCGTGCCGTCACGGGCATTGAAAAGCGCGGTGACCGTTTCGCCGGCCGCCAGCGGCAGCTCGATCCGGTTCGAGTTTATATTCAAGGGGCAATGGCTCCTATTCCCGACAAGGACTTTGCAGTTTATTTCGCTCTAATGTAATAGCCGGCTCGAAAGAGCACGGTGGCGTCCTCGCGCCGGCAAACAACCTTTATCTTGCGATAGGGATGGTTGGTATCTTGGTTCTTTGAAACGTATGTAAGGAAGGCTTTGCTCTTTAACTCATCGGCCACTTGGCCGTAGGCCTCGTGCAGTTCCTGAAACCCGAGTGGGAAAAAGGCTCGTCCACCGGTTAGCCGGCTGAGGTCTTCCAACTCGCGCCGTTTCTCATCAAAGAATTTCTTTATGGAATCTTTTTCACCCAAGTTCTGCAAGGCGCGGGCCACAAATTGAATTCGTGGAATTTTTTCAATCTCGGGTTGTACAATGTTGGTAAGACCGATGACGTACACGGACGCTTGCGAACGTATCGCGGCCTCCGCGGCCTGTTGGAAGCTGAAGTGACTCTCATTATCGATCCCATCTGTAAGCATAATAATAGCTTTTTTTCCATCATGATCCTTGAGCCGGTCTTCCGCGGCCAGGCAAATTCCATCATACATGGACGTGCGTAGGCCGTAGGAAATCCGTTGAAGGGCCTTATCGACGGCGCGCAAGCTGCTGGTCCAGTCTCTTGCCACCTCGACCTCGTCGGAAAAGGTCACCACACTGAACCGGCTTGGCCGGCCCAGCGCTTTGGCGAAATGCATAGCCGCCTTGCGTATGCGACTTAGCTCGTGATGGACGCTTCGACTAATATCTAATAGAAGGACGGCATCTACGGCTTGTTGGTTGATGATCAAGTGCTGTAGGTCCTGCTCGACGTCATCCTCGAATAGCCGAAAATCGTTGAGACAGAGGCCAACTATCGGCCGGCCTTTCTCATCGAGGACCGTAATCGGTACGTTAATCAGATTAACGTTGACTCGGAAGGGTGGTCGGGTATTGTGAGCCTGCGGCAAGTCCGCCGAGTTGGATTCCGCCGAGAACAAACGGGAAATTACAATGACGGTAGATAGAACAATGCCGCCCACAGGTCGGTTGAACATCATCGAACACGCCTCCTACATTATTATCGATCCATCATAGTGGATTTGACCCATGAATACAAGCGATCAAGCCTAGCCGATAGCCGTGCGTTAGGGTCGCACGACGTATGAAAATAGCAACGACACCCCTGGGAGCGCCCCGACTACCGTCGGAGCAAAGATGGACGCGGTCCGCGACGGGACTTGCCGGTAGGGATGCCGGCTCTCTCAGGTATTTTCAGAGGTGTGAAAATGATTTCACATTTTAAGCAGTACTTTTTCACAACACCGTTAGGCGGGCTATGGCTCTCACGGCATGGACTTCGGCGACTTTAAGAATAACTGTTGCAATCCCTGTGAGTTTGCTCCCGGCATCATTTCAACACATTCTTTGGTCAGCAACTTGCAAATCAATAGAGCACACTCGGCACGTTGGTGCACGAGAAAACAGCGCTGTACGACGCCTTACTTATCACGGTTAGGGCAGTCGCCCTATACAGACACAGATAATGCTACACCCTCGTTGGATCTCAGGCATGCAGCTCCCGCTGCATGCCTGAGATTTTAGTATTCGAATACGGCCAATGGTCTTCGGTCGGATAATCTAACGACATAAGATCTCCAACTTGGGATGTGTCGGAGCCTTCAAGAATCGTCCTTCCTCGGACACCTACTGGGTCACTCTCCTTAAAATAACTCCGACGAAACAGACCGGGTGAGATCCGCCCCCGCTTACCCACCCCGATCTACCCGTCTCGGCCACCCGACCGCTACCGCAGGCGGTTCTGTTTTCAATTGAACCTCGCCGAGTTATTATGTCCGGTCCCCTGGCGACGACTCGTGTGACATGATATATTTTCAGCTTCATGCTTTTGCGGTTACCGTCAGCGATGGACAAGCCCATCGGCTTGGTCCCCCGCGGCGGTTTTAAGGGATGTTTTACCAATAGAGGAGAATGATCATGTCCCACACGATTCCGAGCCAATACGTCGACCTGTTAAGCCAGAGGTCCTTTGCCAGCTTGGCGACCTTGATGCCCGACGGATCCCCTCAGGTGACGCCGGTATGGTTTGATTATGACGGCGCCTACTTGCTGGTCAACTCGGCGCGCGGCCGGCAAAAAGACCGCAATATGCGGCGCAACGCCAAAGTATCGCTGGCTATCATGGACCCGGCCAATCCGTACCGTTATCTGGAAGTCCGCGGCAGCGTTATGGAAATTACCGAGCAAGGCGCGAAAGAGCATATTAATAAGATGGCCAAGAAATATTTGGACGTGGATCAGTACCCTTACAGTCAGCCCGGCGAAGTGAGAGTCATTTATAAGATTAAGCCGGAGCATAGCCGCGGCATGGGCTAACCGATTAATCGCTTCCGCGTAGAAAAGCATTCAGCGCCGGCTGGGCGTCCAAGAAATATTGCTTGGGCAATGGGTCAATCTGAGTGGATGATGGAGAGTGTTGAGGAAGAAGAGGCGCCGGGAACGCAGCCCGGCGCTATTATCAATCTCTAATGATGGCCGCAATGTTTCTCTGAACTACGACGACCATGTTTTTCGGAGCCTTGGCCATGATGCGCTCCTTTCAGGTCTTGAAATTTGGCAAACTGCTCGTCGGTCAAAATGGTTTTAATCTTTTCATGGTGCTGTTTCAGCAAACTTTCTTTTTCCGCCTTGAGGCTCTTCAGTTCTGCCTGACTGGCTTCTAGGGCGGCTGCATCCATCTCGCCGTCGGCCTTCAGGTTCTTCGCCCGCTCGTGCGCCGCCGCCATACGAGCCTGCACCGCTTCGACTTTGCCTTGGTAATCTTTACAGGCTTCTATGACTTGGGGCGCCTGATTCTCGGTCAGGTTCAATTCCACTCTCATCTTGTCCATATCGCCGGCCTTACACTTTTTTTGATCGTGACTGCCCGCGCCCGCGAACACAGACATGGAAATCATACTTATAAGCGCTAACAGGAGCGCTACTCGCTTGCTCATTTCAAACTCCTCCTATGAATTGTAAAATATCGGACGTCTAAACGAAAAAATCACTTTTCAACCAACCCATACCCGAAGGTACCAGTTGGCTGACATCCCATCGTCCATGCCCGATTCAATATTCGGCATCTGACGCCGACAATTATGGACTATTTTACTTAACCCTCAGAGCGATTACAAGCGACTCATCCCGGAAGGCTGGTGAGGAGCCGTCAATGTCACCACGGCCGGTATACAATCCGACCCGCTGAACCCAAAGAATGACCCGCGGCCACTTTGACGGATATCGGCCGGCGCTCAGTTGGCGAAATGCGCGAGCACGTTCTCGACAATCTGCGTCAGATTCGCGTCGATTGCGAGACTGCCACCGAACGTAATCGAGCCCGCCGAGAACACGCCGCCATACGGGGGCGCAGCGGCGATTTCGTAGTAGGTCATGTCCGCTCCAGCAGTGCCGTCCACCAGGCCCTCGGCCAATAGCGTGAGCCCCGGAGGTCGATAGGTAGCGTCCACGCCGTCCATCTCCCAACCGGAAGCCGCGCCGCTGACGCAGGTCGCGGTGTTCAAGCCGGTCTCGCCAAAGGCGTCTCCTACCTGCAGGCCGGTGCCTGCGAAGATCCAATGCGCCGCCGCGCCCGGCTGTACAATGTAGGGGCCGCATTTGGGATAGGCCCGCCCGTCGTAGCGAACTCCGAGCAAAGCGGCTTCCGGCCGACTGAGGGCGCGCCACAGTCCGCCGCGTTCTCCGGTGTGCTCGTGAATTCCGCCGCCCTTCTGCACTTCCAACTGATGCGCTTGTAGCGTCACCTTCCAATAAATCCCGTTTCCGGAGAGATAGAGGATGTTTCCGCCACGATCGTGAAATGTCTGCAAGGCGTCATACATATCGCCGCTCCAGTACTCGCTGTGTGTGCTGATGATGACCGTGCTGAAATCATCCAGCGCGTTCGGATCGTCATGCAAGTCCGAATCGCTCAACATCGAGTAAGGATGGCCGGTTTCCTCGAGCCAACCTACGATGAAGCGCTCTCCGGCGGCCAAGTGCATGGAGCCGGCGGCCGCAGGATTCGGGCGGTCCAGCGAGACCAACGTGCTGTAGGTGCCGCCGGAGCAAACGGGAATGGCGCATCGATAGAAGGAAGCGCCACCCCAGTCGTTATAGGCCTGCCATGTGTTGGACGATGCAAATAATGCTAACGACGCGGCGCGGCCAGGGGGCGCTTTGACGACGAACGGAAGATTGAATGAGGCGGCACGGTCGTACAATCGCGCGCTGTACAAGCCGCTGCTCCAATCGATGGGCACCGCCAGCGTGTAGGTCGTGCTCCAGTCGGCGCCGTTCTTATAGGCGTCCTCGGAATAATCCTGAGAGATTCCAGTCAGATCGGCCACGGTGAGTAACGGCTCGAGCACGCCCCCCGCGCCGTAGCGACTAAAGTCTATGCTGAACGGATTATTGGGCGCGTGTATTTTAAACTCAATCGACGAACCCGCGGTCACACTAATCGGATCCGCATACCCCTCGATATTGTGGGGATTTGGAATGATACGGCTGGGCTGGGCGGTTACTAAAACCCCCAGCGCTGCGCACAAAACAAAAAATAAACCTGCGACCACTCCAATGTTTCGCCTCATCTTGTTTCCTCCCTTTCTTGCGAAATAAGTTAAAAGGCCCGCATCGTAATACCGGACTGGTTAACCCCGTACGAAGGGCGCAGGGAAAACGCATCAGCCCGGAACCTATACACCCGCAGAAGCTCTCGGCTCCGGCGCACCCATCAAACCTTGTGGCAGGCCGAAACTCACGGCTTCGCGAAAATCACGCGGTGGTTGGCCGAGTCTGCGATGGCGACGCCATCCCTATAAAGCGTAAGGC
Organism: Acidobacteriota bacterium; assembly: GCA_016179055.1. GTDB lineage: Bacteria > Acidobacteriota > UBA6911 > JACOSC01 > JACOSC01 > JACOSC01. The sequence continues at coordinate 5,477 of JACOSC010000015.1, forward strand.
CGCGTGGAAGCACCACGCGTGTCGTCGATCCGTCTCCCTCTCCAGCTCCGAATCGGCCATCGCCAACCAGGGTGGCAACGTTGTGCGCCCCGTACAAGTCCACCGTACGAACACGGAAATTAACCATGTCGGAAAAGACCAGACGGTCACCGGTCACGGCTAACCCCTCCGCTGGGCGCAAGCGCGCGCCGGCGCCCGGCCCACCCAAATCGCCCCAACGTCCGCCGGCCAGAACCTCCCTTTGGCCATAGGTCGGCGGCTCGCCCGCTTGCAGCCGCGGTATGCGTCCAACGCGCGGCGGCGCCGTTTCAATGACGTACAGGGTACCGTCAGCCCCAACGGCAACGCCCGTCGGCTGGCCAAGGCCGTAGGCGACGGTCTTAACGCCGGAAGGCCCAATGCGGCGGATCTTGCCGTTCCCAGTGTCTGCCACATACACGGCCTGGTCCGGTCCTACCGCGACGCCGCGCGGGGCGCTGAAGCGCGCCGCGAGTGGATCGGTTGCGTCGCTATCGCCGGCTCGGTTGGTTCCGGCGTATGTGGTCACGGCCCTGGTCTGCGTGTTGACCGCGCGAATACAGTGGTTGGCTGTGTCACCTACGTAGAGTGTTCCGTTCGAGCTCATGGCAAGTCCCGTCGGCAGGTTGAAACAGGCCTCTAAACCAATCCCGTCGCGGTAGCGGCCACTCGTGCTCGCATCGGTCGGGCCACAGCCGGCCAATGTGGAAACCGCGCCGGCGGAATTGACCACGCGCACGTAGTGATTGCGCGCCTCCGCGACGTAAAGCGTCCCATCCGCATGGGCGGCTACGCCGGCGGGCGAATTAAACTGCGCCACGTCGGCCGCGCCATCTAGGTAGCCCGGCTCTCCGCTCCCCGCCACAATGGCAACGGTCGTAGCCGTTCCAGGTTCTCTGGGAGGACCCAGCGGCGGCACTTCGGTGGGCTCGTCGAGGGGAAGGCCGGCCGCCGCCAAAATATTCTCGGTGATTCGCTGCACGCGCGCATCCATGTAGTCGGGGTGATTAAGCCCCCACGCCCACTCGATGGTGCCCGAAGCGAACACCAGGTTCGAATAGCCGGGATAGTAGATCGTCGTATCGGCGGGCACTTGGTTGCCGATAGTTCCGAGGCCTACGGCGTGGGCAACCACTTCCAGTGTATCCGGTGTAAATCCGTTGTCGAATAAGTGATCCCACTCGTACCCCACAATATGCGGCAACGTTTCGCCGGCGACCACACCGGTTCCTTCGTAGAGCCAGTGCGACGGGTCGGTAACCACTAACGGAAAGCCGTCAATGTTGCTCCACGTCTCATACATCACTCCCATCAGTCCATTCTCCGGCCGCGCATAGGGTTGGCCGCGGAAAAGGACCGTAGCCTCCGGCGTGTCGCCCAATGGATCCAGCGAGGCATCTTTGTAGCAGGTCTCGATGCGCTGGGCGGCGCCGCTGGATGATGGTTCCAAACGGATGCGCCAGTAGGCCGTATTAGCCGACAAAAAAACGAGTGAAACGCCGGTGTCACGGGCGCGCTCAGCCGCATCCCGCTCGCCGACGGACCAATATTCGTCGTGGCCGACCGAGAGAAACACAGACCGGTTATGCAAGAGATCCGGCTGGGCATCGATATCGACATTGGTGACATAGGCCACGTCATAGCCGCGCTGCTCGAGCCATTTCAGCATCCAGGTTTCGTAGGATTGCAGTTGTCCGGAGCCACTGCCCGCGTTATAAGGCCGGTCGAAGCTCACGCGATAGGCGCGCGGTCCCGGAAAGCCGGTTCGCGCAGGATTGTTCCCGTAGAGACTCGCGCCGCCCCAGTCGTTGTAGGCCTGCCACGTGGTCACGCTGGACTGAACCAGCATGGGTGCCCACCGCGACTCTTCGCGGATAACCATCGGTACATAAGATTGGAAGCCGTCAGCCCGGCGCAGCTTGATTAGGTATTGCCCGGTTACCCAGCTAGAGTCCGGAACCACGCGAAAAACCGGCGTCCAATGGCATTCGATGAGGCCGGTCTCGACATCGACCGGACAGGTCGGTTGTGTTGCCACCGTGACGGGCCCGCCGGACGCTACCAGACGACCGCCCAAACCCTGATAATAACCCAGACGGAAAGCCTGCCAGGTAACCTCTTGCACGGCGTTAACGTTTACCATAATGTCAAAGGACTCGTCGGGCGCCACCGAAGTCTTTGACGCATAACCTTCGACCTGATGATCCGGGCTGCCTCTCGTAATTACCCAGTCCGTTGTTCCAGGCCGATGGTTCTCCATTATGATGGGATTGGGCTCATCACCGCCGGCGCCGGCCACTGCGTAGGTCCAGTAAGGCGTGGCCATGGCCAACACCACCAAGCAGGCTACTATGTTGAAACGGATTGCGCACGAAGGCGTTTGGTACAACCACGCCAGGAGGATAGGCTTTATCGACTTCATAGGAATAACTCCTTCAAAGATTTTAATTAACTGTTCACGGGGGGGTCAGGGATCGGGCGATGTCGATTGGATTTCTTTTCCAAAGACTTTCGCAATCCGATAATCATCCGCCCCACTACCCAATCTCTAAATCACGATAATTCCTAACAATCATCGGTACCAACGGGCCCTTGGCCCCTGATCCCCGATCCCCGTGAACAGTTACGATTTTAATTGGCGGCCTGAGAGTAATTCAGAGACTTCAAGCACCGGTCTGCGGGGAGAGAGTGTTGGCCGTTTACTCTGGCTATGTTGTAGAATTAGCGGATCGGCCCACGCGCAAGTTTGTTACCTCCGACTGTCCCTAGGGTCTCAGTAATGGACTTTCTTTTGCGAACATATTTTCGCCATTAGAGGTACACGCGGGAGCGGAGCGCTTGATACTCTATGAACGCGTATCAAGTCTCACCATCGTTAGGCAGGAATTTCCGGTGAGTTGGCCTGTAACCTACGACAAGCCTTCAAACATGGTCGAGAAACTGCGCAAGAAGTCCTTCTGATAAACTAAAGATTAAGCCGCTTGAAAGCCGACCGGGAATTCCTGGGAATCTCTGCTTCTTAGGCTTACCTTACACCATTATAGACAACGTTGCAATAGAAATTTAGAAGACGTCCGGTATCTTCTCAATAAATCGGGGTAATTTATATGTTCGGTAAACTAAGATACCAGTAAACGGAATAGAGCACCCCTAAGAATTTATACCGCGAAGACACCGAGATCATGTGGCGTTTATCTTGGCGTCCTTGGCATCTTGGCGGTTCTTAGGCTTCCTTTTTCCACGCGCACTTTTAGCTCGTTTCACGCAAACGGCATTCCGGCAGCGATTCCAAAAATTGCCGACGATGAGGTACGCCGGGAATTGCTGCCCGCCCAAAAGACCCGCGGGCTGCTCATCAACTTAGGCACTCCTAAGCTGGCGAAAAAAAATGTTCTTTCGCAATCATAGTCTTGTGCCTCTTTGCGGCAAGAAGAAATGAGCCGCAAAAAAGCGCACAAGGCGCAAGAGAAAAAGATGGCGCGGCGTCGTGACGTCTGCTTGTCACAACCCCGCGATCCGCTAAATATTCTCCGCACAGGACAAGGCGCATTTCCTATTATCGAACTTCAGCACGGCCGCATCATTGCGTTGAACGTAGAAACTGAACGTGCTAGAATCATCTGCAAAAGGAGACTAAGGCTATGGCCGTTATGACAGAACATCCCTACGTAATTCGACGCGAGGATATACTGAGCGGAGAACCGATCATTAAAGGAACAAGAACCCCCGTTCGGGCCATTGCGGAGTGGTGGAAATTCGGCGCCACTCCGGATGAGATTCTGCAGAACCTGCCTTATCTTACTCTAGCGCAAATTTTTGATGCGCTCAGTTATTACACGGATCATCGAGAAGAGATCGAACAGTACGTTCGAGAGAACCGTTTGGGCAGCGATGCGAACGAGAGCCCGTTATGAGTGGGCCGTCCTCTCCGAGAGAAAAATTGTTTCTCTCACTCTACTTTGATTCGGATGTCGCGGCTCCTATAGCAAACATTCTCCGCAATCGGGGCTTTGACGTTGTTTGTACGCATGAAGCTGGAAAGCTTGAGGTCAGGGATGATGATCAATTAGTCTTTGCTGTTTCGCAAGGGCGTGGTATCGCTACGCATAATAAGAAAGATTTCCTTAAGCTGCATGGTGAGTATATGGTTTCAAGCAAAACACATTACGGCATTATCCCTGCTAGCGGCAACCGGATAACTACGAAGTCGCATCACAATTACTGAAACTGTTGTATACGGTAACTGCAGATGAGATGATAGATCAATTGCGATACGTGTAATTCGGGTTTTTTCGTAAATTTGGCGACTGTGGCGCTAGGCACGTGCCAGGCGCCACCAATTACCCAATTGAAGCCTTTCTGCCTTAGGTGGGCGATCGTTTGAAAAATCTCTCCCGATTGTTGACGTAGTTACATATTGGCGTTACAATCCGCCATGCGCTATGAGTGGGACGAGAACAAACGCCAGGCCAATATTATCAAGCATGGCATTGATTTTGTGGATGCAGTAATAGTGTTTGATGGCAACACGCTCATTGTCGAAGACGATCGGTTCGATTATGGCGAACGACGTTTTGTAGCCCTGGGCGTACTGATAGGCCGAGTCATCGCTGTAGTCTATACGGAGTATCATCAAACGATCCGCATCATTTCGGACCGAAGGGCAACCAAATATGAAGAAAAGAAATACTTCCAAGAAATCGCTCACTGATTGGCAACGCATAGAGGCCATGACCGATCAAGAGATTGATTTGTCCGACTGCCCGGAGATAACTCCCGAGATGTTCGCCAAGGCAGTGGTCAAGCGTGGGCTGAAGCCGGCGCCCAACAAAGCCCAACTGACGTTGCGGCTGGACCGGGACGTCCTGACTTGGTTCAAACAGCAAGGACGTGGTTATCAACCCCGAATCAATGCTCTGCTACGGGCCTACATGGAAGCCCACAAGTTGAAAGTGATCGGTAAAAAAACGCAAAGGCCAAGTAGCCGGAAACGAAAAACTTCGGCCATAGTTTTTTGAGCGATCATTGGCGGGGGCACGCGGGATGGCGCCCCGTAAGTATTCGGAAATCCTCTGGGGGAGTGATGGCTTCAGAGCCCCCGTGCGGGGCCGGTTCCGTTGCCGACTGATAGGCATGTTCGAATCTAAGAAAGGGTGGGTTTACTTGTGCGGGTCCGTCGTTAGAACCACCTCAGAATGGCTTCTGCACGTGTTTGATAAGTCAGAGCACACCATCTCCTTCACTTTGGGTCATATGCCTATAGCTAACTGGCTTTATGGCCCATTGTGATAACGAGACCTGACTTCCGGTGAAATGCACCAAGTATTTTACTGACCAAATTAAGAAATCGAGCTCGCCGTCGAGCCAAGCATTTTGGCATGATGTTTGCGTGGCCTGCGGCGGTTTATTGTTCTGGAAATAGGGTTTTTTCTCGGGTTTGGAATCTGCTTGATAAAAATAGTAAAACGAAAAGTAACTACTCAGCCAGTGCCTTTAGCTCCGTAGGAGCGGCCTGTTTATAGTAAGAATCCATGCGTGAATTCGAACAAGCCCCGTAGGGGCGGCCTGTGTAAGGTTGATTTCGGCGACGAACGCGTCCGGACAGGTCGCTCCTACGGAGCTTTAGGACCTACCATATAGGAATCGCTACTATAAACAGGCCGCCCCTACGGGGCTGAGACGCATTGCCTGAGCAGTTACAACGAAGATAGTAAAACGACCAAAGAGATTCTTCCTGTGATTTTAATGGGCAGGGTCATATTCACGGCGGCTTGGCAAGTAAAGCGCGTGAGTTTAGCCATAGGAGATCGCTACACTTATGACTGAGAATCCACAAGGGCTTTCGCACGAAAAGAGAGACAGCGTACTGTTGGCCGTTTTTCTCTTCTCTTTGATCTTCATAACGATTTGGCTATTTACCCGCCAGTTCTGGTGGTTTCCGTCACAAGCCTCGGCGCACGCCGCCGATATGGACAAGACCTTCATCATCACGTTTACCATCACCGGCATTCTGTTTGTCTTACTGCAGGCCATCCTGGGCTATCTGATTTTCCGTTATCGCGACAAGGGAGACCATCCGCCCGCCTACAAGGTCAACCGTCGTCTCGAATTCCGATTTGCCTTGGTGGCCGGGGTGATTATCTTAGGCGTGGATATTGGCCTGGCGCTTAAAGGTGAGGGATCCTGGTTCAAACTGTTCAGTAGCCCGCCGGCGGATGCTATGATTGTCGAAGTCACGGCCGAACAATTCGCGTGGAATTTCCGTTATGCCGGTAAAGATGGGCTCTTTGGCAGAACAGACCCAAAGCTGATAACCAATGCCAATCAAATTGGACTGGATAAGAAGGACCCGGCGGCCAAGGATGATGTGCTATTGATCAATCAGATGCACCTGCCGGTGGACCGCCCGGTCCGCGTCCGTTTACTCGCCAAGGACGTTATTCATAGCTTCTTTCTTCCACACCAACGCATCAAGCAAGATGCCGTTCCCGGCATGATGATTGAGATTTCGTTTACTCCTACCAAGACGGGCCAATTTGAAATCGCTTGCAATCAACTCTGTGGTCTGGGCCATTACCGCATGCGCGCCTTCTTGACGGTGGAACCGCAAGAATCGTTCGATCGCTGGCTGAGCGAGCAATCCCCGTAAGCCGGTCTTCATCGCAGCACTTAAGTCTGCCGGCGTCTCCCAGTCACAACCGGTGCAGGAACGGAATAATTTATTGGAGGATTTCTCAAACATGAGTGATAAGCGTGATAAAGGGGCGGAGGCTCACGGAGTTAAAAGCGGCTTTCTGCGACGCTACGTTTTTAGCCTTGACCACAAAGTCATCGGCATACAGTACCTGATGGCCTCATTATTCATGGCCGTTGCCGGCGGGATCTTATCTATGTTGATGCGGTTACAATTAGGTTGGCCGTCCCACCAGTGGCCACTGCTGGCAAAGCTCCTGCCGAGCGGCATGGAAGGCGGGGTAATGAAACCGGAATTTTATCTGGCGCTGACTACCATGCACGGCACCATCATGGCGATATTTGTCTTTACGGCCATTTTCACCGGCGGATTTGGAAATTTTCTAATACCTTTGCAGATCGGCGCCCGCGATATGGCCTTTCCCGTCTTGAACATGCTTTCCTTTTGGACGTTTCTGCTATCGTGCTTAACCGTGCTGATGGCCTTCGTCGTAGAAGGGGGCGCGCCGATTTCAGGCTGGACGGCTTATCCCCCGCTTAGCGCCTTGTCGCAAGCGGGCCCCGGCCAGGGGTGGGGCCAGACGATTTGGTTGGTGTCCATTGCCCTTTTTACCGTGTCCTCTCTTATGGGGACGCTGAATTACATTACGACCATTGTGAATCTGCGGACCAAAGGCATGTCGATCTGGCGGCTGCCGTTAAATATTTGGGGAATGCTCACCAGTTCCATCATTGCCCTTTTGGCATTCCCTGTACTTCTCGGGGCTGGGGTCATGTTGCTCTTTGATCGTATGGGAGGCACCAGCTTTTTCTTGCCGGGAGGGTTGGTGATTGGTGAAAAGCTGCTGCCTCATGCCGGCGGCCATCCTTTGTTATGGCAGCATCTCTTTTGGTTTTTTGGCCATCCGGAAGTTTACATTGTAATCGTCCCCGCCATGGGGATTGTGTCCGAAATCATCGCGACGTTTATCCGCCGCCCGGTTTTCGGTTATCGGATTATGATTTGGTGCTGGCTCGCCATCGCCTCGTTGAGTATGATTGTTTGGGGCCACCA
>JACOSC010000016.1 GCA_016179055.1 Acidobacteriota bacterium
AAGGTGGTTGAAGAGCCGTATGCTGGGAAAGCCACTAGTACGGTTCTGTGAGGGACGAGGCGGCAACTGGAGGAAACGGTCTGTCTCTTCTGGGAGCACCTCGTCTACTCGACAGGGGCAAGCGCAGCGCAGCCCCTGGAATGAACGAGTCCCAAGCTCACAAGCCCTGAAAGGGCGCACTAATGGTGATCAAGTCATACATCAGCGCAACTCGTTTCAGTACTAGCTGCGTGTCTTGTGCCGGAAATACGGAGTCGGATTGGATGAGCGTTATGTTTGGGATTGATGTCGGTAGTTTCGCCGAAGGGTATTCCGCCCCTTCAGGGTTTATACCTGAATTTTGCACGAGAATCACCAGGATCGTCTGGAAACAAGGCTTCAGCGTTGTTTTACGCTGATTAGCTGAGAACGCACAGTCATCGCTAAGTTACCCTCCGTGGTGATGATCGTCCGTGCAAAAATTTTTTGCACGGATCCGCGCGAACAAGCAGAGCCGGACAAAAACGGATCATTTGTTAGAGAAACCTCCTTGTCGTGCAAAATTCAGGTTATAACATCTATAGTTTTCATACCAGGGGCTGCGCTTGCCCCTGGCTATTATAGCTCGCTCCTGCGGAGCTATGAGAACGAGCTTCGGGCAATGGTGGGGCGACGCGTGGTCTTCGGCAAATGTCCAAACTTCGTATTCAGTTGTTTGAGCCTTTTTGAAGGTGTGCCGTGGATTACCGAGTAACTTATCGGGAATTCATGACTCACTCTTTGAAAACGTGACTTGTTAGTGCCAATTTTTCAATTATAATACCTCTTGTTTAATTAGGAAGGCGAGGAGGATCGTATGTTAAAAACGATTAATGACCTTGTTAAGAACCGCAAGGAGATATATAGTGTCAAGGCGGATTCCTCCTTGCGGCAGGCCGCAAAGTATATGAGGGATAAAAACGTTCGTGCGGTATGCGTAATGGACGAGTGGTCGCATTTAGCGGGGATCTTATCCGAATGGGACCTGGTGCAGGCGATCGCCGGAGAGTGCGATGCTGATCAAACCAAGGTCGCGGCCGTGATGAGCCGAAATCCCATGACCACCGATTTGGCGGCCACCTATTCGGAATGTTTGGCCACGATGTTGGGCAATGATTTCCAGCATCTGGTGGTTCAGGAAAAGACAAATCCAGACGGGAAAATCTGGGGTACGGTGGCGCTCGGCGATTTGCTCAAGCTGGATAGGGATGAAAAAGGCAAGCTCATGGAGCAATACAAGAGCTTCCTGGCCTTATATGATAAGATGCTCGACTTCGGCCATTTCTAAGCCATCCGTTGAGCAGGGGTTCAAGTTAGAATCCAAGCCGGTCATGTACCCATTCGAGAAAGGCCAAGGGAGCCGTTACAAAAATCCCGAGAATTCCTGCAATTTAGAAGTTGATAAAAATAATATAACTACTCAGCCAGTGCCTTTAACTCCGTAGGAGCGGCCTGTTTATAGCAAGAATCCATGCGTGAGTTCGAACAAGCCCCGTAGGGGCGGCCTGTGTAAGGTTGATTTCGTCGACGAACGCTGCCGGACAGGGCGCTCCTACGGAGCTTTAGGACCTACCATAGGAATCGCTACTATAAACAGGCCGCCCCTAATGGGCTGAGACGCATTTCCTGAGTAGTTACCAAATAATCTAGTTTTCAGCGAGCGAGTCTTGACAGGTCAACTTGCCCACGGCCAGTTGGCGACGGACTCTCGGCCCTGAACTGTGGCACGGGCCGCTGGCCTGTGAATATCTGTTGACTCGGGGGATTCTGCCGAAAGCTCTCAGGCGGAAAGCCTGAGCCATTGCAGGTCTGCGGCCGCGCCGCGATAGGAGTTTTTATGAGCTTGATTCATGGGGGACGTATCGTCGCGCAGGCCCTCAAAGCGGAAGATGTTCGATGTCTGTTTACGCTTTGTGGCGGACATATACAGCCGATCTATGATGGTTGTATCGACGAAGGCATTTCGGTGATTGATTTCCGTCACGAGCAGTCGGCGGGTCATGCGGCCGATGGCTGGGCCCGCGTCACGGGGAAGCCGGGCGTGGTCGCCGTCACCGCAGGGCCCGGCGTCACCGACGTTGTAACGGCCGTGGCCAACGCTTATCGCGCCGGTGTTCCTATGATTGTTCTCGGCGGTCAGGCACCGAGATTTTTCTTTGACATGGGAGCGCTTCAGGAAATGAATCATGTCGAGCTGATGCGCCCCATCACCAAGTGGTCAGCCTCAATCCCGGAGGCCCGGCGATTGGCAGAGTACATCGGCATGGCTTTCCGTATTTCCACAACCGGCGTTCCTGGGCCGGTGTTTCTCGAGGTCCCTCTCGATTTGCTTATGGAATCGGTTGACGACACTGCCGTCGTTCGCCCGCAAAAGTACCGGACTGAGGCTCAGCCTGCCGGAGATCCCGAGCATGTAGCGCAGGCCGCGGCAATGCTAATGAAGGCTAAACGGCCGATGGCGATTGTCGGCGGCCAGCTCTGGTGGTCTAGGAGACGGGGCTCGCTGGCCGAGTTTGTCGAAGCTTACCAAATGCCGGTTTTTGTAAATGGTATGGCGCGCGGGGCGATGCCCCCCAATGATCCTTTTTTCTTTTCCCGTGCGCGCAAGTACGCGCTGAGCCAAGCGGACGTCGTGCTGGTGTTTGGCACGCCGTTGGATTTTCGTATCGGGTATGGCAGGGAGCCGATCTTCAATGCAGAAGTCAAAGTTATTCAGGTTGACCTGGACGGAAGCGTGATCGGACGGAATAGACCTATCGACATCGGAATCATTGGCGATACTGGATGGGTGATGCATGAACTGGTGCGAGTCGCGCATCAAGCGGGGGGCATTTCCGCAACATCGGACTGGGTTGCCGCGATCCGTGCCGAGGAAAATCGAAAACTGTTAAGCATGGAGGAAGGTCTCGCCTCCAATGCCTATCCAATTAACCCTCTCCGTTTGTGCAAAGAAATCAGCGAGTTTGTCGACGAGAATACCATAGTAGTTGGCGATGGCGGTGATTTTGTTGCGACAGCGGCGAGTGTACTGCGAATCCACAAGCAAGGGCATTGGATGGATCCGGGACCGCTGGGAACTCTCGGCGTGGGTCCCGGCTATGCCATGGCGGCTAAACTGGCGCGGCCGGAATGCCAAGTGTTGGTCATTTTCGGCGATGGCGCGTTCGGACTCAACGGCATGGAGTTTGAAGCCATGGCCCGTCAAAAGATAAAGGTGGTCGGTGTGGTGGGGAATGATGCCGCCTGGATGCAGATTCGACGCGGTCAGATCGAGTTCTTTGGCGAAGGCCGCGCCGTGGCGACCAAGCTCGATTATACGCGATACGATAAGGTGGTTGAGGCTCTGGGCGGTCACGGCGAATACGTTGAGCGGGTCGAGGAAATTCGACCGGCTCTCGAACGAGCCTTTGCTTCCGAGAAGCCGGCTTTGGTGAACGTCAAGATTGGCGAGAGCACTTTTCGCCAAGGTGCTATCAGCGTCTAACGTAGCCCTCAAAAATACAGTCGAATCGATAAGCGGCTCATCGGCCCACGCCGATCGCAGGCATCCCACGATTCGCTTCAAAGGATCGCTGAGGGGTCATGCGATTATTTTTTCAGGGGTCTTACGCCTGCGAAACAAGCGGATTTCTTCACCCCGCTCAATATGTTCCGCCAGGTAACATATGTCTGTACAAGTTACCGACAACGTAAACCCCATAAGGTCGGCCGACAAATCCAATAACTCCCACTCTTGAGTGAGCCCCGCTATTTCATCGCTTACCCGCTGAATCGTATCACGGTCTGTGGTCTCACCGAAATACTTGGCCAAAATATTCTCTACGTCAGATTTGGCAATCATGTGGCGTCTCCTCGAGTTGAAATTATTTTAAAGTTCCATCCTATTTCAATCGTATAATGGCAATCCGTACACAATGTTCCAGCTTTTTACGTATGCTTTCGGATGGTTCGTGATCGTACTGAGGTCATGGGAATCAGCCACAGATAACTGCCTTTTATCCAAATTTGGTAACCTAATGCAGAGAAATTACCCTGCCCGTTATTGTTCAACGGCTAAGCGCGTTCTTCTAAATCTGATTCAATCCAGCGCTGAGATCCTCGATGATGTCATGCCAATCTTCGAGCCCAATCGATAGACGGACGCCTCCGGGCTCCAATCCCCGGGCTTCTCGGTCGCTCTCCGGCAGCGCCGAATGCGTCATAGAGTTAGGGCTCTCAATTAGTGTTTTGATCTGTCCGAGGCTTACGGCCAGCGTAATGCTGTAGGCGTTCTCGGCGATATAGTTAACGAACCGCTCGACGGCGTGTTCGGCGTTGGTCTTGGCTACCTTGAGAACAAAATACAAAATACTGCCTGGAGCGAATTTGCCCTCATAGCTGATCATTTGTCGACGCGCCAGGTCACGTTGCGGAAAGGACTCCAAGCCGGGGTACAATACGCGCTCTACCTTTGGGTGCGACTCAAGGAACTCTGCCACTTTTAACGCGGTCTTTTGCTGATTAACCATGCGCGTGGCCAGGGTAGGGAGCCCATACACTAGGAAAGCCCAGGCGTTACGCGACGCGAGAACCCCGCCAAAATCCTTTCGATAAAGGACGAGATGGTTAAAAAACTTGCGCGGAGCGATCACGGCGCCGCCCATATCGGTGCCGAATCCGCCGATGTCCTTGGTCAAACTATGAATGACGATGTCGGCGCCATAGCGAATCGGTCGCTGGCAGTATGGAGTGGCGAAAGTGTTATCCACCACCGTCACAATGCGGTCGGCCTCTTTGCGCTCGGTATTGATGTCAGCAACCATTCGTGCTACTCGTCCAATGTCGATTAGTTGCATGGTTGGATTTACCGGCGTTTCGAAGTAAATAAGGCGGGTTTCCGGTCGAATAAGATTCTGTAAGGACTCGACCCGAGTGAGGTCGCAGAAGTCCACGCCGATATTGTAACGCGGATACCAATTTGAGAGTAAGCTATAGGTGCATCCATAAAGTGTTTGGTGGGCAAGGATGCTTTGGCCGCTGGTCACCAGCACACCCAGCGCCGCGCTGATGGCCGCCATGCCGGTAGCAAATGTGACGCAAGTTTCCCCTTCTTCGACGTAGGCAAGGTTTTCTTCCAGCATGCCACGCGTTGGCTCGTCCAAACGATCATAAATGTATATGGGGACCTTCCGCATCAATTCTTCATGCCCGAATTCGATAAACCCCTGTGCCCCGCGTTGGGCAGAGTTGAGGCGGAAGGCTGTCGTGGAGGAGATCGGCGGGATGACGTGATGATCATAGTCCCAACGATCACTATCGTAATTGCCATGGATCAGATGCGTGCGCATCCGATAATCCCCTTTTTTGACCCGTCTTTTTCTCGCTGGACTCTTCTCCATTGAGCGTTCTCCTATTTCATCACTTCATGCTTTTTTTCAAGTCTATCGTATAGCGCAAGCACTCCTTACCGGTACCGGGGTCCACCTCGGAACTCATCTTGTAAGTGCTCAAAAGCGCGGTATAGCCCTTGGATTCCCAGTACTCCAACTTCTTACGGAATTCAATGGAGTCCCATTCGCACAAGAAAATGGTTTCAGGGATAGCCCTGCCTAATTCTTTCATGATTTTTTCCTCATTATGGATGCCTACTATAGTTTCAAACCCCTACTATTTCAACGCAAATTTCGGTCCACATGGTCACAATATAATGGGTAATGACCTAAGTCAGTCGAGCATTCTGGATCCGTCAACGGCCAAGCGCAGTGTCCTCAAAAATAACCAACCACTTTACTCTGAAGTCCTGCGAATTAGAAAGTAGTTGCCTGGTCTATGGCTAGCACGGGGGCGGCCTTTGTTGGGAGGTGGGGGAAAAGATCCGCATTTGGCGAAATAACCACTCTCGACATTTAGCGGCAGCACGGCCTATTCCCTTCCAAGGGAAGGTCTCTTGATTGAATTCCAGCAACCTGATCAAGACGGACGAACGGGAATAGTTCTTGCCTAGGTCACGCGCTTGAATAATCTTGTGGGCTGGGAGCTATTGGGGTCAGTTCCATTCAGAATCTGGGAGGATTGTTGGCGGCACTGCCGTTGTTTGTAATATCAAGAAAAATAACGTAGCAAGCAGAGGCTATTTTGCATGGCCTTATGGCAGATCGGTGAGGAGTTGGGCCGGTGTCTTATGTATCTTTCCAATGCCGGACAGATACTTGTTGGTGCGGTCACTAACGGAAATTCTCCTACGGATAAAAAAAAAGAACTTTGCCTTATATTTGAATCATGGCGATGACGTTGGGTAGTTTCATTCTATTACGGCATCTACGACGGCGACCTGTGTGGGAGGGCGAGAGGACTCTACTGAAGTTTCCATTGCGCGCTAGTCGGCACGCCTGGGTGAACGATTAGAGTGCGCCTTGCCGTCGGCATAAATGTTCCTGAGACGTTAGGGTGCCCGATGAAATTGGTGCTAGCGTTACGGAAAATGATGCGGTATGATTTCCTTTTCTTGATTCACGATTTCCGGATTTAGCGCCCACGTGCCTGGTGGGCGCCTGGAAATTTTGGTGTAGGGCGCAACGCGTAGCCGTTCATTGTATGAGTTTGACGGTCATGTGTTCTGCGAAGGGCAGGCTTTTAATGGAGGAAAGTGGAATGGAGGTTGTTAGTAAGCGAACCGATCGTCGTAGCTTCTTGAATTACCTGCTCGGAACAGGGATAGGCGCGGCTGTAGTGTCATTCTTTTACCCGGTGATCAAATTCTTGATTCCGCCAAGAATCGCCGAGGCGCCGACATCCAGTGTCGTGGCGGCCAAGGTGGGAGAAGTTGCGCCCAATACCGGTAAGGTTTTCCGGTTCGGTAGCAAGCCCGGAATTCTCATTAACGGACCGGACGGCAGTCTACGGGCTTACTCCGCCACTTGTACGCATCTTGATTGCATCGTTCAATACCGTCCTGACATGCAAAATATTTGGTGCGCCTGCCATAACGGCCGTTATGATCTGAATGGTCTGAACATAGCCGGACCCCCTCCCCGACCCTTGGAAGTGTATGATGTGAGAACTCGTAGCGGCGAAATTGTTGTCTCCAAGAAAGGAGGGTAAGCGGCTGTGTTGAGATCCTTATCGCAAAGAACATGGAATTGGCTGGACGAGCGGCTTAATCTTGACGAGTTGATCGCCCACGCCAAGGAAAAGACCGTTCCCATTCACAAGCACACCCTCTGGTATTATCTGGGTGGAATGACGGCTTTTCTTTTCTTTGTACAAGTCGTGACGGGCATATTATTGCTGCTTTATTATCGCCCTAGTTCCGACAACGCTTTTGAAAGTGTGCAATTTATTATGACCGAGGTGCACTTCGGTTGGTTGGTGCGCTCCGTCCATAGTTGGGGCGCCAATCTAATGATCGCCGCGGCCTTTGCGCATATGTTCAGTGTATATTTCCTTAGAGCTTACCGCAAACCGCGGGAACTTACGTGGGTGACCGGAATCTTGTTTCTGTTTATCGCGTTGACCTTTGGATTCAGCGGCTATCTATTGCCTTGGAATGAGCTGTCTTTTTTCGCCACCAAAGTCGGCACGGAGATTGCCGGAGTAATTCCGCTGGTTGGGCACTTCCTCAAGCGCTTCCTGCGCGGCGGTGAAGACGTTACCGGCGCCACACTGACGCGCTTTTTCGGCTGGCATGTGGCTATGTTGCCGGCCGCCGCCGCCATGCTTTTAATGGCGCACTTGTTTATGGTCCAACGGCTGGGAATGAGTTCCCCGGAAGAGTCCACGGATGGAGCCGACAATCCCAGCCACGGTAAGACCATGCTTTTTTTCCCAAACTTCCTGCTCAGAGATCTGGTGGGGTGGCTGATAGCGCTGGGCATCTTAGGCGCATTAGCGGCGATCTACCCATGGGAGCTTGGGGTCAAGGCCGATCCCTTCGCTTCGGCGCCGGCCAATATCAAACCCGAATGGTATTTTGTTTTCATGTTTCAGACGCTAAAGATACTGCCGGCGAAGATCCTTTTTATGGATGGAGAAGTTTTAGGTATCTTGGCGTTTGGTTTAGCCGGCCTGGTAGGATTGCTGGTTCCCTTTCTTGATACGCAATCCGGCCCCAACCGGACCAGTCTGATATTTACGGTGCTAGGTGTAGTGGCTCTGGTCTATATGGTGGCGATGACCGTTATCGCCTATATCTGAAGAGCGAAAAAAGATTATGCTTAAGCGTACTACGGCTTTCCTTTATATTGGCGCCTTGTTTTGGCTGCTGTCTTCGGTGTATTCGCAACCACGCGGCAAGGATAGTTGTGTGGAATGCCACCAAAAAATGGATGGCGAGTTGCAGGAGCCGGCCAAGAAAATTACGAATGATATTCATTATCTGCGCGGTCTGTCTTGCTATAATTGTCATGGCGGCGACCCCTCTTCGGATGACATGGAAGTGGCCATGGATCCCAAGAAAGGATACATTGGCAAACCAAAACCCACGGATATTCCCCAGTTGTGCGGTAAATGCCACAGCAATGCCGATTTCATGCGGGATTATAATCCTTCATTGCGAGTGGACCAGTTGAATGAATATGGGACCAGCCGGCACGGGAAACTCTTAGCGCGCGGCGATACCAAGGTGGCGGTTTGCTCCAGTTGTCACGGGGCACACGGTATACGAAAAGCCAGCGATCCGCAGTCCTCCGTGTATCCCAAAAATGTGGTGAATACCTGCACCAAGTGCCATGCGAATCCCCAGTACATGCGGGGCCATAATATTCCGACCAATCAAAAGATGAAGTATATGGACAGTGTCCATAGTAAGGCGCTTTTTGGCAAAGGGGATCTGTCCGCGCCTACGTGCAACAGTTGTCATGGCAACCACGGCGCTTCTCCTCCCGGTCTATCCTCCATCGCCGCGATTTGTGGTCAATGCCATGCCTCGCAATATGAATATTTCATCGCCAGCCCGCACAAGAAGGCCTTCAAGCAAGGGGGTCTGCCCGAGTGTGCCACGTGTCATGACAATCACGGAATCAAGTCGCCTTCCGATAGCATGCTGGGAACGCAAACCGAGTCCCTATGCATTAATTGTCATTCTCAAGGAGATAAGGGATTCAATGCCGCGAACAAGATGCGCGATCGCATTGAACTATTAAAGGCCAGGCTGGAACAATCGGAAATCGTCTTGAATCGCGCCGAAAGAGCCGGCATGGAAGTCAGCCGGGAGAAGTTTGACCTTATAGAAGGTAAGAACAAGTTGATTAAGGCAAGAGTTTTGATTCATGCATTCAATCCCAACGAAATTGAAAAAATTACAAATGAAGGGCTGGCCATTTCCGTCAGCACACAAAAGGCGGGCGAGCGAGCGATGGGTGACCTGCAGTTCCGCCGCAAAGGACTGGCCGTTTCATTGATTATAATTTTCTTAGTTGTTATTACACTTTATATGAAAATACGTCAAATCGAACGAGTCGCATCTCGTCCGGATGAAGCGTAAAGGACTGGTGGCCCCCCTTCGTCGCACCAGCCCTGGTTTCCTTATTATTCACACGATTCGCTGTTTGATCGGCGATTCGTAGAGTTTTAAATTCTCGCGGCTGTCTTAGTCGCGCGCACGTGGTCAGGAAACTGCGTGCGGATTAAATGACAGCTCATAAATTATTGGAGGTCATTATGCGAATAACAAAAACCTTTTCGTTAGTGATTGGTTTGATTGTGATTGGTCTCGTAATCGGCATTACCTACGCGGCGGAGAAAACCGCGGCAGAGAATTACAAGCAGCATTGCGTGAAATGTCACGGTGAGCAAGGCAAAGGCGATGGTCCCGCCACTAAAACCATCAAGGCCATGAAAATGGCGGACTGGTCCAGCAAAGAGGCCATGGACAAGTTTAAGGATGAGGATTTGACCAAGATTATCAAGCAAGGCGGCGCCGCGGTCAATAAGTCCAAAATCATGCCGGCGTATAAGGAAAAAATGCAAGATGGCGAGATCAAGGACATGCTTAGCTATATTCATTCGCTAGCCAAGTAAGCCACGCGGTGGGATCCGTTCCGAAGTTGATGGTGTTGCCCATCCACGCATCGGTGCTAAGTTGCGGTTGTCCCAATGGCCGCGGGCAGGAAAGCTCCTCGTCGGCGTAAGAAGTAACAAGTGCCAGACGTCGCAGACGCCTTTTAAGGCGTTGTGGCTCGCGGCCGGATTATTACATTTATTTATGGATGGGTTTCAGTATTTACCAGATAAGGATGGATTCATGCAGAGAATAGCCTTAATACTTTTCATCGGTTGTTTTTTCTCTTTCGTTTCCCATGTCCAAGGGCAAGCCAAGTTGCCCGGAGCCAAGAGCGCCGGCGCCGCGAAAATACACAATCAATATTGTGCCAAGTGCCACGGCGAACGAGGAAAAGGAGACGGACCCACCACCAAGACCCTCAAGAAAATGAAAATGACGGATTGGACAAATAAACCGATCATGGCCAAATTCACCGACGACGACTTATTCAAAATCGTCAGCGAAGGCGGCAAGGCCGTCGGTAAGTCCAACCTTATGCCCGGATTCAAGGCCAAACTCAAGGAGAAAGATATCCGTGGCCAGGTGACCTATATTCGATCATTCAGCCAAAAGTAGTTTCGTATCACGCCGAATTATTGAGTGACCACGCTCCCGACTTGCGCTGCCGTTGCGTCCGGCAATGAGGGAGTCCGCTTAGTCTCTTCGCCGCAGGGCGTGGAGTGTATTACCATTTGTTCTGATGGGGTCGCGGGCGGGGATGCCACGCATGACGGCGGTTGTTCTAATTTACCGTGAGATCTCTTCACCTGTTCGAGGTGTCCGATGAAAAATTTTTGGAAAGCGGTTCCGGAGTCCCTACGGAGGCTCGTGCTCGTCTTTGCTGTTCTGGCCGGCGGGTTCGTTTCCATACGATTCATGCTGCCCCCCTCGCTGAAGGATAATGCGTTACACGTCAAGACCACGGTGGCGAGGGAGATGGTCAAGACGGTGAAGTACGCCGGCTCCGATGTCTGTGCCGATTGCCATGACCAGTATCAAGTGAAGAAGAACGGCTATCACCGGAATCTATCTTGCGAAACTTGTCACGGCGCCGCTAAGGGGCATACTGATGATCCTATCGAAGTGAAGCCGACGTTGCCAAAGCTGAGGGAGTTTTGCGTGCGCTGTCATGCTTTCAATCCGTCAAGGCCGACAGGCTTCCCACAAATTAGCTCAGCCGCGCATAATCCGATGAAGCCGTGCGTATCCTGTCATAATCCCCACGACCCTAAGCCGCCGCAGGTTCCCCAGGAATGTCAAGCCTGCCATGCGGAGATCGCGCGCACCAAGGCGGTCTCGCCGCACGTTGCCCTGGAGTGCAAGACTTGTCACAGCGTTCCGGATGAGCATAAGGTGACGCCCCGCGCGGTAAAAGCCTCGATTCCGAGTGTGCGAGAGTTTTGCGCGAAGTGCCACGGCAAAGACTCTCCGGTCAAGGAGACGCCCAAGGTCGACCTCGCCACACACGGCGAAAAGTATCTCTGCTGGCAATGTCATTATCCACACATGCCTGAGGTAAAGTAGTCATGGAAAGACGAACGTTTGTGCAAAAGCTATTGGCCCTGGCGCTGCCGGGAGGGGTCTTCGGTTTGTTTCTCAAGAAGTCTACCGTTCAGGCGGCGCCCTACGAGGCGGCGAAGCATTACTATGGGATGGGGATACAAATCGATAAGTGTATCGGCTGCGGACGCTGCGTGGAAGCGTGCAAGGAAGAGAATGATGTTCCGCGCGAGCCGTTCTATTTTCGCACTTGGGTGGAACGGTACACGATCAAGAAAGATGGCGAAGTGACAGTGCAGAATATTGATCCTAGGATCGAAAGTGGCCTGGAAGCGGCCAGCGAAAGGCAAGTTTTAAGAAGTTTTTTTGTGCCGAAGCTATGCAACCAATGCGACCACCCACCCTGCGTGCAAGTTTGCCCGGTGGGAGCGACCTTTAAGACAACCGATGGCGTTGTGCTGGTGGACGAGAAGCGCTGTATCGGGTGCCGGTACTGCATACAGGCCTGT
The DNA here is from genome assembly GCA_016179055.1 of Acidobacteriota bacterium. Taxonomy (GTDB): domain Bacteria; phylum Acidobacteriota; class UBA6911; order JACOSC01; family JACOSC01; genus JACOSC01. The sequence goes on from JACOSC010000016.1 coordinate 12,046, forward strand.
CCCTACGGGGCGCGGTATTTGAATCCGAAGACCGAAACCGCCGATAAATGTACGTTCTGTTATCATCGGATTACAAAAGGATTGTTGCCGGCTTGTGTGGAGGTCTGTCCGACGCAAGCGCGGATATTCGGCGATGTACGGAGCAGTGCCAGTCCTTTGACGAGATTCAAGCGCATGAACAAACTGCACGTATTGAAGCCTTCGCTGAATACCGAACCCAAAGTATCGTATTCCAATCTGGATGGAGAAGTGCGATGAACCCAGCCAATGAAAAGTTGTTTGAGCTGCTCAAGCAGGTGGGCGGCTATATTTATCCCAACGAGATTGAAGTCCATTGGGGAATTTTGGTAGTGGTGTATCCTTATCTCACGGGACTGGTGGCGGGCGCCTTCATTCTTGCCTCACTGGTCAAGGTGTTCAACATCAAGGAAGTGCAGGCCGTGTACCGGCTTTCTCTGCTCACGGCGCTGGCTTTCCTGCTGATCGCTCCACTGCCTTTGCTTTTGCACCTGGGCCATCCGGAACGCTCATTTGAAATCTTCCTGAATCCAAATTTCACATCGGCCATGGCGATGTTTGGTTTCGTGTATGCATGGTACCTGATGGTCGTGCTGCTGCTGGAAATATGGTTCACCTATCGCAAAGACATCATTGTGTGGGCACAGCAAGAGAAACCGCCGATGAAGTGGATTCACAAAGTAATCTCGCTCTTCTCGACCGATATCAGTGATGAAGCGTCGGCGTTCGACCGGAAGGTGGTCAAGGGAATCACCATCATCGGCATTCCGTCGGCGGTTCTCTTGCACGGGTATGTTGGATTCATCTTTGGCTCGATCAAGGCGAACCCATGGTGGAGCAGCGTGCTGATGCCCATCGTATTCCTCTTTTCAGCCACTGTCTCAGGGATTGCGCTGGTCATTATTCTTTACATGGTGATCACGCCGTTCCGCGGCGAGCCGATCGACATGAAGTGTCTCGACAAGATGGCCTCATTTCTTTTCTTCGCGGTGATTATTGATTTCTCACTCGAGCTGCTCGATTTCATTCATCGACTTTATCAGAGCGAGGAATCGATTAAGATCCTTTCGGAGATGGTGATGAGTAAGCTTTACATCAGCCTGGTGATCATCCAAGTGATATTGGGCATGTTGATACCGCTGGCGATCATTGTGGCGATCAAGCTTTTCAGGTTTGACGAGGAGCTGCGCAAGCTGCTTTACTTTCTCTCGGTGATACTGATTCAGTTGGGAATATTCGCCACGCGCTGGAATGTGGTGATCGGCGGCCAGATGTTCTCCAAAAGCTTCCGGGGACTTACGGCCTATAAAATGGAGTTGACGGGAATTGAGGGCCTGCTGATGACGTTAATCCTCCTTATCATGCCCTTGGTTATCCTCGCCATTCTGATAAAAATTTTTCCGCCCTGGGAAAAGCCGAAGGGGAGCATGCTCGGAGAAGGAACCGCTTGAAGAGAGGCTTATTCACGACTTTTAAGCATGGCTGTAACTAATCAGCCCCGACACGTCGGGGCTGATTGAATTTAGGCCGGCCTTTCAAGGCCGGTATAGCCGGTCCCGAGTACACCGCTCGTCGCGTAGCGACGATTGAAACGCACACGGCCGGGATTCAACCGTCCCGACGTGTCGGGACGGGGCGTTGCGCCGGTCCTAGCCCGCAGGCCCTAAAGGACCTGCCTAAAGTCAGTGGTCCCTACGGGACCATAACGGCTGAGCAGTTACGCATGGCTTAAGATCATCTCGTTGAAATTCTTCGCCTTCGCCGATGGGGGCATCGATCTAGTCACGGTTATACACTTTTACGAACCGGTCCTGGCCGCCTTGGCCACTGAGACTTGGCCTTTTAATTGTGTAATCTAGGGTAACCAATCGATGGCGCTGATAGCGTGCGCTGAATGTGAGCCGTCGGCCGAGCTCGGCGGCGGATGCGGTTTGAGCCGGCCAAAGCGTTAGCTGACGGGAGCGACTCTATGTTATCCCTGCATCGACTGTTTATTAAGACGGCGGTAGTTTATCTGATGTTGGGTTCCGGGCTCGGCGGGTTTCTTCTGCTGAACAAAGGCTGGTTTCAAATCGGCGTGCCCCACGAGCTTATCACAATTCACAACCACATCATCAGCGTGGGTTTCATCCTGATGATGATCATGGGTGTGGCCTACTGGATGTTTCCGCGGCCCGCCGGCGTCCCCTTGCAGAAGACCGCGCGCGAGCCCCTGGCCTGGGCCAATTACTTCTTGCTTAACGTGGGTCTTATCTTGCGCATCGTTTCTGAGCCGTTTCCCCAGAGACCCGGCACGGGAAAACTGCTGGGACTGTCAGCCTTGTTGCAGATGCTGGGGCTGGCCGCGTTTGTCTTGGGCATATGGAAGCGGGTGCGGTTTCCGCTCTCGAAATGATTGGGGACCGGCCGCCGCAAGTTCAAATCTACAATCATCGCCATTGACGAGGCACTGCAGCGCCACGTCGCGATCTCGTGCGCTCCATCCCGTGCGCCGATGCCTGTCGTTTGTACACCTTTGCGTTCACCATCCGGTAACGGGTTGTTCTCCTTCAAACAGGCCAGAATCTTGATTCCGGTTTCATCCACATGGAGGACGTCGCCACGGGCCGCTTGGCGCGGCAACTCGACGTAACCGGGCAGAGCCGCCGCTTCGCAGCGCTCGAACTGAATGGCCGGCGGCAGCGGACACGGCTGGCTAACTACAAGAGATCAGCAAACTCTTCACGGGAAAGGTCGCAGTCATTTAAAATTTTGTTCATGAGGCCAGGGCCCAGAGTCTCGCCCGCATGCACAGGAACAACAGTGCCACGACTGTCCGGATGCTGGAGAAAATGATGACTGCCTTTCACTCGAATTATTCTGAAACCCGCTTTGCGAAGGGCAACAATGACCTGACGGCCTCTGAGGTGGGGCAATTTTGTCATAGGTTAACGGTAATCCGTTGAACACCGACAAATTCAGACGATTTCACTTCCGCGCCTGCC
>JACOSC010000021.1 GCA_016179055.1 Acidobacteriota bacterium
AACGGGATTGCGGAACAAAGCCCAGGGTTGGCCGCCTTCCTGCGGCCAACCCTGGGAATGCGATGCGAAATGGATCCAACCCCAAAGGGGTTGTGGTACGACCGAGTTCGCCGGGAACCGACGCAACCCCGTTGGGGTTGCCAATGTCCACCGGCTTTTTCCCAGGGTAGCTCGTTCCTCGCAAGCCTGGGCTTTGAGACAGAATCCCGTTGGGATTCCAAACCCCCGCGAGTTTTCAAGGGATGTGACCCCAGCATGATGTAAGCCCCGGTAGGGGTTAATCGTTACATAGATCCGGCAGTGCCTTACCACCGTTACGGGTATATCGTACGGAAATCAAACCCACCCAAAGGAAGGACGGCATGAGGCCACTTTTACTTAGCTTCAGATTCATGATAACTGTAGTGATGGTCAGCGCCGTCAGCGTCCTCGGCCAAGCCGACAGCCCCCGAAAGGCTCTGCAAGCGCTGATGAAAGCCGGGCAAAAAGGAGATGAAGCCAAGGCGCGATCGCGTTACAGCCGGGACTCTCTCGCTGCCCTAACCCGCTATCAGGAATTAGCCGCAAAGCTTTCCGCAACCAGCCTACCTGAGAATCCATCGCGGGTGTTTATGGCACAGCTACGCGATCTGCGGCCGAAAATTATCACGGAGAAGGTGGTCAACGATCAGGCTTCTGTTATCATTCGTTACGCCAACGGGCTAACTGCGGCTCTGCCATTTGTGCGGGAAGGCGGTCAATGGAAATTCAATCTGGCTCATGAGCTGGCCCCGGCCATTGCCCACATGGAAAAATCGTTGGCTCTGCTGGAGAGCTATCGCAAAGCTCGAGACGAGGGCCGGCCGCCCAAGCCCTGAACGGGCGCAATAGAGGTGACGCGCGCAAGAACCGCGCTATTCCGCCGTAATCAATCATGGGTGTGAGTCAAATTTGTTGGTGGTTTGAATCAACCAGAGGGGCTTTCAGTTGATGGTTTTGTATATTTATAGTAGGATTCACTTAACCACAAAGACACCAGGACACAAAGATGAAAACGTAAGCGAATGAATTTGTGAGCTGAGTGCCTTTGTGTTCCCGCCTTGGCGGGATGGTAAGATTTATTCTGAAGGCTTTTCAGAATTTCGATGCTCGGAAAAACCCTGTCTCTTGTCCATTCTTACGTATGTTTTTGACGCACACCCATCAATCAAATAGAGCAGTAAAACGTTCTTCTTGACGATCGTATGGCCGGCGCTCGGATTTTGACGTAGGCTGCAGGACATGAATGAGCAGGCCTTGTCCCGCTGCGGGGCTTATATCGTGCGAGTAGACACCCTATTTCTGCTAATTACGAATATCTTCGACCATTATTTTCTTTTTTTCGGGCGTGGATATTAGAGGTGGCGGCGAAGGGGCAGGCGCTCCAGCTTCCGGCTCGGGTGGTTTCATGGCCGGCGGCTCTTCGGTGGGCGGTTCGGTTTCGGCGGTTTCGGTGTCGGTGGCCTCGGGTCCCGCTTGCGCCTCGGCGGCCACACGCTCCTCTTCTACAGTAGAGAACGGCTCCGGCGACGTGCTTTCGAGCGCGTCTCGCATGAAAGTAATCCAACCAGGGAGCGCGGCCTTGGCGCCGCTTTCCTTGTTGCCGAGCGACTTTTTCTCATCAAAGCCCACCCATATACCGGCCGTCAGCGACGGCGAGAATCCGACGAACCAGGCATCGGTAAAATCGTTGGTGGTTCCGGTCTTGCCGCCCAAAGGCCTTCGCAGCGATTTGGCGGCGGTAGCCGTTCCAAACTCGACGACGCCCCGCAGCATCTCTACCATCTTATCGGCGATCTCGGGCTGAATAACTTCATTTTCGCGAGGTTTGATTTCTTCTCGAACTTTGTGATCATAGTCCTCGACACGCCGGATCACGTGCGGCGCCAGCCGAATCCCGCGATTAGGGAATATCGAGTAAGCCGATACCAAATTCAGCAGCGTAATCTCAGAAGCGCCTAGAGCCAATGGCAAGTACGGCGGCATAGTTTCGCTAGTGATGCCAAAGCGACGAACCACTTGAATAATCCTGGGGATCGTCACTTGGCTGGCGATGCGCACGGCCGGCACGTTACGGGACTCGGCCAAAGCCCGACGCAAGGAAATCAGGCCTTTGAACCGATAATCATAATTATGCGGCGCATAGACACGGCCGATGTCATCGGTAAAAGAGATCGGCTCATCCAAGACGGTATCGTCGATATTGTATCCGTTCTCCAAAGCCGCCGTATACACAAAAGGCTTGAAGGCGGAACCCACTTGCCGCAGCGCCTGTGTGGCCCGATTAAACTTGGAGAAATTGTAATTAAATCCGCCCACCATGGCCTTAACTTCGCCCGTGGCATTATCAATAGCCAACAGGGCGCCTTGAACCCTGGGCTCCTGTTCCAAGGTGACCACTAAGCGGCGACGCGCGTCATCTTTATCCACAATCCGAAAATGGGCTAAGTCGCCGGGCTTAAAAACCTCGGCCGGTGTTTTCTTGCGTGTCCAGGCCACTTCTTTCGGACCGATATCCGCAAAGTAATCGCCAAAGCGAATACGCGCCGACTGCGTATATACGGCCACCACCAGACCGATCAGTACGTCGTTTGGCTGAAAGCTCAGCCGCCAATCGTCATGTTCATAGGACTCCAAGTCCTGTGCGCTTTCCGCATTCGTCTCACCCAGAATATTCGTTAACGGCCCGCGCCAGCCGTGGCGCTTGTCGTAGGCGCGCAACGTTTCCGTGACGCTGCGATTGGCCGCATTCTGCATCTCAACGTTGAGCGTGGTATATATGCGCAGCCCTTTTCGCCATATCTCATTGGCCTCGTACTTCTCGTCGAGATACCGCTTCACCCAAGCGACGAAATAAGGCGCCAGACTCGGCTCTCGGGACAGCGGCCGTAGCCCCAGGGGCGACCGCTTGGCGGCCTCGGCCTGCGGGCGCGCGATAAAATTCTCCTCACGCATCCGATCGATTACGTAATTGCGCCGCTTGCGGGCGTTTTCCGGATAATCATACGGAGAGTAATTGCTGGGTGATTTTGGAATAGCCGCCAAGAGCGCGCACTCGTCAATCGTTAAACTGGCGGGATTTTTCCCGAAATAAAATTCGGCGGCCGCGGCCACGCCATAGGCGCCATGACCCATGTAGATCTGATTGCAATAAAACGTGAGGATCTGTTTCTTGTTATAGCGCTGCTCAATCTTGACCGCCAATAACGCTTCTTTAATCTTGCGCTCGATCCGGCGGTCCGGTTTGAGGAAGAGCAATTTGCTGAGCTGTTGCGTTAGAGTGCTTCCCCCGCTGGTCACTCTCCCGGCTTTCAGGTTATTGAGCGCGGCGCGGCCGATGCCTACGATATCAATGCCATAATGAGTATAGAAAGTCTTGTCTTCGGCCGCGATGATAGCTTTTTTAAAATAATCAGGAATTTCGCTGAATTCCAGTAGCACACGCCGCTCGACGAAGAACTGCCCAATGCGACGATTATCGTCTGAATATACTTCGGAGATAATATCGGGACGATAATCTTCCAGCTTGTCAATGCTGGGCAGATCGCGCGAATAGCCATAGTACAAGCCGCCGAGCGACCCGGCGCCGACGGCTACCAGGCCGCCCAGAATAAAGGCCATCCACTGAATAAATCGTCGCCGGCGAGAAGAGGAACGACGTATATCCGGCTTAGTCCGGCGCGTAGATTCCCGTATGAGTTTATCCGGTTGGCCGTCGCTCATTTTTCTAGTATACCATACCAAAATGGCTTGCCCGAGAAAGTGACCACGGTGCATTCGCCATGTCTTCGGCCGTTATTTCAAAGGTAATTGTAACTGCTTAGCCACGCCTTCGATCAAGCCTCCGGGTTTCAGCGCGATTCCTGATTTCAAATTTCGTAATTGTTCAACCACCCACGTATTAGGCTACCCAGCCGATACGGAACCGCCGCCATGGGCTGAGCAGTTAAAGGTAATTATTATGTCGTCGTCGGGGATTCGCTCCGCCGGGATAGTCTTGGCGAAGACGCCGAGGACTCATTCCGCTCCTTGAGGTCGAGGGGACCTGGAGAACACCGGCGGCGACGCCAATAGCTCATCGACCAGTGGCTGCGCCTCATAAATGCTCGTGAGCGCCTCTGTGATGGCTGATCCGCTGACCATGACGGAACGCGCCACTTCATCGGAGTAAAGAAATCGGTTGGGCAACGACTGAATGTTTCCATCGAAGAGTAACCCGACAACTTCGCCTTGGCGGTTGACGGCAGGGCTGCCGGAGTTGCCGCCGATGCTATCGGTCGTCGACACAAAATTGAGCGGCGTATCGAGCTTCACCGACGCTTTGCGCGCGACAAAACGGCGGGGCAACTGGTAAGGCGGTTGGTCCCCATGCTTTCCCGACAAAGCGTAGAGCCCGCGGAAGGACGTATGAAAGGGAATTATTTGACCATTTTCCGTATAGCTCTTGACCACGCCATAGCTAAGGCGCAATGTGTTGGTCGCGTCGGGCGGGACTGACGTTCCCCGCAGCTTGAATATGGCTTTGGCAATCAAGGCCCCATTTTTTGTCTCGACACTCCGCACCTCTTGTTCATGGCGAGCATACACCGCGCGCGCCATGGGATCCACTTGTTTGGCCAGACGAATCATGGGGTCCGTGGATTTTTCGATGGCCTCTGATCCACCGTCGATCAGCGCTTGACGCACCGAGACCTCTTTCAAAGTGGAACCGCTAATGAGTTCTTTGGCCACAACCTCCGGCGACCGGTCACCCAGCGCCAGCCGCACGGCCTCATGCTCAGCGCCCAGCTCTTCTTTCATGTGCGCGAGCGAATCGGCCAAGGTAACGATTTCCATCTCATCATAAATCGGCGCCGTAGAAAGCAGCGAGCGCATCATGACGGGTAAATTGGATTCTCGGTATTCCGGCAAGCGTTTCTCATTCGGCTTCTTGCTTTCATCGGCCAGCCGCACGAGCCGGCGGGCCAATGAGAAGTAAGCTGTGCTAAAACCGCTGCCTATAGAGAGAAACCCGTAAGGTTTACTAATGGCTCTGGTCACGGCCTGTGCCTGGGCAATAGCCTCCCAGGCGCCTCCGACTTCCTTCTGCAAATCCGGCCGCTTGACAATCTCCGCCCGCAACGCTTTCTCCTCGGCCTCTTTCTTGGCCATTGAATTCTTGTTCATGAGCCCGGCTTGGTACCCGGTTGTGGCCTTCAGAGAATTTTCTATACTAAAAAGAGATTGTTGAGCAATGCGCTTCTGTTCGGCGCCGCGCTGCCCGAACCGGTGCAGCAAGCTCTGTCGCCGCTTATAGTTTTCGAGGGCCCTGGGATAACTATGATCGCGTAAATACTCGAGCTGCGCATAAGTCAGCAAACGGCCGGTGGAGCCGGGCTGTCCGGCAATAAAAACCAGATCGCCTTCCTTCACCGGCGTTTTGCTCCAGGCCAAGTAATACTCGGAGCGCAGCGGCGCGTCGTTTTCGTAGACACGGAAGAAACTTACATCAAGGTCAAAGCGCGGGTAGGTGAAGTTATCCTGATCACCGCCGAAGAAGGCAATATCGAATTCGGGAGCGAACACCAGCCGAACGTCGGTATAGCGTTTGTATTTGTATAAATGAAAGAGGCCGCCCGCATAAAGCTTAACCACTTGGCACGTCAGGCCGGTCTTGGTCGAACAACCCTTCTCCAGAGTGGCCGTGACGGCGCGCTCGGCTTCGGCCAGTTGGCTGCCGCTCATGTCCGACTTGAACGCATCGGTCACCACGAGCGTGACATCCTCGATTTCCACCAGCACCCGTAAATCCATGTTGGGGCATTTCAGTTCTTCTGCCCGAGTCTTGGCATAAAAGCCGTTCTTCATGTAATCATGTTCTTTGGTGCTGAGGTCCTGAATGGCGCGAGACCCGACATGATGGTTGGTCATGACCAATCCGTCCGCGGACACGAAGGAGGCCGAGGAGCCGCCAAAGCGCACAGCCGCCAGGCGCAGATGCGCCAACCAGGATTCGGTCAAGCTAAACTGATATTTATCCTTTAATGGCGCCACTGGCGGGTTATTAAAGGTCCACATGCCCTCGTCGGCGGACAGGATGGGGATAAGCAGAACTGTGAATAAACCGGTCAGAAGACCAATATAGATTTTTCGCATAAGACCTCACTTTTGAAATTAAGCGCCGGCCGCCGGCGATTCATGGCGTGTGAATCTCACAGAAATCCTGGTACACCGTGGCATGGGTCAGAATTCGAAATTCCGCCTACACCCGCTTGGCCCGTAAGAGCCCGCTCTGAATGATTCAACCATAAACGCCAAAGATTGCATAGATATCGATTCAAAGACTCGAGATAGCCCGCCCGTCATTAACATTTTCCATTTTCTCCCCACATAATCAAGCCTTTTTGGCAGGAATTCCTGATCGGGAAGCTGGTGTTTCTGTACGCTATCTGGTATAGTTTCCGGCTTGTTATCGGCGAAGCTCCTGGCCTTTGCGGTTAGGCGCGGATTGTTAACTTCTTTTGAAAGGATGAAAACCTATGAAATTGAGCATGATGATTACCGCGGTTTCCTTCGGTGCCGTATTTGTCTTCCAGATGATCGGCGCTCCCGAGGGTGATTCGGCTAAAGCCGCCAAGGCGAAGACGAGCGAAAAGGTCATTACCACCAGTTCCGGCTTGAAATATGTAGAGGTTTCGGAAGGGAAAGGCGCCGTTGCCAAAGCCGGTGATACCATCGAGGTTCACTACACGGGGCGCTTCCAAGATGGAAAGAAATTTGACAGCAGTGCGGATCGAAACCAGCCGTTCACTTTTAAGCTGGGCACTGGGCAAGTAATTAAAGGATGGGACGAAGGGGTTGCCGGCATGAAGATCGGCGGGAAACGGAAACTGATCATACCTTATCAACTGGCGTACGGGGAACGCGGTCGGGGGACGATTCCTCCTAAAGCCGAGCTGACTTTTGACGTAGAGTTGCTAAAAATAAAGTAAGCGCCCAGTTGCCATGGGGTGCGATGACGCGCCCCATGGCGACCGCCGGCTCACCCCCGAAATGCGAGCGGTGATTAGAAAATGAGGAATCCGGCCACGAGCTAATCTCCGTCAATACGAGCGTGTTGGCTGCGCGCTCCTTAGATCCTAATGAGGCGGCCTCTGGCGGGATTCCTGGTTCCTCGCGATTTTCTACTGTAGGTGCGCTCCGATTTTTCGAGCTTGTCTAGATTCACCGTAATGGTCATCGGCCGCTTGTCTCGAACTATATTAATGGTGAGTGCGCCGCCCTCCGCTTTGTCAAACAACCGCTTTATCACTTCGTAGGGTTGGGCGACTTCTTTGTCCCCGATGGCAGTGATTACATCGCCTGCTCGCAATCCGGCTTTGGCCGCCGGCGAATCCTCGCGCACGGATGTAATGAGAACGCCATCCTTCACGGCAAAATACGTCGCCATTTGATCGGTCAAACTTTCCAGGCTGACTCCCAGACGCGGGCGCTCCGAAAAATCACCGCGCCCGGAGAACAGCTTGATCGCCCCACCCTTGTCCAACATACCTGCCCGTTCCGCGAGTTTGCCGGCGTTGCTGTGGAGTTCCAAGAAGTCATTAGAGCGACCGCCAACTTTCACGGGAATAGTTTGGCGATGGCCATTCCGCCGCAGGTCCAGCTTCACCGTTCGCTGGGGGGGAGTCTCTCGCACCATGCGCGTAAGCTGGCCGACGCTGCTCACGGCAGTTCCCGCATACGCCACTATGACATCGTTTTCCTGCAAGCCGGCCTTATCGGCTGAGCTATCTTTCTCAACGCTTTTTATGGCGGCTCCGGTCTCTTCGGTCATGCGGTAGCGGCTCATATTCTCTGCCGTCACATCCTCGAGTTGAATGCCAAGCCGGCCACCACCCATTCCCAGAAGCTCGTAGCGAAAGCCGGAAGTGCCGGGAGTATCGCTTTTGTCGCTGCCGGCTTTGAGATTTTTTTGTGACAAAAAAACTCCTGCGGCTACGGTTGCCACAGCCAGCAGGGAAAATAACGTCCTTAACACAGTTTTGCTTTTCATGTCTTTTTCTCCTTTTCTAAAAAGTTAGCTAGCCCCCTACACGATGGCGCGAAAGCATAGTTCCAATATTATTAGATTGAGTAACGGTAATGGTTTTGTATATTTATGGTAGGATTCATTTAACCACAAAGACACGAAGACACAAAATGGTTTTGTGAGCTTAGTGCCTTTGTGTTCCCGCTTTGGCGGGATGGTAAGATTTATTCTGAATGCTTTTCAGCATTCCGATGCTCGGAAAAACCCAAGCTCTTGTCCATTCCTACCTATATTTTTTGACGCACACCCTAAACCATTTTTCCATAAAATGATCGATGCTGATGATGAAGGTTGGTTAGCCGGTGTCTGTGAATCAGGGGTGGACAGACGGATGACCGGTTGGCATATGGAAGGGAACCGTTGTCATTTGTCTTGGTCTGTCATCTTGCATTGGGAGGATGGAGTGAAAGATTTTTGAAGCGGTGTCAACCTTTAACATCCATGCCCACCCCCTCTACCTGGCTACGCCGAATGCTAGAGCATGCGCTGTGCCACGCGCCGAGTTTCGCCGCCGTATAGCGTAGCATTGACCTGGCGAACGCCGTCATTATTAGTGATTACATCGATAATAGTATTCCCGGTAACTCGTGGTTGGGAGGGGCGACAATGAAAAAGAAATGAGAGGCGTCAAAGATTGTCATTGGCGCTTACAGACTTTGGCATAAGGCGCGGATTACTTCTTGATAGGTAACCGGCGCGTAGAGACGGTCTCATTGTCCCCGAGGCTTTTTAAACGCGGACTAAGGAATGGCGCGTTTTTTACGCTCATGCAATTTCGAATTCCAGACAGCGATGAGCCTGGCGAAGCGCCGCCTCAACCAAATCGGGCGTCGACCGGCGAGCAAAGATGAACCCAAGATAGGATGCGCCTTCCGGTAGCGGAATAACCGTACGTCCTAATGGAATCGTAATGTTGATATCTTCGATACCTTCGACCTGCTTGGCTTCCGCCAGCCCGCGCACTTCCCTTAATAGACCAGCCTGAGGAATAGGGATCATCATAACGCCAGCCGCCGGCGACTCTCGCTCCAAAGAATCGATGGGAATTCCGATGGCATGGCGAATGACTAATTCCTCGAGGGAGACGCCGGCGCCAAAACGTAAGGCAGCCGAGCAACGACCGCCGATTGAACGCGCCGCCACCTCGATAACCCACGCGCCCCGCGCATTAAACCGCACCTCGGCATGCACCGGCCCTTCGCAGAGGCCGAGCGCGATCGTGGCTTGCCGTACGGCATCCACAATTTGCTCTTGCACAATCGGCGGCTGCCGCGATGGGGTCACATAAAGGGTCTCTTCAAAAAATGGTCCGTCCAGCGGGTCCGGTTTGTCAAACAAGGCGAGCAAGAGCAAATGGCCGCGGGCCAGCAACCCTTCTACCGCGAATTCCGCCCCCGGGATGAATGTCTCGACGAGCACCTGGCGGCCCGACTGACCGCAACCGGTCACGTCAGCGGCCCTGAGGATGGCACTGGTTCGGCGAAAGGCGGCCACAAACTGCGCGTCATTATCGGCGCGAATGACCCCTCGACTTGAGGAGAGAACCAGCGGCTTAATAACGCAGGGATACCGAACTTGGTGAGTTAACGTGGTGGGATCCTGCTCGATCGCGTAGAGGGAATATTCCGGAGTCAGCACCCCGCCTTGAAGCAGAAGCTGACGCATGCGGTGCTTGTCACGCGTGGCCATGGCCGAGGCCACCGAGTTAAAAGGCAAGCCGATGGCTTCCGCCAGCGTCGCGGCAACGACCGCGGTTTCCTCATCAACCGGAATAATCCCATCGATAGGATGCCGGCGATGGAAATCGGCGATTACAGCCGCCGATTGTTGCAAGTTCTTAAAATCAAGCGTCAACAGACCGCTCGGATTCGCCGACATCAGCGTGCTGGGTTCCTCGGAGGCCACCGTCAGCGATACTTCCATTCGCAGTGCCGCTCTCAGCAAGGCCTCTGCGCGGTACGTTTTTGTGGGCAGCAACAAGAGCACCCTCGCCATAGCATCCTTTCCGCGCAGGCCCGCCCTACTTCGAAGGGGAATAGTACGGGTTGTGACCGGAGGCGTGGTCCGTCGTATCCAAGATTTCTCCGATTTCCGGTATGGCGTCGCGCAAGGTGCGCTCGATCCCTTGTTTAAGCGTAACGTTGGCCATGCCGCAGCCTTGGCAGCCGCCGCCCATGCGAATGTAAATGTTGTTGGCCCGCACATCGAGCAATTCCACAAAGCCGCCATGCCCGGCCACGGCCGGGTTGATATCATTATCAAGGATATCTTTTACGCGTAGCCGCAGTTCGGCGGACGAGGGCAACTTTTCCTTGTGCTTCTCCGACACGGCCGGAATCCCGGATTGCAACTGCGCTCGTATGGCCGCGCCCACTTGCTTGGCCATCGCGAGCCAATCGGCATCGGGAATGCTTCGACTGATTGACACCGCGTTTTCCGAGATCAATACCTCCGTGACGGTATCAATCGCAAAGAGCTTCTCGGCCAATGGCGATTCCTTCGCTCGTTCACGATTCCCGAAAAAGGCCGCGCCCCCGGCGTAGACGGGGCGATCAACCTTAAAGCGGCAGCGTTGAGCATCGACAGGTTCCGCCGTTATCTTTATATTCTGCTCCATGTCTATTCTCCTTATTATGGCAGTATCCAATTCCCTAGCCGCGCGTGGTCTCCTCTTGAAAATACGTGGTGGCGCCGGCATCCCTGCCGGCGAGTCCCGTCGCGGATCGCGTCCACCCTTGCCCCGACGGTAGTCGGGGCGCTCCCATGGGTATCGTTGCTATTTTCATCCTTCGTGGCGCCCCATCAAAGGGTATGAACAACTCCTCTAGAAATCAGCCTTGCACCACGCGGCAAGGTTAAGAGAGTAATGATCTTAACAGCCTTTATCAAGCCTATGGTCCGTCGCCACGCGGCGTGTTTCGGCGGACCCAAAACAACCACCCTCAATTTCTATTCATATTCTTTCATCGACTGGCGCGCGCAGGAGACCAAACTGGCCTTCCGTCGGCTCCGCTCAACAAAACCAGGATTCCGTCAGACGCGGCGACGATGGCGCGGCGCGTTTTTGGTACGCCCGCGGCTTTGCCTTGTACGGCACGGCCAATATCGAGCCGGCGAGCTTACGCACACGATCAAACGTGACTCCCAGATCTTCCCGGACGAGCGTCGTGCGCTCTATGAGTACGCGCAGTTTTCTTTGCAGGTCGTCCATGCGAGGATCGGGATGCACCCAAGAATAGGATAGACCCTCAAGATCCAGAGGTCCGAGGAACGACTTGATATTCGAGCACGACAGCAGCAATGATCCCGGCGGAATCAATAGGCGAATCGTGTACTGCACAGGATCTATGTTATCAACCAACGATTGCGCTTCGACGAAGTCCAGCAAGTCCATGAAATCCGCCGCCGTAGTCCACGGAGTAAAAGCCACCAGGGACGGCCGCAAGACAATCCCGGCTGCGCGCGTAATGGCCAACGCGGTTAGGACATCCTTTCGGGTGTGGCCCTTCTCCAGGTTCAGTAATACGGTATCACTTAGGGATTCGATGGCGCTAACCACGAACAGACATCCCGCCGCGGAGAACTCAGGGAAGAGTGCCCGTAGTTTGACAATATGGGAAACCTTGGCAGTAAAGTCAAACGTCACATCTGGAAACTCGTTATGCAAAGCGCGCACAATTTTTAAGGCGTGGCCGGGGCCGTTAAGAAAGTCGGGATCGCCGAAAGTGATATGCCTAGCCCCGTTGGCCACTAGCCTACGTATGTCATTCTGCACGACGTCCTGCGGCACGACAAAGAATCGGCCCCCATACACGGGAGGAATTGGACAGTGGCGACACCAGTGCCGGCAGCCGCGGCTGGCTTCTACGTAACCAACCAATTCCGATCTCCCCAGGTGTTCCAGGCGCGCATATTTTTCCAGCCCGGGCAGTGCCCGCCGGCTCGGCTCCACAAAGGGAAGCCGCTTGACGATCGGCTTGGCCGCATACCCGGCCCGGCTAACGCCTTCGATATTTTGGCGACCACTTCCGGCATCGAGATCCTCAATCAGTCTTGTCAGGGATGCTTCATATTCCCCGCTGATTATAGAGTCCGCGCCATTCTCCAATAGGTAATGTGAATTGAGCCCGGCGTAGAGGCCATAAAAGCAAATATGGCAAGCTGGGTTCAAACGGCGAATCTGCTGAGCCACTCGTAAACCTATCCGCAAGGCGGTGTGCATGGGAACCGACAAGCCGACAAAGCGCGCCCGCGTCACTTTTGCGAGATCAAGGGAGTCAACGGCGAGGTCAATCGGTTCCGGTTGAAAGCCGGCTCGTTCCAAGAAAGCCAAGGGCGACGCCAAGCCCAATGGCTGATGACCCAACTCATAACAGGAAATCAGCAAGATGGCCCCGGGATCTCGCAGAGGAAAGTTAGCCGCGGGCGGATCGCCGGCACGGTTACTGGAGTTATCAAAAACATTCGCGCGGGAAATTACATCGCTTTGCGGCCAGCGCCGCGCAAGTGCTGAGATGTTGAGGTCGTCCATACTATAAATGCTTCCGTAGTCTATTCATGGGTAACCCGCACTGCAACCGCTGCGCCGCGCCCTTGGCCAGTCTTCACAGTGACCACAGTGATGAAAAACATTCGCCCAGATACCCTTGCATGATTACTCAGTATACTCGGCCACTGGGAAAAATACCAGAAAGGCGTACCCGGCGTGTTTAAATTACCAAGACCAAATCCGTTGCGTTCGCGATGTGAGGCAGAGGGAATGATAGTATGAGATTTTGGTGAAGCGGCTCGTGAAAAGTGTCCACCAAGAACATGGGAACGGGCGCCGGTTTTACCCCTATGGGCATTACTCAAACGCGTGCCCACGGCTCCCGGCAATGACCAGCAGCGTGCAACCGTGAACCGTTTGAGTAATCTCGTGTACGGACCCTTCCGCGGCGCGTATATAATCTCCGGGTCCGAATTCTTGATCATCAATGGAACACTGCCCATCGATCACATACAACTCTTCCGTGTCCAAATGCCGATGCCGCGGGTAGGAGAATCCGGCATCCAGCCGGACCAGCGAGGTCGAATAATTATGTATCGGATGGGAATATAAGGCCTGGACATGGACCCCGTGTATAAATTCTTGCCAACAACCTTGACCCGCAAGAATCCATTCAACGGTCTTTCTAGGGCCGACAGTCGTGTTAGATAGATGGTGCCCAGCTTTGTCTCTCGCTTCCGTTTGGAGCTTCATGAGCAGCCGAGCTCGCACTTCCGGTGGCGGATTTATCGGGTCGATCTTTTGAGCCAAGTTACTCAGAACATCTTCATAGGACCGGATCGAGGCCAGGCAGCCGGCGCACCCTTCACGCAAATGGGCTTCAAAGCGTGTAAGGTCATCTCCATCGAGAGCCCCCAGCGCGTAGTTTGCCACCGAATCATGAATGCTGTTCAACGTCATCTTCGCCACCAAAACCTGAGACTTCTATCTTCATCTACATTATCTATTGTAAGTGGTTTATACCAAGCAATTCAAATAATTCTTTTAACGCATCCTGAAGTTCGATCATAAGCCAATCAGACGGTAGCGGAGCCGGCCTCGCAAGTGGGCTCTGGAGTTTGGGCAATTGGCCACAGCCCCGCGCGATCCTTTCGTCCCCACCACTGCGAGCAAGTGCCCCGCCATAGCCCAAGCTGGTTCGCGTAGCTCTGAAGGAGCGGGCTATAATAGCCAGGGGTAAGCGAAGCGCAGCCCCTGGTATGTACGATTATATAAGTTATAAGCCCTGAAAGGGCGCGATACCCTTCTGATCGATGAATACCTATGGAAGAAAACGACGGCGGCATAGGAATTGATCTCTATTAGTGCGCCCTTACAGGGCTGGCGTGCTGGGGACGCTTTCTTTCCAGTGGCTGCGCTTCGCTTGCCCCTGGCTATTACAGCTCGCTCCTTCGGAGCTTTGGATTGTAAGCGGTACCCCACTCCCTACAAATGTCCAAACTCCAGGCCCCGCGGGACTGGAGTTTGGCATCCGCGCGTTTCTTATGATCGAATCTCAGAACGGATCAGACCTACAAAAGCCGGAATTCAGAAAAAAGTGGCTATTCGGCCGCAGAGCGGCTCTGTTGAATTCTACCGGTTTGATTCCGGTTTGATCCGGGCGGGCGAGGAGATAATGCTTGCGTGGCTGACGAATAAAATCCATGGCGATCTTCGAAACAACCTATGAGTCCGCCTCAGGACCATTCGTCTTTAACCATTAGCCTTACCGAAACCGTACATCATCAATCTGAAAGGTAAAGAGACCGGGCTCCGGACCCGCGGCAAAGAGGAGACCGTAAATGTCGTGCCCGTCCGTGCCGGCGAATTGCGCAAGCGAAAACACAAACGGTTGCCATACCGGGCCGGCGACAAACGGCTGAATGGCCGGCTGGCGACCTCTGGTAGCGGTAAAGATCATGATTTGGTACTGCCGTCCGTCTCCCTTCGCCCAAAAGCTGATTTTCTTCTTGGCGGACAAGTTGGCCGGCGCTTTCACGACTTGGCCCGGCGAGAATAATATACCGGCCCAGGGAAATTCGATACCGGCCTCAATTATTCCGGTAATCAGCAGCGAGCCTTTGCTGCCGTGCGCGCCGCTGGCCACCACTCTCATCTCAGCATAGGATTCGCCACCGACCTCATTATCGTTATCGAGAGACCAGCCCGCACCGAACTTTGACAGCGGCTGGCCGCTTTCAAAATCGCTCACCCACCCCGATCGGGAACCGGAAGGAGCGGCGGCCTTTGCCGGTCGACTCGCCTTCTGCGGTTTTCTGCCGGCGAGATAACCGCGCAACCAGTGTGCCGACAGGGGCTCGCTGAGAACCTGCCCAGCGGCATCTACCAGTGCCCAGGTATTAAACTCCGGCGGCGCTAGTACCGCTATCGGCGAGCCGGTTACGGTCGGCACACAACGCATGATTTCCGCGCTTGTTCCGGCGCGGCGGTTGTGCGCGGTGAGGTCGTGAGCCCCAAACTCTTCTGAAAATAACTCCGGCGAAACAGAACCGGGAGCGGTAGCGACCGGGTGCGCCCCGCCCTGGCCTAACCGCCCGCAACCGCCGGCGGTTCTGTTTTCATTCGTCGAGGCGCCTGAAAGGAGCATTAGCAACTCTTCTGAGAAAGCCTCGCGGCCGCCCCACAACCCGCCGACCAGCCACAACACGGCCGCCAGCCGGCTAACGTAATCAGAGCGTGATCCTGTCGTTCTTGAAAGGCATGGCTTTACCGGCCCTTGGCCGCGATTCATTCTATTCATGATTGCACTTCTTCCGCTTGCCCTTAGATTGTAGCGGATTCCCACGGCATCTGTCATGAAAAATTGGCAACTGTTCAGGCGCTCTGAACTGATACAATACCGGGAGAAATGCAAGATCAGGTAAGGAAACGATCTTGATTTTCGTGTGGCCAACGCCGGACACACATCCAACTTTGTTTCTCCACTTTGTCAACGTCACGGGTGGACCGAAGCATGTGGGGTGACACACTCGCAGCCCTTCCAAACTATTATCGATGTGCTACGGTAGTCGCAACCTTCGGGCCTGCCGGCCGCCTCACCACCTTTCGTAATAAAGCCGAGCTCGTGTTCGGCGCGAACAAGGCGTGGCGCGGCCAACTCCAAATAGGGCATTACTCATTAACGATACGCCGCACCGTGGCCTCCGAAAATTCGATTACGGTAGGATAAACGAGACGCTCAAAGTCGGCATATTTCATGCGAATCGCATCGGTGTGCGTGCCGGCATTGAACACAATTTCATGGTCTCGCGTTAGCACTGCCGAAACATAAACCGGAAGATCGTAGAGGTTGCCGAAAGGGGGCATGGCGCCGATTTCGCATTCCGGAAAATGCTTCATGAACTCGGACTCGGTGGCCAGTTCGACCTTACCGGCGCCGATAGCGTCTCTGAGTATGGAGAGATTAACGTGGTAAGAGGCCGGCAAAACCGCGAGCATCATCTTACCATCCGCTTTTACCGCGACGGTCTTGGCCAATTCTTTTCCGGGGACATGCATGATTTGGGCAATTTCTTGGGCCGTAAACGCCTGGGAATGAATGATCGAGGTATACTTGATGTGGTTCTGATCGAGGTACGTTTTCAGCTTCGTTGAGATAGACATACAACTCACCTCCTAACATTTAAGATAAGAGTCGTAAATGCAAACGCAATAAATTTTTCATATTTTGTTTTCTTGCGGCTCAGCCGGTTGCGCCGCACCTATGGATTATCACCCGAGAGCCCGCGCGGCGCCGCCTCAGACCAGCAAACCGTCATGACAACCGCTCACGGTCCCCCACGCCCACCGATCATGGCGGAACGGAAGCATGATCATAAAGAAACGCGCTAATGCCAAAATTCAGCCCCGTGCGGGGCTATGGAATGCGAAAGGCTCGTACTTGTTCGGGCCTGGCAGTTGGCGTCCCCGGCCTTGCCGTCTTTCACGTCGTGCCTGTCCTTGTGCTTGATGGACGCGACTTGGGTTGTGGTTTTGGTGGTTTGCTTTTTTACCATGATTGATTCCGTAGAATCTGGATTGTCCACTATTGCCGGTTGTCGTTCTTGCTTACAAATCGGTTAATGCCTCGTCTCCCGTTCCAAGTACTGTTCCGCGTTCTGCCTGAAGTCGTCCAAGGAGGTGAATTGCTTGTCGCTGGCCGAAGTGAGTCGTGTCTTGTCCTTGCGCCCGATCTTGTCGAAATCCTCATGCACCACCATGCTGCGGAAAGGCAGATTGTTGCGCTGGAATTCGAGGCAACTGATGGTGGTGAGTCTGGCGCGGGCATTGTCTTTTACGCCAAACAGATAAAGCAACGTTCCATTAGGCTTGAATTGCCAATCGACCTCCAGATCATCGCGCTCGGGAATTGGGCAGACAGATGGTGTGGGCCGGTAGCCGGCGAGTTTTTCCCGGATGAATTCTTCCAGCATTTCCTCGAAGAGGCTGTTCAGTAGGGTGTCGGCGGTAAGTTCCTCGGTCTCGTCCATACCCGAGTGAATACGGAGAGGCACGAGGAAGCCGGCCGCCTCAAGAGCACGACCGGTGTCCGTCGAGTATGGCGCGTCGACAGACTCGGGCACGATGGTCCGCACCGAATCCCAGTAGAGAAGCGATGTCTTGAGCCACGCTTCATCGCGGAGGTCGATCCACGGATAGAAGAGAGCTTGCGCCATCTTGCGCTACCTCAATTGGCCAACTGTGCGGACTGTCTAACGTCTACTGCTCAGTTGCCGGGCCGGCTGCGTGAACTGGAGGTCCCGCAATGCCGTGCTGTCGGCCCGGTCAACTGCCGCGGAGGGTTAGACCCACCTTACTTCCATTGCATACATTACTTGATTGTGAATGCTACAGGCGGTTTCGGCGCCAGGCTCACCACCTCTCGTTCGCTTTGCTTTTCCTTTTCTTTTAGATCCTGATAAACCGCCTCCAAGTCATAATCGAACTGCGCGGCATATTCCTCACGTACTTTCCTTGTTTCCTCGACTATAGTGTCTTTCCACATAGATTAAGCTCCCATAAGTTCTTCGGGCGTACAAATGACTGGCGGCGCATATCCGCTGACCAGACATAGGGCGGCAATGGCCGGCTGCCTCTCGGCGTTAGCCATATGCCTGCAATTCCAAGTAAGCAGGTAATCCATACCGTGAACGGTCGCTATAGCAATGTGTAAGGCGTCTACGCCGGCCTTCTCCGGCAACGGTCCTTTGGTTACCATCGCACGCGCCAATTCCTGAGCGGCCAGGTTCAATTCGAGCAAAGGCAACGGAGCCAGAACCTGCAATCGGTTTTGTGCCGCCGGTTGATCTCCCGCACTGGATTCTTGGATAACGAGTTGTGAGATGAACAAATCGAAATCTGTACGACGGTTTTGCCACCAGTCCTGCGTGAGCTGTTGATGAGCCGCGATAATTAAATCTCTGCTAGGTCGTGAAGTTAGGTAGCTTACAATGGTTGTTTCTATATAAACTTTCGGCTTCATAAAACGAACGTTTAATAAAGATGCTCAGACAGAAAGTCTAGCACAAATGCTGATGCAATACTGCCGCTAGTCGCGCGGTATCTTTCTGGCTCAGTGGCTATTCCGTCATACGGGTTGCTGCAAGGGTCTAACGACCGGCGTTCAGCTGCTGGCGCGAGCCCGCCGGCGCGAAGCGCCGATTGGCGGGCGAGTGACAGTCAGCTGCAACGGCATGTTAGGCAGCGTCGTGCTCTCTCTGGTTATGAGCCGACCTTTGAATCTGGAGATGCGGCATCGGTGACCGAGGGCCCTGCGGGTGCGTCTTCGAGGTTGTCGGCGGTGCTGCGAGAGCGCAGGGCCTTGCTCGCTGCCTTGGCCACTTTGCGCTTCGCCGAATCGGCCTTTTCGCCCTCGAGGACTTCCCGTTTGATGACCTCAAGCCGAAGGGCCTCGCGGAGTTCATCGACCTCGAGCTTGACGTCAGAGAGCCGCCGGAGTTCGCGCCTGACGGTCTCTACCACGGCATCACTCAGCACGACAGCTGCAAGGTAGAACTTGTCCATGGCCTGGAGATGGTCGTGGTAGGCGTAAAGACCGGATTTGAGCATGCTCTCGCGGGTGAGAAGGTAAAGGCTCTCGAGGTGGTCTCCGTTCTTCGGACTGATGGACAGGAGGTCGATATCGAGAACGGGTTCAGCGGCGATCGGTTTCGTGAATAGGACGCGGAACACCTTCCAGATGTTTCCGTTCGTGAGAGCCACCCACTCGATGCCCTGATTCGCTGCGTAGTCAACTGCCTGTTTTATGTGCGCCTCTTTCAACTCCAGACCGATCGCCTTGACCTCGATGATCATCTGGAACTTGCCGTCGATGCGTGTCGCGAGATCGCAGTAGGTTCCCTTGATGCAGAGCTCGCGGGTGATCTCACTGTACTTGTCGTACCCGAACACCTCCGCGAGAATGTCGGTAACCACCATGGAGGTGTCTGATTCGTTGACGTCGCGTGTCTTGGCAGACGCGAGGATTGGTTGGAATCGCTTGACACCTGCAGAAAGGCGTTCAGCGAGTCGCGCAGAGATGGCCATGAAGTGCCTCCTTTCGGTCGAGTGGGAATTGTAGTTGAGAGGGTACGCTGCCTAACGTGCTGCTGTGCTGCGCCGGCCCCGGACACGCCAGGAAACGGGGTGCGCTGTACCCGGCGTCAGCACGAGCAGCTTGTTAGAACAGTGAACCACGAAACCGGGAATGAGTGAAGGGTGGTACGGGATGCACCGGCC
>JACOSC010000022.1 GCA_016179055.1 Acidobacteriota bacterium
CTGCGTGCGGGCGCCCCGCCATAGCCTAAGCTTGTTCGCGTAGCTCTGAAAGAGCGGGCTATAATAGCCAGGGGCAAGCGCAGCGCCGCCCCTGGTAGGTAAAATTTACAAGTTATAAGCCCTGAAAGGGCGGTATACCCTCTTGATCGATGAATACCTATGGAAGAAAACGACGGCGGTCTAGGAATTGATCTCCATTAGTGCGCCCTTTCAGGGCTGGCGAGCTGGGGACGCTTGCTTTCCAGGGGCTGCGCTGCGCTTGCCCCTGGCTATTATAGAGCGCTCCTTCGGAGCTTTTGATTATAAGCGGTACCCCACTCTCTACAAATGTCCAAACTCCAGGACACCGTGGGACTGGAGTTTGGCATCAGCGTGTTTCTTATGATCGAATCTCAGGTCAACATGAATTCCGTTGACAAGGGACTTTGCTTCTGTTAGTTTTAAAACAACGGACGAATATAATTCCCCTCTAAGTCTATGTAAAAAAATCCCCTCAGCCAAAGATAGCGGCTTTTCATGTAGCCGGCAATTTGTAAACGGGAGATAGCATATGAGATGTTTGGGAGACGGCAAGCTCAGGGCGGTCTGCATTCTCTTCTGCTTGGCGTTGATCTCTTGGGGGCTCGCCAAGGATGTGCCCAAGCAAGGGCCACCCCCCAAGAAATTGGTCAAACAGGATGATGGCCATTGGTCGCCTTACGCGGCGCCAGAGGCTGCGGAAGGGACGAAGGAACAAGTCATCGAGAAAGGCGACACACTTTGGGGCCTGGCGGGCAAGCATTTGAGCGATGCCCATCTATGGCCGCAAATTTGGGAAGCCAACCCCTACATCAAAAATCCACACTGGATCTACCCAGGCGATACCATCCTTATCAACAAACAACTTGTGGTTACGGAAGAGCGTCTCAAACAAGAAGTGGCCCAGCAGCCCGCCGCGAGTGAAGAGCCCGATTCGTCGCCGGCGCTGAACGAGCCCGTCATCACATTGCAACCGCGTGTATTTGAAGTTCGGCGTCCGGGCGCTCTGGCCATTTTTGGACGTGACCTATATTGCTCAGGATTCATCACTCAGCAGACCCCGCCGATGGGCACCTATATTGTCGGGGGTGAAACAGAAGTCCTCAAGGCGCGCATGGTAGAAGGCGATATCATTTATACTAACAAAGGCCGCCGCCAAGAGGTTATTCCAGGAGCGGAATACGCCATTGTGCGTCCCAAAGGCACCGTCAAAGGCGGCCCCAAGCATAAGCAGAATCTTGGTCACTACGTCGCCGAGATCGGCAAGGCCCGAGTGCTGGTGGCGCATGCGGATTCGTCGACGGCCGAAGTGGTCTTTGCTTGCGACACCGTGATGACGGGGGATATGCTCATCCCCTTTATCAACAAGCGCTCGCCGCTGGCGCGAGCCAGCATCGAGTTTGATCAAGATTACGCTGGGCAACGCTATAACCTCAGCGGTCGTATTGAAAATTCCGAGATTAGATTCGAGAATAGAGAAGTGGTCGATGGAGCGACGACTCCGCGCCCACGTGCCTATGGGCAGATAATTCTTGCCAAGGACGATCTGCGGATGTTGGGAGAAGGCCACATTGTCTACATAAGTCTCGGTCATCAGGTAGGCGCGAGCCCTGGAGACGCGGTAGTCGTTTACCGCGATCCGACGGGATTCGGATTGGGCGGGTTGCGCGAGGATCTCGATATTAGCCCCAGCTATGGCCCCGAAACGCTGGGTTACCGTGAAGACTATAAGAAGGCCATCAAGGAGCGCGCCGTTCCACACCTGGTCGTAGGAGAATTGGTGGTATTGCACGTCAATGATACCACCGCTACCGCCAAAATCGTCTACACACGCGAAGAAGTACAAGTCGGAGACAAAGTGGCCTTGTTGCGCTAGAAGTCTGTCAGAAATAACGATTCAGAATGTGGTGTAAAGAAGGTAGCGAGTGCGTTGAACATGCTGTTGCGGCCCCGCCACCGAGCCTGTGCGGCTTTGATGGGTGTCGGGGCCATGTCCTGGCAACCACGATAAGGGCCTTCCCCCATCCCAACCCATCGTTCTCTTCCCGCGGGCTACCGGCGTAGATCTTCAAGCGCTTAACAGTTCCAAGATTCTACGGAGTTGCGGCAAAGGCGGTCGTCCGGCCTCGGGTCTTATGGTTAGAACACCGTTCGGGGAAAGGGCCGCACCCTTAAGTCGAGCAATCACCCGAACGACGTTTTCCGCGGAGACCGTCGATTCCGGCATAAACTTTATTAAAACTCTCTCGCCTTGCCGCTCAATGGAATGCACACGCAAGGCATAGCTTTGAAGCCGCAGGCCGGCATATTCAAATAGATTTTCCAAGGCTTCGGGATACTTGCCGAACCGATCGGCGATCTCAGCCTTCACCTGTACCAGCTCCTCAGCGGACTGCACGGAGGCGATACGTTTGTAGGCGCGCAGGCGCTGACCGGCATCGCCGATATATTCCTCAGGAATACGTATATCCAGATTGAGGTTGATCGCGGTCTTCACCTCGACCGCCGGCCGCTCGCCTTTCCGTTCCTGAATTGCTTGCTCGAGAAGCTGATTATATAATTCAAACCCCACGGCATTGATATGGCCATGCTGCTCACCGCCCAGCAAATTACCGGCGCCCCGTATCTCCAGATCCATAGCCGCCAGCCGGAAGCCCGAGCCTAAGTCGCTAAATTCGCGAATAGCCGCCAACCGCTTGCGCGCCAACTCGGTCAGCGAGTCCTCCGGTGGCGCCAACAAATAAGCGTAAGCGCGACGATTGGAGCGTCCCACACGTCCGCGCAATTGGTAGAGTTCGGACAATCCGTAAGAGTCGGCTCGCTCAATAATGATGGTATTGGCCAAAGCCACGTCGAGTCCGTTCTCGATGATTGTCGTCGAAACCAAAACATCGAACTCGTGGTTGACAAATTTAATCATGATCTTTTCCAGCTCGCCTTCGCGCATTTGTCCGTGCGCCACCACGACGCGCGCCTCCGCACACAGCGACTGAATCGCCGAAGCCCGCGCGTATATGGTCTCGATTCGATTGTGGACAAAGTAGACTTGGCCGTTGCGCGCCAGCTCAAGATTAATGGCCGAGCGCACGACGCTGGGATCAAACCGCACAACCATGGTTTGTATGGCCAGGCGATCTTTAGGCGGGGTTTCAATAATCGACATGTCGCGTATGCCGGTCATGGCCATGTGCAGTGTGCGGGGAATCGGGGTGGCCGATAGCGTCAATATGTCTATTTGGGTTTTAAACTTTTTCAGACGCTCTTTGTGGGTGACGCCGAAACGTTGTTCTTCATCCACAATCAGCAAGCCGAGATCATGAAATTTAACATCGGAAGACAGCAGGCGATGCGTTCCGATGATGATATCAATCTTCCCACTCTCCAAATCTTCCAGGATCTTCTCCTGTTCTTTTTTGCTCTTAAACCGGCTGAGCATTTCAATCTGGATGGGAAAGGCCGCGAAGCGGGATTTGAAGGTTGTGTAATGCTGAAAAGCCAGCACGGTGGTCGGAGTAAGCACCGCGGCCTGCTTACCCTCTATCGTAGCTTTGAAGGCTCCCCGCATGGCCACTTCGGTCTTACCGTAACCGACATCACCGCAGATCAGGCGGTCCATGGGCCGCGTAGCTTCCATGTCTTCCTTCATCTCGAGAATGGCGCCGGCCTGATCCGGGGTTTCCTCGAATTCGAACGCATCTTCGAACTCGCGCTGCCAATGGCCGTCGTTGCTGAAGGCGTGCCCCTGCGCCAGGCCTCGTTCCGCATAAAGTCGAAGCAGTTCGTCCGCCATGTCTCGCATGGATTTTTTGATCTTAGCCTTGGTTTTTACCCAAGTGGCGCCGCCTAACTTGTCCAATGTCGGCGAGGCCTCACCGGCTTGGGCATATTTTTGTATCAGGTCAAGGTTTTCAACCGGGACGTATACCTTGTCATCATCTCGGTATGTGATCAACATGAATTCCTTAACTTCATCGCCAAGACCTATCCGCCGCAGTCCCTGGAATTGCCCGATTCCGTGATCCAAATGTACTACATAGTCGCCTTCTCGCAGATCGCGAAAATCGGAGAAAAAGGTTGAGCGCGCGATTTTCCGCCGACGCGGGGCCAAATTGAGTTCGGCTTCATCAAATAGATCAACGCTGGTATACACGGTCAAGCCCATTTCCGGAAAAGCAAACCCACGGGAAACATTGCCGGTCGTGGCCATGATCGCTCCGGCCGGACAAGGGAAAGGTTGCGCCGTCTCGCGGCAGGCATCATCCGCAGACGGCTTGGGGACCAACGCCATAGGCAAATCATACTCGGTAAAGATATCCAGCAACCGTTCGGCGCGGCCCAAGCTGGACAGAATGTAAAGGGCGGTCTCTCCGTTTTCATGGGTTTTACGAACATCTGCAATGGCATCCTTCAGCATACCGTGGTACATCCGTACGGGCTGTGTTCGTAATAAAATGTCCGGCGAAGGGTCAGGAGAGAGGGTGCCCAGCTCGCGCAGATTGATGCGAGTACAGTGTTGTAAGTGGGACTCAATTTCTTCCAGGGTCAGCGTCAAATGGTCCGGAGATATGGCGGGAAGTTGTAAGGCGGCTAGTTCAGAATAGCGCGCCTGAAGCTTCTTTAAGAATGATTTTGCCGTGGCCTGCAGTGATTCCGGCTCATCAATAACGAATAGAAAATCGGGCGTATAGTCGAACAAGGTTCCGCGCACCGGCTCAGTTAGCGGAAGCAGAAATTCAAAGGCCGGGAACGTCTGTCCGGACGTAGCCGCGTTTATACGATCGCGTAGGTGCTTGGCATCTTCATCTAGCGGCCAGGTTTCGCCGGCTACTTCCGCCCACCACTGCAACTGCTGAGTGGTTGGGCACCATTCACGCATGGGAACCAGCTCCACTTGTGGAACGGCTTCAATAGATCTCTGGGTTTCCGGATTATATTGCCGGATGGATTCGATGGTATCGCCAAAGAATTCCACACGTAATGGCCACTCGTCATTGTGCGGGAAGAAATCGACGATGCTGCCGCGCTGAGAGAACTCTCCAATAACTGTGACAGGATCTTCATATACAAAGCCCCCCGCCCGTAAAGTACGGACCAGCGTTTCCGGTGGGTAATCCTCACCCACCTTCAAGGTCTTACATACTTGTGCAAAATCATCGGGAGCGACTATGCGAAATAGGATGGATTCGAGCGGAGCTACGAGTATATTGACCTGGGTGGTCAAGAGACGCCATAAAGTACCGGCCCGCTGCTCAGAGACCTCTGGGTGCGGTGACAATCGATAACAATCTACTTCAAAGCCCGGAAAAGCCAACACCGTTTCGGGATCAACTTTCAGCCACGAGAGGAAGAAGCGCGTATCATTCAGAAGTTCGTCGACCGCTTGGTTCTTTGAAGTAAGAAACACGATCGGTCTGCCAAGAACTCGATTTAACAGGGCCACGAAGAGCCCTTTGCTGCCCCCCGATAGCCCGGAGACATCGACTACGCCGTGGCCGGCTTTTATCAAAGCAAGGGACCTTTGGAATTCAGGATGTTCCGTAAACCGGGAAAATAATTTTCTTATCAAGACCGCATCCATCAAGAATAGGGTTTCAGGAAAGATTATTCTACAACAGAATGGGCAAGGGGGGCAAAGCTTATCCGCTAGCCGCCTGAGATCGCAACCGCACAGCCGATGAGCATTGTACGCTTCAGACCAATAGATCGCAAAACCCAGGCTTGCGCGCTTGATGACACATGCTTTGCATCTTCTCATCAATCGCTGTAAGCAATTATCCAAAAAATGTCAGGGACGCGCGGACTCCTGTCGCCACTGAATCTTGGAAGAAGCTCTTACCCAATTTATGGAGTAGTTACTCGCCGGCCCTGAAAGGGCCGAATAAGATAGCCGGGGGTGGAGCGGAGCGCAATCCCCGATAATCGCCGCCCTCACGTTTCGACCCTGAAGGGGTCGAACCCCACCGCCGCCCGTGCCTTTAGGCGACCCCTAAAGGGTCGAACGCACTCCGGTCATGCCTGACCGGGGGTTCCGCTCCGCTCCACCCCGGGCTATTTTAGGTATCCCTTTCAGGGATATTATTGGCCGGCCTCGCGTCTTCTCAATAAATCGGGGTATGGGCTTATCCCAAAAATACAGGGGCGCACGGCCACATGCCACTACTGAATCTTGGGAAAGGCACATAGCTCGATTTGTTGAGAAGATACCATTCTTTCTAATAAGGGCTGTCTCACCTACAACGGGACTTTCGCTCGAATCTTGTTGAAGAAGTTTTTCCCACGGCTGGGGTAAGATTCCTCAGCCCTGGTCTCAATAACCGTCGAGGACCGCAAGAACAAGGTTGAAATGGCCTGAAAATGACGGCTTTCTAGCCAATCGCCGCGTGGCGACTTGTTGGAACGCGGCGTGCAGTCAGCCCGCCCGAAACTAATTTGCTATGGAGGATAACAAGATGAAAAAATTTCTAGCGTTAACGCTTAGCCTGGTTTTGGCTATGGCCTTAAGTACAATGTCTTTTGCGGCGCCGCAGGCGGCTAAAGCCAAGGCGAAACCGGCGGCCGGCAGCGATCCTAAACCTACCAAGTCCGGTACCCACTCTACCACCGGTAATGTCGTATCCATCAGCGCAACTGAGATCACCGTTAAGAATGCTAAAGGCAGCAAAACGATTAGCATTCCTGCCGACTTCAAAGTGCCGGCGGGACTCAAAGCTGACGACCGAGCGACCGTTACTTACAAGCAAGATGGCGATAAGATGACCGCCACCGCTATTAAGGCCGCCAAGCCAGCCGCCGCCAAGGCTGCAGGTAAGAAAGCTCCTGCGGCAAAAGAAAAGGAAAAGAAACCTGCCATGTAGTCGATCGATTCAAGCAGAGTAGTTAACAATGGGACATGATTCGTCATGTCCCTTTTTTTTGAGAGAGGTATGGGCTTTGAACAATCAGACCTGTATACGATTTTGACCGTGATGCCGGGATCGATAGTGATTAGAGACCCACAGGCAAGCCGTGAAGGAAGGGCAATATTATTTATGGGAATGTATCTATATGTTTGTCAACAACAGGGATTGACGCGGGCCTCCATAACGGCCCCCTGCTTTCATGGAGTGATAGTTAAACATAGCCGCATTTTAAAAAATCATTCATGCTAACCATCCCCTGAAACTACGTCATCATAATCATCCTTCAACTCGTTTTCCTTAAACATATAACGAATGGTGTGCTTGAAAACTAGAAGATTGGGCTCTTTGCTGCGATGGACCTTAATGCAATTGCGATCATACCATTCGATGACGCCATGAATCTCTTCTCCATCAATCAATTTAATAACCATGGCCGTCTTCGCAGCCATCTGTTTTATATAGTAATAATTCTCAGCATTGGTTTGGTCCGGTGGAACTCGTCGGCGCGGCCCGTTCATCGCCGTCGAAGCGATCGGTGGCGATGGGCCCCTCGGCATCTGCTCTTTAATCTCTGCCAGCGATGGTCGAATCAGTTTTCTGTTGACCATGTTTAAATAAACCTCCCTTCCAACGGGTCGAGTATCCCAAATAAGATTGGTGGATTCCGTTTACAGTTCAATCGACATGGACCGTCGAAACGTCAATGGTGATAATTTCAAATCAGGTGTGCATTCTTTGCTATAGGAACTTCGGCAACTGAAAATCATTATTTGTGGTTACGTTATGGCCTCATCCCTATGCCACGGATTGTCAAAAACCATGCTTAGAAATCTTGTCGGACCCTGGAGTCTTCTAATGAGATGCCGATTATTTACCCTTGGCTACCGGCGAGCCTAAGGCTCTTACCATACGAATCACCGGTGAGGAGTTCCCATGTAGTAGACTTTATTGTGATGTCCCTTTCCTAGAATGCTCCCTCGCTTCACATTAATCAACACTGGATGAAATTACCACTTTGATTTTCAGTTGTCTTAAACTATACTATACGAACAAATATGAGTCAAGAGATATGTATAGAAAAATCGAGTGATCATAGGCCGTTCAACAGCAACGTGGCAGGATCAGACGACCAGCCAATCGCCGGTGGCCAAGCGGCTGATCCTCTGGCTTACAGCCGATAACGGAGAGCAGTATTTTAGCTAATCAAATGATACAAGATGGCGTTTTGAGAGTGTGTATTAAACCAAGGCCGTACGTTCCGATGGTGATTCTGCTAACCTATATAGCTTTTGCTTTGGCGGGTCCGCTTAGCCCCGTAAGCGCGAAGGATAATCCCAAGAATAAGCCGGACCCGACTCGATCCGAACAAGACAAGCCCGTCCTTCTCCGTGGCCCTGAAAAAACGCAGAGTGATCCAGCCGGGATCGCAGACGCCAAGACGCCCAAGGAGCAGGACCCACGGAAGGCCGAATACAGTCTCGAAATTGGTAACTACTACCTTAAGCGAAAAAGGTTCGATGCGGCCATTGACCGTTTTCGCGAGGCTATACAATACAAGCCGAATTACATCGAGGCCTACAAGCTCTTGTCCAAAGCCTACGAAAAGAAGAATGACCTGGCCAAAGCCGTTGCAATTTACGAGGAATATCTGGCAAAATTTCCCGCCAGCGGCGTCGACAACGAACTCAAACGGGAAATCCGCCGACTACAGAACCACAACGACAAGTAAGTCTTCAACGAACTGCCGGCCTGAGAGCCACCGGCCGGCGCCTACGCCAACTCTTTTAGCCGTGACAAATTGAAAGGGTTACATAAGTCCAGCAGCAGCGCTTCCAACGCCATTTGCCGGTTTATGTTTCGATCGAGCGCGCTCCGCACTTGATTGAGACGGTCAATGAAGGCGCTAAGTAGCTCGAAAGGAGCCTTGCCGGCCAGCCGTTTGAGGGCGTCGCGCATGTCGCAGTTAACCACAAGGTCCATCGTGTTGAGGTGCTTAAAAACCAGTGTGTCGCGCAACAAGAGCAGCAAGACGCTCAAATAGGCCTCGAAGGCTTTGCGGTCTTTACCGGAAGCCAAAGCCGACTTATTGATTTCAACGAAGCTCTTCAGGATAACAACGTTTTCTGCGGCTAAAAAGGCTTCGTTGCGAAGTTCCTTGTAGGCCGGTAAATCAATGTCCAGAGCTCGGCCGATACTTCCCAGCGACAAGCGCGCCGTCAACTCGGCATCGGTGGCCTTGGCATACTTGCCCTGCGCTTGCAGCCAGGCCGAAATGCTAGCCAGCGGCAGTGGGCTGAACGGCAGTAATTGACACCGGGAACGAATCGTGGGCAACAACGCTTGCGGGCTGGCGGTGATCAAGATAATTACCGTGGTTTCCGGCGGTTCCTCGAGAGTTTTTAGGATCGCATTGGCCGCCTCCTTATTCATACGGTCTGCTTCATCAATGATGAAAACGCGCCGGCGTCCTTCGAGAGGGCGAAAATAAGCTTCCGTACGGAGATAGCGAGCTTGCTCGATCCGTATGTAAACGCTCTCCGTCGGTGCGATGACCTGCACGTCGGGATGAAGATTTTGAGGAATTCTCCGGCAACTCGAGCACGCATCGCAGGGCTCGGCACTCACGGGTTTTTGGCAATTCAGTCTCTTGGCCAGTTCTAGGGCGACCCTTTTCTTGCCTACTCCTTCCGGACCGGCCAACAACAGTGCATGCGCAAGATGCCCGTGCTGCAGCGCCGCCTGCAACCGAATCTTGGCCGAATCGTTCCCGATAATATCAGTGAAACTCATAACAAGGGTTATTAGTCGTCACGCCATGTGGCTCTGTAGACCTACTGACCATCTTCTCGTGCCGCCCGTTGGCCGCACGCGGTTGAACGGCCAATGGTCAGCCGCGTCGCCCGGCCAATCCTCCGTTTCATAGCCATGGATCAATTTGTGCGAGGACCCGCTTGTGAATATATTCCTCCGAGTCTGCTGCCGGAATCAATCGCACACGTTCAGGCTCTTTTTTTAGTATCTCCAAATAGCCCTCGCGCACCCGCTCGTGAAAGGCTACGGCTTCCTCATCAAACCGTCGCTCTCCGGCGGAGTCAACACACTGTCGATTGCGCGCCAGCGCCCGCTCCAGGCCAATTCTGACGTCCAAGTCAAACAACAGTGTCAAATCGGGGGTCCGTATGGCCAGGCGACCGGCTAAATCGGCGATCAGCGCCCGATCGAGGCCGCGGCCGTTGCCTTGATAGGCTACGGTCGCGTCGTGATAGCGATCGCATAAAATAAATTTTCCGGCCTGAAGGCCGGGCTCGATGATTTCATGCAAATCTTGATAGCGGTCCGCCAGGTATAGGAGCATCTCAGCTATGGGCGCCCGCGCCGGCCCTCGCTCATCCAGCAAAACTCGCCGAAGCTGCCGGCCAAAGGCGGTGCCTCCCGGCTCGCGCGTGACCGCCACCGCAATGCCCTTCTCTCTTAAATAGGTTTCCAAAAGGCGAAGCTGAGTGCTCTTGCCTGAGCCCTCGACCCCTTCGAATGTGATAAATTTTCCCCGCGTTGTCATCAATTGAAGTTACCCTACGAAGATTTCATGCTCGGCATCGCTATACGTGCCGCTCTCTAGGTTCTCCTAGATAAATTTCCCGAGCTCCGACGTTTGTGAAACGTTCCTGCGGCTCCCTCCTAAACTTTAGGCTACCGGCGGTAGTATACCTTAATCTTAAGACCGTTTACGAAAATTTCGTAACTGTTCAGGGCGGTCGCCGGCCGGTCCCCGAAGGGGACCTTGTTAATAGCCGTGGGTGGCGCTCCGCGCCACCCACGGAATGCCATCACTCCCGGCCGGACCCTGAAAGGGTCCACGTAGGGTCCGGTGTGGGTGGACGACCGCGACCCATTCGGGGTCCCACGTACGCGGGCTTTTCGTACCGGGGGTTCCGCTTCGCTTCACCCCCGGCTACTATAGAGGTCCCCGTTGGGGACCCGCCGCGGCGAGAGTAATGTTACGCTGCCGCTTTTATGATGCTCGCGTAGTTTGCTTCATCGGAATGTTAGGGATGTCGTATCCACCCGGTCGTGGCGATCGGCAGCACCAGTCCGACAATGACAAGTAGCAGTGGGACGCAGAGCGACATAAGTACGCCGAAGAAGAATTGAGCCTCGCTCAGGTCGAGCCGCGTCAGCTTCCACATGCTGACGACGAGCATAAGCACACCCGCGACAAAACAAATGACTTGTCCGAGCCTCATGTCAAACGCGTCACTGCTGATTGTGTGGCCGAAGAATCGTGTAATCGTGTCTTTCATAATTCGCTCCTCTCCTTTGGGTTGATGGGATTGGCGTGGTTGTAGGCGTACAGGGTCCGCAGGTCCTCGACGTTCATGACCCCTCTCCTTCGGTCTGCCTAACGCCCCGGCGCTCAGCCACGAGTCGCGCGAGATCGTTTCTTTGACTTCACGCTCGTTCTTCGCGCGCGGCTCGTCGGCTGCAGCACCGTTTTAGCCAGCCGCATGAATCGCTCCGGCTGCAGCAAGCTGGCCACCGAAATGTCTTCGTCTACTGCTTCCCAGTGAATGCCGATGCCGCCACCGATGGCCTCCCAGTTCTTTCTTTCTTGCGGAGTGGCTTCCAGTAGCCTGGGAAACCATACCAAAGGAACCGACACGGTTCGACCATCATCCAGCACCACTGTCAATAAATCGTCTGAACACGACACGTCGACAGCCAAGGCCTCACTGCTTTCCACTAAAGTATGCATTCCATTTCTCCAAGAGAAAATCCCTGTGCTCCAACACAAGTTGTCGAATCACCGTCAGTTCGTGACTTCGAAAACCACGGCTCGCTGCCAATGTCACCGGATCGAGCCAGAACTTCGCATAGTATCCGGCATGCGCCACATGAATGTGTGGTGGCTCTCGATCTTCCAGATTGTAAAAGAAGAATCGGTAACTACCCACTCTGAAAACTACTGGCATGCCTCAGTGTACTATCCTATTTTCATTGTAACTACTCAGCCAGTGCCTTTAGCTCCGTAGGAGCGGCCTGTTTATAGCAAGAATCCATGCGTGAGTTCGAAAAAGCCCCATAGGGGCGGCCTGTGTAAGGTTGATTTCTTCGACGCACGCGTCCGGACAGGTCGCTCCTACGGAGCTTTAGGACCTGCCATAGGAATCGCTACTACAAACAGGCCGCCCCTACGGGGCTGAGACGCATTGCCTGAGTAGTTACTTTTCATTTACGAACTTATAGCCGATCACCAGATCTGGCTAACGTATAGGGTTTTATCCGTAGTGCGCAGCGCAGCGGAGCATTACGGATAAAACTAGTTGAACTAAACCACCGGGAGTACCTCGACCTTCCTATGGGGAATTGTAAAGAAACCGGTGGGGATACTCAATGCGAAATTAATCACAGGAACAGCTAACGTCATATTATGCGGAGTCTGAAGTTTTTTATTTACCCGAACTCCAATGCAAAATTATACACTAGGATTTCAATAGATTCTTATCAATTGTTTTTAGAATCAACTCTTGTTTTTTAGTTAAGGTAACGGTTTTAGAAAGTGAAAATTTCTTTTTAGCATCTTTCATATAAACCTTGTACATGGTTTCAATTTGAGTTAACGCTTCCATCGGAGACATCTCGAGTTTCCGTAAACGATATTTTAAAAGCGCCAGCAGTAGATAGGAAAGATAACAAATAAAAACATGCGCCGTCACACGATTGTAAAGCCAATGGCGAATGGGTTGTAGATTAACCACGCCTTTGAGGCTATGAAACGCTTTTTCCACAATATCCTTGTCGCCAAAATAAATACTCAGCATCTCTTTTTTGGACAGGCGCTCCGTACTGAAAATACAGGAATAGCCGTCCAACTCTTCCGCTTCACTAAGCTTTGGTGGAATCAATTGGCCATTTTTATTAAAAAACTTTTCCAGGCCCGGCTTAATGACTTTATTTTGGCCCAGTAGTTTTTGCGCATGGAGTATTTCATCATAGCGCGATTCTCTTAAGTCCCGTTTTTGCTGCTCATTAAAACACCAAGCTAAGCTCCCCG
Organism: Acidobacteriota bacterium; assembly: GCA_016179055.1. Taxonomy (GTDB): domain Bacteria; phylum Acidobacteriota; class UBA6911; order JACOSC01; family JACOSC01; genus JACOSC01. The sequence continues at coordinate 12,970 of JACOSC010000022.1, forward strand.
GGATGCCCTCCCACTTATAGAACTGGGTGATAACATAAAAAATAGTTTCGCTTAAATGAACTCTATTTTCCAAGTGAACGAATTGGTTTTTTCTTATAATAGAACGTAATAGCGGCTTAAACTCCCCGCGCAGGGCCACGCCACATACCACATTCCAGCTTATGTTTTTAAGCTCTTTCACAGTTTTTTGTGACGTCACGCCTCGATCAAAAACAATAAATCCGGTTTTGATTTTGTTTTCCGCAAAGCCCGTAATCAAATCCTGTAGTGTGCGGGCATCATGCCCATTACCATGAAAGGTCTTGTGAAAAACCGGGATGCCCTCCGTGCGCGTCACGCCCAGGCCGATTTGAATCAAAGACCGGCCTTTGACTCCCTCTTTATCGTGCCCCATCTTCCCCAGCGGGCAATTTTTCCCATATAAATACGTATTGGTGACGTCATAGATGATGCCGGAATCTTTGAAATGATACTTCGATTGCACCGCCGCAAAAATGACCTTTTGCAACGTTTGTAAGTCCTGAGTTTCTTCCACCGAATCTAACGCTTTCAGCAGTCGATCTTCCGTCAATTTTTCCAAGGGCAGCATCATATTCAGATCAGTGCGTTCAAACCAACGCGGCATCTGATTAATACTTTTATAATCAAGACAATGCGCATAGGCTAAGCTGAGAATCTCGCCGGCCAACGGACCCAGGTGATCCGCCAAGTGAATCTCAGAAGCCAGATGATGTAAAACGAGTAAAGGTCCATAGAGTTTTACTTGATCAATTTCAACATTCGAAATGGAAGAAGAAAGGATGGTTTTCCCATCGGCTACTTTGCCAACATAGCGAATGTAGCGCTGGACACATTTACCATTGAGCCAGCTATTTTCAACTTCCGCCAAATAGATTTTATCACCTTTTTTAATTCTGCGAATAAAGCTCATAGTGTATATATTAAACACTATGGGAATAAATACAAGAAATATTTATTTGAAAAAATCTATGAACTACCCCCGTTTGACGGGCATTTTAGCGAATTCTTACTTGTGCCGGGTACCTAGTGTATAAAAATGGGTCGGAACTCAAGTATTTAGTGTTGCGTCCCAAGTTACGACTTTAATTTCAATGCCGCCTAAAAGCTCGATCGTAAAATAAAGGACTTGCGAGGGAACTATACAAGGTTCTTGGGTGCCAGGCTTTATTCTGTTGTTGATTATATAGTTTCTTCATATCACCTTTAGGTCGCTTGCCGGCGGCCTAAGACACCGGGGTGCTTGCTTCTTAAGTTTTGTACGACCAACGACCTTATACTGTTTTTCAAACTCCTTCGGGTTCTTTGGCGCCCGGCACGCACCTGGCGCCAAATTCTATTTCTCTTTCGATCCTCAGTCGGTCGGTGTTCGAGCTCGCCGATCCTTAATCTCCTGCACAATACTCTGGACATCGAGATCCTTAAGATAGAGTTCCCGATCTTTGGTATAATCCCCGACCCCGGTTTCAAATTGCTGTAAGAACCGAACCATCCCCACCGGTCCCAAAGCTTTCGCCAAGGCTTCCAGGCCGCGTTTCCTGATCGCACTAGGATCCCATGTTTGGGTACTCATTCTTTCATCGCCTCCATTAACCATTTTACGGGGTTTTCCACTCTCACGTCTAGCGTCGCTTTATTCTGAGAAGCCTTACGCAACAGATGGTCATCGGTCGTCAATAAAATGTCCGCGTGGCCTTTCTCGGCACAAGCGACATGAAGAGCATCAAAAGCTTTAAAGCCCAACGCTCGCAGCGCCAGCGCTCGCTTTTCTGCTGTTTCATCCAGAAGGACATAGGACTGGGCCATGGCGGCCACCAGACAAACTTTCTGCCTTCGCTCACCATCGACTATTTTAGAGACCTCCGCATCGACGACTTCGCTGTTCAAAAACGTCCAGCTTTCTGTTTCTCCGCGGCTGAGAATTGTAAGAACGGCCTCAGATTCGAGCCGCACTCGATCCTGAGTAAGGTTGTCGAACGGTCTATTGAGGCAACAAACGTCCAGATAAATGATCATGACCTGGCCTCTACAGAGTTTTCCACGCACACAAAGAAAATCAGTCCCTTACCCTAACGGCTAGAAGTATATCACGTTTTCGGGATCATCACTCCCTCTGATGATTCGGAAAAATTTGACAATCCTAGGCGTGTACTATAAACTCCCAGAGTAAAAATTCTTGTAAACGGAAAGGCCAACATGAACATACACGAATATCAAGCGAAGCGAATTCTCGAAAGATTCGGGGTCAAGATTCCTCGCGGTGAAGTGGCCTTTAATGCCGACGAAGCGTCGGCCGTGGCCAAAAAATTGGGCGGCCTCGTCGTGGTCAAAGCCCAGATTCATGCCGGCGGCCGCGGCAAAGCCGGCGGCATCAAGTTGGCCAGAACGCCGGAGGAAGCGCGCGCGCTGGCCAAGCAAATGATCGGCGGCCGATTGGTTACCCAACAAACCGGACCCGAGGGCAAAGAAGTCAAGCGGGTGCTGATCGAAGAAGGGCTGCATATTGCGCGCGAATTCTACTTGGGAATCGTCGTGGATCGCAGCGCGCAATGCCCGGTTTTCATAGCCAGCCGGGCCGGCGGCATGGAGATCGAATCGGTCGCCCATGAAACACCGGAGCTTATCCATAAACAATTCATCAGTCCCAGTGTCGGCTTCCAAGCCTTCGAGGCGCGCAAGCTCGCCTTTGGCCTGGATATTCCCCACGCCCTCATCGACAAAGCCGTGCAATTCATGAAGGGCTTGTACCGCGTGTTTGTTGAGATGGACGCTTCGCAGGTTGAAATCAATCCTTTTTTGTTGACCGAGGAAGGCGAGTTTTACGCGTTGGACGCCAAAGTCAATTTCGATGACAATGCCCTCTACCGACATAAAGATCTTTTAGAGTTGCGGGATATCGACGAAGAAGACCCCCTGGAAGTCCAAGCTTCGCGCCACGGCCTAAATTATATCAGGCTGGATGGCAACGTCGGCTGCATGGTTAACGGCGCCGGCTTGGCCATGTCGACCATGGACATTATTAAACTGGCCGGCGGTAGCCCCGCCAATTTCCTCGACGTCGGCGGCGGCGCCAATGCCGAACAAGTGCGCCACGCCTTCGAGATTTTGCTTTCCGACAAGAATGTCAGAGCCGTGCTCATCAATATCTTCGGTGGAATTATGCGCTGCGACATTGTGGCCAACGGCGTCGTCGACGCCGCCAAGAGCATCGGCGTCCGCGTGCCGGTTGTGGTGCGACTGGAAGGAACCAACGTCGAGAAGGGACGAGAAATTCTGCTGAATTCCGGATTGAACTTTATTGTCGCCGCCGGCATGAAGGACGCGGCCGAGAAGGTGGTCCAGTCGATCACGCGTCGTCCTTAGCCACGTCGGCCGCCGGCCGCCGGCCGCCGGTCGGAGAATCAGGAAAGGCCGAAAACCGATAGGGATCGCCGAGCGAGGCGCGGATCCGTAGTGGATGGGAGGTTATGATTGTCGATATTAGTCAACCAAGATACTCGCGTAATTGTGCAGGGATTTACCGGACGCGAGGGCACCTTTCACGCCAAGCAGTGCATCGCTTACGGGACGCAAATCGTTGCCGGCGTGACGCCCGGCAAGGGCGGGATGACTCACGAAGGCGTCCCGGTATTTAATACGGTGGAGTCCGCTGCCATCGCAACCGGCGCCACGGCGTCTTTGATATTTGTTCCGCCGCCTTTTGCCGCCGATGCCATCATGGAAGCCGCCGAAGCCGGCTTGCCGCTCGTCGTATGCATTACCGAAGGCATACCTACTATGGATATGGTGCGTGTGGCCACTTTTCTCAAGGAGCGTCCCGGCACGCGCTTGATTGGTCCAAACTGCCCCGGCATAATATCTCCGGGACAGTGCAAAATGGGCATTATGCCTGGGCACATTCATAAGCCGGGAAAAATTGGCGTTATTTCGCGTAGCGGAACATTGACCTATGAAGCCGTCGATCAGTTGACTCAGCGCGGCATTGGACAATCTACCTGTATTGGGATTGGCGGCGATCCTATTATTGGAACCACCTTTCTTGATGCGTTGCGCTTATTCAACGCCGACGCCGAGACCGACGCGGTGGTTATGATCGGCGAGATTGGCGGCACGGCCGAGGAAGAAGCCGCTCGTTACATCCATGCGGAATTTAAGAAACCCGTGATCGGCTTCATCGCCGGACAGACCGCGCCTACGGGGCGTCGTATGGGGCATGCCGGCGCCATAATCGCCGGCGGCAAAGGAACCGCGACAGAAAAAATGGCCGCCATGCGCGCGGCAGGCATTGCCGTGGCGCAAAGTCCCGCGGACATTGGCGAGACGGTTATGCGCCGCTTACGCGCCTAAACGCCACGCGGGCTGGCGGCAAGACCTACGCCGGTATCCGAAAGCTTATTCGAATAATAGTCTGCATACGGCATCTGCATATCCTAGAGGAACACGCCTCGCTCGTAGTTACAAAATCTTGAACTGTTCACGGGGATCGGGGGTCAGGGATCAGAGGCTGAGGGACCGGGGGTGCCAATGTCTGTTAGGAATTTTCGTGATTTAGAGATTGGGTAGTGGGGCGATGCTTAACGGATTGCGGACGGTTCGGAAAAGAAATTCAATCAAAATCGCCCGACCCCCCGACCCCTGACCCACGTGAACAGTTACCAAAATCTTTTCATAAGGAATGATATGGCCATTGAGAGAACTTTAACGATTGTGAAGCCCGATGGTACTGCGCAAGGAATTGTAGGCGAAGTGGTGCGGCGATTAGAGGCCAACCGCTTCAAGATTCTCGGAATGAAAATGATACGGATGAGCCCCGCGCAAGCGGCCGGCTTTTACCTTGTCCACCAAGGGAAACACTTTTATGAGAGTTTAACCGCTTTTATGTCGGAAGGGCCCGTGGTGGTCATGGCGCTGGAAGGCGAAGCGGCCATTGGGCGATTGCGCGACTTGATGGGCCCGACCGATCCTAAAAAAGCTCCCCGGGGAACCCTTCGGGGCGATTATGGAACCTCCATTGAGCGAAACGTCATTCACGGTTCGGATTCGCCGGAATCCGTCGCCTTCGAGGTGCCCTATTTTTTCAATGCGCTTGAGCTCTGCGGGTAATTTCCCCTCCGCGCGGGACCTGCAGAGCGCACGAAGCCGGTAGTTACGCACGTATGCAGTCCTTTGGTCGATTACTCATGGTCTTGGGTGTCGCCTTACTGATAGTCGGCGCGCTCTTCGTATGGGGCAGTCAATGGCCATGGACCTCAAGAATCGGCCGCCTGCCCGGCGACCTCTTTTTTAAAAAAGGTCATTTCACATTTTATTTCCCGCTGGCCACCTCCATACTGATCAGCATAGTCTTGACCATACTAATGCTCTTCTTTCGCGGAAAGTAGGCGCCTTGTGGATTCACCAACCCATGTAGCCTTGATGGCCATATTGCGACAAAAGATCTCGCGCGCCGGTCGTATCACTTTTGCAGAATTCATACAAACCGCGCTCTATCATCCTATTCACGGTTATTACCAGCGACCGGCGCCCAAGATTGGTAAGGAAGGCGATTACTACACGAGCGCTGACCTCCATACGATCTTTGGACGTTTGGTCGCTAAACAGATGGCTGAGCTGTGGCATAAGTTGGAGCGCCCGCGTCCCTTTCTACTGGTGGAAATCGGCGCCGGCAAGGGTCTGCTGGCCCTGGATATCTTGAATGCGCTGCAAAGCGACGAACCCGCCTTGTTAGACCACTTACAATTGCATCTCAGTGAGACCAGTCCCTATCACCGTGAAAAACAAAAGGAAAATTTACGGGCCTGGCTGAGCTATGACATACTCCATTGGACCGACTGGCCGGCACTGGAAAATCTGCACGGAATCGGCTGCGTGATATCCAATGAATGGTTCGATGCCCTGCCGGTTCATCGCGTTTATCAGAATGCCGGCCGCCTCGAGGAAGTCTATGTTGTCGAAAACGCCGGTCGTCTGGAAGAGGTCCACGGCGAACTCTCGAGCCCAAGACTTGAAGAGTATTTCGGCGAGCAAGGAATTGCTCTGCAAGACCATCAATACGCCGAGATTAATCTGTCGGCTCTGTACTGGATGGAGAGAATTAGTCGAATCTTAGATAAGGGCTTCGTTATCACTATCGATTACGGATACTTGGCCGATGAACTTTACTCGCCATGGCGCCCGCAGGGAACGCGGCAGTGCTATTATCGGCATAATACGTCGGCGGACCCGTTTGCGCATCTGGGCGAGCAGGACATTACGGCCCATGTGAATTTTTCTGATCTGATACGCCAAGGGGAAGCGCTAGGGTGGCTCACCGCCTGCCTCACGTCGCAAAAAAATTTTTTGATGGGCTTAGGCCTGGCGAGCTACCTGGACACGATGGCCAAGACCGCGAGTTGTTCATCCGCCCGGGGAAACGCCCAGACTGATGACGGCCGCGGAGAGGAGTTGTTATCTCCACAATCCGCAATTCGCAATTCGCCGTTGCCAAGACCGGACCCGATTCGGCAGATCAATACGCGTTTGGCGATCAAGAATTTAATCATGCCTGATGGCATGGGCGAAGTTTTTAAAGTTCTCATTCAGTATAAGGGCGTTGATAAACCGGAGTTGTCGGGATGCGCCTCCGCCGCGGCATGGAAAATCGAGAGGGTGTGATTGCCGCGTGATGTACTCAATCTAGATGGGAATTATCATCAGATCAGGATAAGTATCAGCCCCGTAGGGGTGTCATGTTTATAGCACAGGCATCCGAAATAAGAGACAAGCTCCGTAGGAGTCCCCCAGCTTGCGAAGACGGCAAGCAGATACCAAGATGAAACTAAGGAAGTTTCGTAACTGTTCGCTGGGCTCACTGAGAGCACACAAGAGACCCCTAGCGGAAGCTGGGGGTATCCACCACCCGTGAACGGTTACGAAGTTTCTAAAGAGCGACATGTGGTCGGTCGTGATGGCTCACATGTCGCCCCTACGGGGCTTGAGTCTTAAAGCCAGCAGCCCCTGCTATAAACATGTCGCTCCTACGGAGCTTACATCGTACCGAAATCACACGCTATCGAGACGTAATCAGACGAGCCGTGGTCGCGGCCAGGGTCGCCCGGAAGCGGCCGATGAGCGATAAATATGAGGAGTGAGAATCCATGAAACGATACGTCATGGCTATGGACCAGGGAACCTCGAGCTCACGAACAATTATTTTCGACACGGCGGGCGACCCAATCGGATCGGCATCGCAGGAGTTCCAACAAATTTATCCGCAGCCGGGGTGGGTTGAGCATGATCCGTATGAGATTTGGCGCTCGCAAATCGAAACCGCCCGCCGCGTGCTGGCCGATACTGGAATCTCCGCCCGAGAAATTGCCGCGATTGGCATTACTAACCAGCGTGAAACTACCATTCTGTGGGAGCGCAAGACCGGCCGTCCCATACATAATGCCGTTGTATGGCAGTGTCGTAGGACTGCCCCGCTGTGCGAGGAACTTAAAAAGCGCGGGGCGGACAAAATGATCCGAGAAAAGACAGGCCTCGTGCTCGATGCTTACTTTTCAGGCACCAAAGTGAAATGGCTGTTGGACAACGTTCCCGGGGCGCGCGCTCAGGCAGAAGCCGGCGATTTAATGTTCGGCACCGTGGATTCTTGGTTGATCTATAAATTGACCGGAGGACGCGTTCATGTGACCGATTACACGAATGCCTCACGCACGCTTCTTTACAATATTCATGACCACCGCTGGGACAAAGATCTCTTACAGGCGCTCGATGTTCCTGAAGCCATTTTGCCGGAAGTATGCCCGTCGAGCGCCGTCTATGGCGAAACCACGGCCGAATGGTTTGGACGGTCGATTCCGATAGCCGGCAACGCCGGCGATCAGCAAGCGGCCCTTTTCGGCCAGGCCGCCTTTGCGCCCGGCATGGCCAAGAACACTTATGGCACCGGCTGCTTTCTGCTCATGAACACCGGCCGCCGCGCCGTGCCCTCGCAGAGTGGACTGCTGACTACCGTTGCCGCCGGCGCCGGCCGCGCCATACCATACGCTTTGGAAGGCAGCGTCTTCATGGCCGGAGCCGCAATACAGTGGTTGCGTGATGGATTACAAATCATCAACAGCGCCGCCGACAGCGAGAAGGTTGCCGGCGCCGTGGCGGCGAGCGATGGCGTATATGTGGTTCCTGCTTTCGTGGGGCTCGGCGCTCCCTACTGGGATATGTACGCGCGCGGCACGATCCTTGGAATTACACGAGGAACCAACCGCAGCCACATCGTACGGGCAACGCTGGAATCCATGGCATATCAATCACGAGATGTGATTGCGCTGATGGAAAAAGAATCCGGCATTCCGCTGGCCGAATTGCGAGTCGATGGCGGCGCCACGAGCAATGCGCTGTTGATGCAGATCCAGGCCGATATCCTCGGCAAGCCGGTGGTGCGGCCGGCCGTCACGGAGACCACAGCCCTCGGCGCCGGTTATCTGGCCGGATTGGCTGTGGGGTTATGGAAAAGCGTCGATGAGTTGGCACACAATTGGAAAGCCGAAAGAACGTTCGAACCGGCAACCTCCGAGGCCGACCGCGAGCGAGGCTATGCGGGATGGCAACGGGCCGTCGACCGCGCCCGTGACTGGCTCAAACCCGAAGGCGTAAGCTAGGCCTGCGAACACGTCGATTAGACCCTTGGCCGTGACGGCGCGGCCGCCGGATGAGTGCGGAGCGTCGAGAGCCCATTGTTTACCCGGTGAAACTAGGGGCTATCGATTCTCCATGCGGGGTGTGTAGGGGTGATTTCCGTAAGATGTACTCGACCAGATGGAAATTAGCATCAGATCAGGATAAGTATCTGCCCCTAAGGGACTACGCTTTTTTCCAGACTACGCTGGAAAAAAGAGGTTCTCCTCAGGGAGAACAGCTTGTATCATAATTCCTGTCCAGGCAAAAGGGAGAGCTTCATTCTCACTTTGAAACTCCGGCGATTGCCATCTAAATTGACTGTAACTGTTCAGGGCGGTCGCCGGCTGGTCCCTGAAGGGGACCTTGTTAATAGCCGTGGGTGGCGCCCCGCGCCACCCACGGAAGGCCATCACCCCCGGCCGGACCCTGTAAGGGTCCACGTAAGGTCCGGTGTGGGCGGACGACCGCGACCCTTTCAGGGTCGGCCCGCGCGGGGGTTACGGTCCGGGGGTGGCGAAACGCCACCCCCGGCTATTAACAG